>MGSS01000010.1:2134-11310 GCA_001798595.1 Deltaproteobacteria bacterium RIFCSPLOWO2_12_FULL_60_19 | reverse complement strand
ACCCAAATGTTGGACTATCGCTCGGGCGGCAAAATCAGTGCTCGAGCCAATGCTCGTCACGGCAATTTTCTTGCCCTTTAGATCTCCCGGTCTATTCACTCCCAAGTCCGGCCTGCCATACAAGAAAAAGTAGGGCTTGTCATTGAAGCCGAAAATGGCCTTGATAGGTACCCCAACCAGTGCGGCTCGGGTTCCCGATCCAAGCCCTAAACTAAAATCGACCGATCCCGCCACCAGCACTTGGGCGCCACGCGCACCACCCTGAACGAACAAACTGAGGACTTCAAGAATCTCGTCTCGATAAAATCCCTTCTCCTTCGCGGCGTAATAAGGGACATCGGTCAGCGTTGCCGCGGCGTGGGCTACGTAGATTCTTGTCAAAGGTTTTTCTTGTGCGGGAAGCTCGAGAGCAAAGCTCAATATAGAGTGCAGCAGGAACAGAGCTATCGATAGGCGATGTCCGGTGACGGTCACGGATTTCTTAGCCCTAATTTGTCGTCGACGTATTCTACGGGAGAGGTCGCCACAGGCTTTCTCACCCCCACCTTCATGCCATAGCGGTACTGTTATGTCAACGACTAAAATTCGGTTTGGGGATTCATCTATTGATGGAGGCAAGGGCCAATTCCTTCACGCATAGAATCCTATCTCTGAAAGGGAAAATCAAGTGCTCGTATTGCTCATACGACGTACTTGCCTGCCTGTTGACGATAGCTTCAGATTGAATTAAACTTTGCGAAACGCCAAGTATGAAAACCGAATACGCATCCATCGTCTACGACGCCCTAAAAGAAGCAGGGATCAATTTTGTCGCTTACCTTCCAGATGATCAAATCCACGACGCGCAAAAGATGATCGTGGAAGACGCGGGATTTGTAACCGTAGCAGTGGCAAATGAGGGGGAAGGGGTTGCCGCGTGCGCCGGGGCCTGGCTGGGTGGCAAAAAGCCAGCTTTGATCATCGCTGATTCAGGCTTTCTGGTGGCGACGTGGCCACTGGCCTCCCTGACAGTTTCCTACGGCATCCCCATTCTTGTGATTATTGCCCACCGGGGCGAGGTGGGAGACCGCGCCAATTGGCGTTTCATTACCTACAAGTTTACGACCGAACCCATCCTGCATGCGCTCCAAATTCCCTATGTTCGGGCGAGTAAACCTGAGGAAACCAAGGAGGCTATTACGGGCGCGCAGCTTTCTGCCAGTCTGTGGCAGCACCCTGTTGCTGTCCTGCTGTCGGGTGAGATTTTGCGTGATTGAAAGGTAACATAATGACAAGACACGAGTGCTTGAGCATCTTGGCGACGCTTCTAAAGGACGAAGACCTTGTGGTTACAGCCCTGGGCTGGGTTGCGGGAGAGTGGCATTCGGTGCGACCCAAGGAGTCCAACCTGTATCAGATTAACATGGGGATGTGCACCCCGTTGTGCCTTGGTCTTGCTTTGGCTCTTCCCCACCGCCGCGTGATCGCTCTGGAGTCCGATGGCAGCGTGCTGCTCTATCTGGGTAACCTGACGACGCTTGCAAATAAAAGGCCTGGAAACCTCACCGTCATAGTTTTTGACAATCAGTGTTACCTTGCTACCGGCGGGCTTCCCACAGCCACAGCAGGAGTCACGGATTTAGCAGGCATGGCTCGCGCCGCTGGTATCCGTGATGCTTACGAGGTACGGGAACTCGGTGACTTTGAAGAGCAGGCGCGCGCAGCGCTGGGTCGGGAGGGGCCTTCCTACATCGTGGCAAAGGTGGACCCAACTGGAAAAAGAATGTCAACCAATATAGATGGGAAAGAAGCGAAATATCACTTCGTCCGCTATATAGAGAAATCAGAGGGTATCAGAATCATCGGCACGCATGCGATGAAAATGGATTGAGCCATGCGAGCTGAGGCGGTCGAGGCGGTCGTTCAGGGTCTAAAGCAAGCGGGCGTAGATTTCATTTCTCTTCTGCCGGATTCAGACTTCTCGGAGCTTCAACGACGGGTCGGAGATGACCGCGGCTTTGCTTATGTCCCTGTCAGCAGCGAGGCCATCGGGGTCGGAGTCTGCGCTGGGGCATGGCTCGGCGGCAAGAAACCTGCCCTTCTGGTTCCCACATCAGGATTTCTCGTTGCTGTCTGGCCTCTTACGAGCCTCTGTATGGCCTGGGGTCTTCCCCTTCTTCTGCTTATTCCGTATCGCGGCGATATCGGTGATGCCTTCTGGCTCATGGGACCCTATAAAGATACGACGGAACCTCTTCTCTCTGTTCTCCACATTCCCTACGTTGTAGTTTTAAATAACCTGGCTGTAGGATGGATCGAAGGTAATACCGTCTTCCGCGAACGCGGTAGAAGAGGCCACGGGGATCTTGCCACGGCGGCCTTCCGTGTCCAAAAAACTATTGAAAGACAGAGCAAAGGAGTAGCTCGTTGCCTTCAAGAATCTACGATAGTTTCGCCATCCTCAAACTTTTTCAAAAAGAGAGACATTACGACAAGGCTGCCAGACTTGTAAAAGAATACCTTAAAGAGAGCCCGCTTCTTCAAATCATAAACTTCGGCGAAGTCATTTATCGGACGAAAAACTACTTCCTCAAAATCTCCACCAGGCGATTCGAGACCGACTGCCACTTTTCTCCATCCTCGGGTGTGACAATAACCACCGGGACTCCTTTTCCCTCCAGGTTCGAAACCTCCTCGTACTTCGCCTTCACACCTTTGCGCGTGGGGATCCTGCCTGTCTCCACGATAATTTCCTGTCCCTCCTCACTTAAGACAAAATCAACGAACAGCGCCGCCACGTACGGATGCGGAGCCTGCCTAGCCAGGCTCAACGGGGTAATGGAAGCCGATACCGGATTGGCGTAGTTGACATCGACCGGACACCCCTTTTCCCGCTTCATGCGGGTAACCTGGTAGGCATAAAGCTCCGAGGCGACCTTGAATTCGCCGGCGCAGAGCAACTCCGTCTGCAGCGTGTGACCCCGGCGCACGACGACTTTGTTTTTAATTAGACCCTTTAGAAACGCTTCCGTTTTTTTCTCCCCCCAGACCTTCAGCCATCCCAGAAGCGCCCGATCCGGTTCCATGTCGATCGAGACCTCACCGGCCCATTTCGGGTCCAACAGCTCGTCGTAGGACTTGGGAACGCCTGCGCGAGGGACAAGTTTGCTGTTATAGGCCATGTTGGCATAGTTTAAAGCCGCCGCAGCCCAGTAACCCTCTTTGTCAATCAAATTCGGCGCATAAAAAGCCCTCTCCGGAGAGCTGTATCGTCCCAGGAGTTTCTCTTTGGTAAGGCCGGGGAGAAATTCAAACGGGAGAAAAAAGACATCCACATCGAACTTCTTCTGTCGCGCCTCCATCAGGATGCGATTGATCAGCTTCACGCCGCTCCCGCGGAAATACTGGGCCTTTATAAAAGGATATTTTTTTTGAAACCCGTCGTTCAGCCTTCCCATGGTGATGATTTCGATGTTGCCGTACCAGTTGAGCGCTCCCTCTTTTTTCGCTTCCTCGACAAATTTCATCTCTCTCTCTTTAGGAGAGAGGCGGTTAAGCTCCCCCAGTACCTCCTCCGCATCTCGCGCCGAAGAAGACCGGAGAGCCAGTGCGAGGGGAAGCAGCAAAATACAAAGCCAAAAAAAATTTTTCATTTCAAAAACCTCCTTCGAACGGCGAAAATGCGCCCACCGAGACCGCCGCCTGCTCCCGCAACGGGATCACAGGCGCGCTTCCAATCGTGTCTGATTACCATCTCGAAAAGATTAGTGATAGGAATTTGCTCTTGAGGTTCAGCCACTGAGAACTCAAAATTGCCTAGAGCGACCTTCCGCTGGCCCGCTTTCGAGAACCGTAAGAGCCCACAGAAAGGACCAACTGGCCCCCGTCTCCAACTTGGACCGGACAATATCCGACAAGGTGGTTTTATGTCAACCTCAGCGCCGGTCTTAGGACAGCGATGGACATTTGCCCTCGGTTGCGGTGAGGAGGCTTTTAAATTAGCTGGCTGTAGGATGGATCGAAATTCTCTGTGATCTCTGTGCCCTCTGTGGTGAGTCCGCCTTCCCCTGCCGATCAGCCTTTGGCGTCTCTAATCGCGCGCCAAACTTTTTCCGGCGTTAGCGGCAGCGTCTTCACCCGCGCGCCGGTGCTCCAGAAGACCGCGTTAGCCACCGCCGGCGCCACCGGAATGATGCCGCCTTCGCCCAGTCCTTTGGCGCCGTACGGTCCCGGCCCATTGGCGTCTTCGATGAGAATCGATTCGAATTCATCCGGCAGGTCATCGAAGGTCGGCACCTTGTAGTCGACCAGTGAGGAGTTGACGATCTGCCCGCCTTCCCACTGGTACGCTTCATAGAACGTATGGCCGAAGCCCATCATCGCTGAGCCTTCGTCCTGTCCCTCGCACTGAAGCGGATGGATCGCCTTGCCGGCGTCGGCGGCGGTGACATATTTTTCGACGTGAACTTTGCCGGTCTCTTGGTCGACGCTCACTTCGACGGCGCCGATGCCGATCTCCCAGAACAGCGGATTGGCCGGCGTCGGCGCCATGCCGCTGTGGGCGTAGCCGGTGCCGACGAGTTCGCCGCCCTGGTCGGCGAAGTGATGGTTGATAAGCGCGCCGTAGCTAATCTTCTTGCCACCGGCGATCGCCTCGCCGTCTTTCAAAGTAATCGCATCTTCGGGACATTCGAAATGCTCGATAGCCAATTCGACAATCTGCCGGCGCGCATCGCCGCCCGCCAACTCCACCGCCTTTCCCATCACCGTCGTCGACCGGCTCGAACCGGTGGAGCGGTCGAAGGGCGTGAACGCTGTGTCAATCGGTCTTATCGTCACACGATCGAGCGGCACGCGCAGCTCCTCAGCGATAATCTGGCTCATGATCGTCTTGGCGCCCTGGCCCAACTCGGAGGTGCCGCACATGAACACCACGCTCCCGTCAGCCAACACATGCACCGTCGAGGTCGACGCCAGAGGCGCACCGGGATCAGTGGTGCCGAAGCCGCAGCCCCGGCCATGGCCTTCTTTTGACACCGGTCCATCCCAGCCCAACTTATCGGTGACGAGTTTGAAGCCCTTGGCGAGATCGGTATCGAGCGGTTTGTAGCCCGGTCGCAGCTCTTCATCTTTCTTCACCAGATTTTTGCGCCGCAGCTCCACCGGATCGATGCCAAGCTTATGCGCGATGATGTCCATCTGCGATTCCGTCGCCCAAGCTGTCTGCGGTCCGCCGATGGAGCGAAACGACGCGGCGGAAACGGTATTGGTGTAAACACAGTAAGAGTTAATTTTCAGATTCGGATAGCGATAGGGACCGAGAATGCGCGTCAACGTCCGCCCGGTCACCGCCGGACCGGTCTCGGCGTAAGCGCCGGTGTTGAGATACATCTCCGCTTGTTTCGCCACCAGCGTGCCGTCTTTCTTCACCCCGGTTTTGACTTTGCACTTGAGCGAGTGACGCCGGCAAGTCACCATCGCTTCGGCGACCGACGTGACGACGCGCACCGGCCGCTTGGCTTTGCGCGCCAACGCCGCCACCAAGGGCTCGATCTTGCTGCCCGACTTGCTGCCGTAGGCGCCGCCGACGAAGTTCACATGTATGCGCACTTGCGACAGCGGCGCGTGAAACACCTCGGCGACAGCGGCGCGCACGCCGAACGGATGACCCGTCGAAGTCCAGATGGTAATGCCGTCGCTGTCGACCTGGGCAATCGACGTATGCGGTTCCATCGAGTAGTGATAGATCATCGGAAACTCGAACTCGTCCTCAACGATCACGTCCGCCTCGGCAAAACCTTTTTCGACATCGCCCTTAATCAGCTCGTGGCGCGCGCAAATATTTTTCTCGGCGAAGTCGTGCAGCCGCGGCGCGCCGTCCGCCGTCGCCTCTTCCACGGTGATCACCGCCGGCAGCTCTTCGTAGTCGACGTGAATCTTGTCCAACGCCTCTTCCGCCGTCGCGCGGTCCAGCGCCGCCACCGCCGCCACCGGCTGACCAGCGAAAATCACCCGCCCCGTAGCGATGATCGGCTGGTCCTTGTTCTTACCGCGGCCCATGTAATGGCCGATGTCGTCGAGATCTTTGCTGGTGAGCACCGCGACCACGCCGGGCATAGCTACCGCTTCACGGGTATCGATGGAACGGATGCGCGCGTGGGCGTAAGGGCTACGCAGAAATTTGCCCTCAATCATGCCTGGAATGACTAAGTCGGCGACAAACTTGGCCCGTCCTGTCACCTTATCAACGCCGTCGACGCGCGGCACAGAGTTACCAACCACGGAAAAACTACGTTTGTCAGTGCTCACACAACACCTCTTTCCAACTTGAGATTTCCACTTCGGGAAATCAGTGATAGGAATTTGCTCTTGAGGTTCAGCCACTGAGAACTCAAAATTGCCTGGAGCGACCTTCCGCTGGCCCGCTTTCGAGAACCGTAAGAGCCCACACCCTGGCATTTGGGACAGGTAAGGGGCTCTGTAACGCGAGCAGTCCGATTCGCTTGACGAAATGGAACTTGCAGTTTGCTTGTGACTCATCGCGGCAAAACTGAGGGCGCGGAGCAAAAAGCTCTTGTTCTAAATGTTTTCGAACTCTGGCCATTCCGGATCTCTCCAAATGAAAATATTTCAGCTCGCGCAAATTTTCTGACACGTGAAGAACAAGAGGGCGGCTTTCAACCCGCCCCTATAAATCCGGAATCTTTTTTGTGTCCTTTGCGTTCTTTGCGGCTATTCCTCCCCACATCATCCTCCGCCCAGTCCGCTACCGAGGATCTCCACTCCTTCGGTTTTCTGAATGTAGCCGGCGAACTGATACTTGTTCTCGCGCGGGTCGGGCACGCGCTTGGATTTTTTCGGCCAGTCGGTATCGAGCGGCTCGACGCGGGCGCGGATGAAATGCGGGCCGTTACTCGATAGCGCTGCTAGAATTCTCGTGCGAAACGCAGCGGCATCCTCAATGGTGCAAGCGCTGTCGATGCCGCAGCCCTTGGCCACGGCTTCGAGATTCATCTTGCCGGCGGTCGCCGTCGGCATGCCCGGCGCATGCTTGTTGCTGCCGAGATAATTCTGGTTGTCCATGAGGACGATGGTCAGATTCTTCGGCGCCTCATTGGCGATCGTGCCAAGCACGCCGAGATTCAAAGTGAGATTGCCGTCGGAGTCGAGAGCGACGATTTTGCGATTGGGCAACGCCAACGAAAGCCCCAGCGCGGTGGATGAACACATGCCCATGGTCAAATGAAACAGGTTTGCTTCCCGGTCTTTCAACTGGCCCCAAAAGCCGCTGTTGTTGCCGATGCTGGTGAGCACGAGCACATCGTCAGGGACGATCGCCGATAATTCTTTCAGTAAAGTAAAGCGCGTTACCATAACGCCTCCTCGTTGAGCAGCACGGCGACAGGTTTCAACCACGCCCGCGCGCTTTTGTTGCAATCCTTGATGGTTCTGACGATATCCTCCGAGCGGCTGACGATGCGATAGGGAATATCCATCGCGTTCAATCCCGGCTCAGTGGTTTTCTTGTAAAGCCCCATCCAGCGCGGATCGCCGATGTCGCCGCGGTAAGGAATTACGACCAGCACCGGCACCTCGTGCAGTAAATTAATCCGCGCTAAATGATACGTCGCCACTAACAAACCGGAAGTCGCGAGAATCAACGCCGGCTTTTTGCCACCAAACCAAGCGCCGAAGCCGATACCCGTCGCCTCGGCTTCGTTGGCCGCGCCGACGTAATGAATGTCGCGGTCCTCGGCGAGCATTTTGTAGACTTCGATGAACTGGGCGTCGGGCACGCCAGCGGCGAAATCGACGCCGGCTTCCTTGAGCCCTTGGATCACCAACTGTGCTTTCTCGGCTTTCATTCTGTCTCCTTCCTCAGAGCCTGCGTCACGTTGCGGGCATTTCCAAGAATGTCAAATAGCCTAGCGCGGCACAGCCGCAACTAAAATAGAAAGAAAGTATTCACCACGAAGGACACGAAGGGTTCGGATGACCAAAACTCCGAACTTCGTACCCTTCGTGTCCTTAGTGATAGGAATTTGCTCTTGAGGTTCAGCCACTGAGAACTCAAAATTGCCCCGATGGCCCAGCGCCTACCCGCGTTCGAGAACCTCCGACAGCCATCAAGGAAAGTGAACCGGTCCCGTGCCTCATTTTTGGAGAGAGAGTATCCGATAAAATGGTCTTACGTCAACCCCGCTTTCACTGATGGGGATGTAAGGGATTACGGCTGTAATCGAACTGTCCGTTCAGTTCAATCCTGCGCATGAATCTCCGGCAAGTTCCAAATAAATGTCCGCGAGCGTGTGCGCTACACGCCGAGAAAACCAAGGTGCCTCACAGCCCAACGTCCTTGTCTATCGCTTGCCGGCTTTGAAGATAGGCGGCTTTCTCCAGACGACGAAGCTTGAGTACCAGGAGAACATTTATAAAAAGCTGCAGAACCGCATAGGCGCCCAAAATTCCCCCGCCGATCCAAAGCATGTTAAGGGTAGAAGCGGTGACCCGATCAACGCGGGATTTGAGATAGTCCTCTATCGCGTCTGCCTTGCGTCCGAGCTCAAAAAGCGTCACGATCGCTATGTCGCGTGTGTTGACTTTATCCCAGTTGCCCTCTTTGATCGCTTGAGCCTTCTTGGCAAAAGCCTGATTCTCCCAAAGCTCTTCTTGCTTATCCGCGCGGACGGGGGAAACAGAAATCAGAAGCCATATCCAAACCAAAAGAGCGACCACGGGATCTCGCATAGTGTCAACCTCCTTTCTTGCTGATGACTCTTATATATACCCTGATTCGGCCGTGCAAGACTTGGAGATATCGCCCAACGAACTCCGGAAAACCTCTATCCTAACCTCATGTGAGCCCTCCAGCGGCTTGCTTGGGAAGCTCTGCGGAGTGCAAGGGGAGCTTCGGATCGTTTTCCTGGCACGCCAATCGAAAGGCCGGCCGGCATTGAACCGAATTCTCCATCAACTCAATCTACTAAGTTCTGAGAGGCAGCGCTGTCTTTAGACGCCCCCTTTTTCATGCTGGTCCCGTAAACCCGTCACGCGGTAGAAAACCACCAACTACATCCTCCGATCCAAGCTCCTATATTGTATCGCTTCCGAGACGTGCGAGGGTTGGATGTCTTCGGCGCCTTCGAGGTCGGCGATGGTGCGGCTCACCTTGAGAACGCGGCTGTAGGCGCGGGCGC
>MGSS01000010.1:2019-2103 GCA_001798595.1 Deltaproteobacteria bacterium RIFCSPLOWO2_12_FULL_60_19 | reverse complement strand
GCGTTGGCGTGTAGGCCCTTCTTCTGAAAGCGCGCGAGTTGGACGGTGCGGGCGCGGTTGACGCGCTCGCGGATCGCCGACGAC
>MGSS01000010.1:0-1993 GCA_001798595.1 Deltaproteobacteria bacterium RIFCSPLOWO2_12_FULL_60_19 | reverse complement strand
CTCCTGGTAGCGCAGCGCCGGGACCTCGACCTGAATGTCGATGCGGTCGAGCAGCGGGCCGGAGACTTTGGAGCGATAGCGCTGGATCTGCGGCGGCGTACAGCCGCATTCTTTCTGCGGATCGGTGAAGAAGCCGCAGGGACACTCCCGCGTTGCCATTTTGCCATGCACGGCTACAAGCCCCAAAGCCAAAACCTCCCAAATACCCCCGTGTTCTCAATACATTAGGCGACTATATCCGAAGGCGGACACTCGATTTAGGACTATTCCAAAGGCAAGCTGCGGAACAAATCGGAGTGTCGGAGGCGACCATATACAACTGGGAGCACCACGCAACCCACCCTCCGACCCGTTACATACCCCAGATTATCCGGTTCCTGGGCTATGACCCCTCTCTTCCCGCCCTGACGACCACCAAGAGGTTACTCAAGACCCGCGTGAGGTGCTCTCGGCCTGACCCAAAAGGCTTCTAGCCGGGCGATTGGGGGTTGATCCCCTGCCACACACCTCGCCGCAGTCCGCAATCGAACGGGCTGGTCGAGGCGTTCTTCGGCAGCTTCAAGAGAGACTACGTCTATCAGGCATGCCTGGAGACATTAGCAGTGGTGAGCCGCCAGGTGCCGAAGTGGATCGAGCACTACAATCAACAAGCCCCCACAGGTCCTTGGGGCTGCGCTCACCAGCCGAGTTCATGCGCAATGGATACTCAGAAACAAGAAACTACCTGCGCAAAATTAAGTGGGTAGTACAGTGTCAGACCGCTGTCGACAGCGCCGGCTCTTGGTTCAAAAACACGCCTTGGCACGTGATGGGGGCGTTCTCCTAATGTTGTCGCAGGTGTGCTCTCGAAAGCAGTTTCCTATCGCAATACTTAGTTGACATATTAATTGTTTATGTATAAAAGATTAAAAGCTTGACCGTGCGCAAGGTTAAACTTACGGGAAATTAGTCTCGGCCTTCCCTACCACGAAATCCCAGGGGGGGAAATAGCTGTTTTTAAGCTGCTCTCATTAGGTTCTGAGCGCGACCCCTTTCGTTGAATGACGCCATGAAAATCAACAGCGCTCTCGTCTCGTCACCTGGCCTCGACATCAAGCTTCACGCCCTTCGCCTATCGGAATTACTCCTAATCGCCTTTTGCGGCCTGCTCATGGGGCTTCCCGTCGTTTTTCTTCTGCTCAGCAGTTTCAATGTCGCGCTGCCGGGAAAGGAGGCGCTCTATGGCCTTGCCAATTGGGGCCGTGCCTTTTCCGATCATGGCACCTTAAACGCCCTCTGGATGAGCTTTCTTATCTCCTCGGTCAGGCTGATCCCGGCGATGATCCTTTCGGTGATCGTTGCCTGGCTCATCGCCCGGAGCGATATGCCCGGCGGAAACGCGATCGAGTTTCTTTGTTGGCTCGCCTATTTCGTTCCCGACTTCCCACTAGTCCTCGCCTGGATACTTCTGCTCGACCCGAACTTCGGCGTCTTGAATACCATTGCCAAGTCTCTTCCATTTATCGACGGCCCCATCTTCAATCCCTACAGTTTCTGGGGAATCGTATGGGTTCACACCTCGACGAACGGTATCTGGTTTAAGGTGATGCTCCTTACGCCGATCTTTCGCCGCCTTGGCGCAACCCTGGAGGAAGCAGCCCACGTCGCCGGCGCGGATAACTTTACCACCTTACGGCAGATCACGCTCCCCGTCCTTTCACCCATGATACTGGCCGTTGCCGCCTTAAGTTTTATCCGTGGTCTGGAGTCTTTCAATACGGAGCTGCTGCTTGGCACGCCGGTCGGGATCTATGTCTATGCGACACGGATCTATGACTACACGCGTAAAGAGCCGCCCGCCTTTGGGGAGGCCACAGCCCTAGGGTCGGTTTTTCTATTGGTGCTGGTTGTCCTGGCGATTTTCTATCAGCGTCGTCTCAAAGGAAAGAGCTTCGCTGTCGTCACCGGCCAGGGCTACTCGACTCAGAGAATCAGATTGGGTAGGTGGAGATAT
>MGSS01000009.1 GCA_001798595.1 Deltaproteobacteria bacterium RIFCSPLOWO2_12_FULL_60_19 | reverse complement strand
GTCCGACGGGTTTACCGCTACACAGAAGCGACAAGGAGGAAAGTCACGATGAAATCTCTCGCTTTCCTATTGTTATTCGCCGCTACCCTCTCCCCGGCCCGGGATGCCTGGCCGCAAACGACCCTGCCGACCGTGCGGCTCGGTGTCGCCGGCATCAGCGGCACCAACGCGCATCCTTACGTGTCCAAACAGCTCGGGCTGTTTCAAAAGCACAACATCGATGTAGAGATGATCGCCTTCCAGGGCGGCACCCAGTTGATCCAGGCGATGCTCGCGGGCGACCTGCCTCTGGCGCTTTCCGAAGGGACCGCGGTGTTGGCGAGCAACGTCAAGGGCGTGAATCTTTTGTTCATCGGCGGCATCGTCAACACTTTTCCCTTCACCATCCTGACGAAAGCGGAGATTAAAACGCCGGCGGACCTGCGTGGCAAGAAAATCGCCATCAGCCGCTTCGGCTCCTCTTCGGACGTCGCGGTGCGGCACGCCGTGGAGCGCTACGACATGAAGCCCGATAAGGACGTGGTGATTCTTCAGGTCGGCGGCCAGAGCGAGCGCTTTGCGGCGCTCCGCGCCGGCGCAGTGGACGCGGCGATCGTCAGCCCGCCCTTCAATCTGGTAGGACGACGGCTGAGTTTCAACGACCTCATCGATATGTCCGAGTCGGGGGTCGCCTACGCGCACCAGCAGATTGTCGCCCGGAAGGATTTTCTCGAGCGCCAACCCGATCTGGCATTGAGATTTCTCCGGGGAACGATCGAGGGCCTCGGCTATTGGAAAGATCCGTCGAAGAAACAGATCGTCACGGAGAACGTGGCGAAATTTCTCAAGCTCGACCCGCAGAAAGACAAGGACCAGCTCGACGAAACATTCCGCTACTACGGCAAAGTGTTTCCCTCGAAGCCCTATGCCACGCTGGAAGGTCTGGAACTCTCGGCCGCGATGTTGAAGAAGGCCCGGCCGGACGCGAAGGATTTGCAGCCGAAGGATTCCGTGACGAACCGTTTTATGGCCGAGCTGGAAAAGGAAGGTTTTCTGGCGCGCGTCTTCGGCGGCCGGTAGGTCGAGCTACCAGTCTTCTTTCTCGAACTTCATTCCGCTGGTGTCCGCGGCGTACTTGATGTCTTCCATCGACCAGGGGTTGCCGCAGGTGATGACCACCGTGCTCGCGGGGTTCATACGCTCTTGCAGCGCCTTGAGCGACCACTGCTCAGGCAACACGGGGCGCGTTGTTTTCTCCAGCGCCGCCTTGGCCCTGGCCGTATCGGCCCCCTTGGCGGCGGCGTCCTGCACGTCCTGCTCTTCCTTGATCGGCATGCCGAGCATGTAGCGCAACACGTTGTTGGCGCGCCCTTTGCCCATCCTGGGATCGTCGAGATCGCGCTGCTTCGGCCGGCTCACCGTCGGCACGTAGGCGAAGTCGATCTTCTGCTCCGCTTCGATCTTCGTCAACTCTTCGCGGTAATCCAGCTCCTCGTAGGTCCGATTGGTGTGAAGGAGCGTGTATTTCACCGGGTCGGTCTTTCCCTGCCCCGCCTCGAAGTGTAGCTGCTTGACCATGGCGATAAACGGCGCGAGCCCCGTGCCGGTGCCTACGAATACGACGTTCGAGCAGCCCTTGGCTCGCTTATCGAGCGTAAACTCCCCGGCGATCTTGTCGTAGTAGGTCATCTTGTTGTCCCCGTCGGGCTTCATACGGAACATCGATTCCGTAAGCCGCCCAGGGACCCCTTTTTCGTCGAGCTCCAGGATCACATAGAGCTCCAGCCATCCGTGCTCGAGCGTTTCATAGGGCGCCGAGGCGATGGAGTACGAATGCGTGACCGGCCCCCTTTTCGGATTGCCCTTATCGTCGAGGACCGTCGCGTATTCCACCTTGCCTTCCGGACTGACCGCCTTTTTGGTAAGGCGGCAATCGTCGCGCCGGAGGGCGATGTACTGCCCGGCCTTGTAAGGTGGGAACCGGCTGCCGGCTTCGGGCATTAGGCGAAAGATCGCCAGGATATCCGAAGAATTGCGCCAATAGGTCATCGTTCCGACTTTTGTGTTAGCCACGGCTGCTCCTTAAGATGGTATTTTTGGCACGAAAGCACCGTGGAGCGCGCGGTCATGAAGACGGCGCGACCATGTGCAGGAAAGGCGTTGGACATTTATTGCAGATGCTTCTTGCCTTCGAACTCCAACTCCGTACCGCGCGAATCTCGATGCGTGAAAGAGACCAGCTCCCAGGTCCCGTCCGCCAGCGGCCCTTTTAGAATATAGAGATTACCGTCGTCCCCCGAGACGCGAAAGTAGCTCGCTTCCTTGCTGTACCAACGGTCCGCCACTTCGGTCACTTTCACGGTTCGCTCGCCGAGCGAAAAACGGGCGGGGCGCTCGATGTCCTCGTATTCGGAATAGCACTCGACCTGGATCTTCACGGTTGCCTCTTTCGCCGGCGTTGCGAAATCGGTAATATAAAGTATTTTCGTGTCGATTTGAAGGGGAACCATGAAAAAAATTCCGTCCCGTCTCAAGCAGGATATCATCGCCGCGTGTAGAATTCTTACGCGCGAGGGGCTGGTCAAAGGCTTCGGCCACGTGAGCGCGCGCGTCCCGGATTCCGACCTCTTTCTGCTCACGCCGAGGATCAGCCTGGCGCTGGTCAAGGAGCAAGACCTGCTCGTGCTGAACCTCAAGGGAGAAACCGTCGCGGGGAAGCGGTCCGCGCCGTTCGAAGCGCCGCTCCACGCCGCGCTGCTTGCCGCGAGGCCGGAGCTTCAGTCCGTCGTCCGGATCCACGCTCGGACGGCCAACTTCTTCTCCGTGACCGATAGAAAGATCGAGCCGGTGCACAACCACGGCAGTTTCTTTTCCGGCGAAGTGCCGGTGTTCCCGAAAACCGATCTGATCTCGACGCCGAAGCTCGGCGGCGAAGTCGCCGCGGCGTTGGGCAAGAGGCCGGCGATCCTGCTGAGGGGCAACGGCCAGGTGACCGTCGGCAGGAGCATCGCGGAGGCGGTCATCATGGCGATCTATCTGGAGGAAGCCGCCGAGATGCTCTACGGCGCGCTGCAAGTCGGCGCGCCGACTTTTCTCTCCTCCGATGAGTCGGCCCTGAGAAAGGAGGAGACTCTGCCTCCCGTCGATCTGGAGCGGGCGTGGAACTACTACAAGAGCCGACGGTAACGGCCAGGACTACAACAACTTGGCCAGACTGGCTACCAGGTAGGCGATCAAGCCGCAGACGGGAAAAGTCAGCAGCCACGCGGCCACGATCTCTCCGGCGACCCCCCAGCGCACGGCCGAGAACCTCTGAACAGACCCCACCCCCATAATCGAGGTGCTGATGGTGTGAGTCGTGCTGAGAGGTATCCCCAGACGAGAGGCCGCCTCGATCACCAGTCCGGCCGAAGTTTCGGCGGAGAATCCGTGGATGGGCTCAAGCTTGGTCAGCCGGATTCCCATGGTTCGAATAATCTTCCATCCCCCTGTCGCGGTCCCGATTCCCATCACCGTAGCGCAGAGCAAGATGACCCATATCGGAACCTCGAACTCCGGCAGTATCCCGCCGAGCACGAGCGTCAATGTGAAGACGCCGATGAACTTCTGGCCGTCATTGCTCCCGTGACTGAAAGCCATGAAAGCCGCCGAGAAAACTTGCAGCCTGCCGAAGAGAACTCGTATCCGCCCGGGAGCGTGAGCGTGGAAGATGCGGAAGAGGACCAGCATAATTCCGAGTCCTCCAAAAAAGCCCAGAAAAGTCGAAAAGGTCAGACCGATGAGAACTTTCGCCCACCCGTCCCAGAGCAACACCGATGGCCCTGCGGTCGCCAGCCCGGCCCCCGACAGCCCGGCTATGAGGGCGTGACTTTCGCTGGTCGGAAGACCGCCCATGTAGTAGGCCGTCATACTCCATATTACGATGGCGACCATCGCGGCGGCCACGGTCGTTGTATTGATGATTGCGGGATCGACTATGCCTTTCCCGATGGTGGCGGCCACCGCGGTGCCGGAAAAGGCCCCCAGAGTATTCAGGACCGCGGCCATGACCACGGCCTGATAGGGAGAAAGGACACGGGTGGAGACGACGGTCGCAATGGCGTTCGGCGCATCGGTCCAACCGTTGACAAACTCAGCAGCCAGAATAAGCAGCAGGACGGGGAGGATAGACCAGAGCTGCTCGTACATGTAGTTTAGGCTGATTAGAGCAAATCGTTGATGAGCGACCCCGCAGCAAGCTGCGGGGCATCGAAAGACTTTACGATAATTTTCCCCAAAGTTGTCACCCCCGAATGTTTTTATCGGGGGTCCAGTCCGAGTTTCGCCTGGATTCCCGCTAAAAGCATGCGGGAATGACGGACCTTGAGAAGACTTGGAATCGCCCTTACGCAGCAAGCTGCGGGGAATTGACCCGAACAGATTAAAATCAGTCTACTTCTTCCCCATCTCGAAATTAACCTTCGCTTCCGCCTTGGCTTTGACCGTGACCTTCTGGCTCGTCTTGCCCAGGGTCTCGTGCCAGACTTCCACAGTATAGGTGCCGGCGGGAACGTCGGTCAGTTTGAAGCCGCCCGAATTGTCCGTCAGGCTGAAATAGGGTGTCTCGGAGACGAACAGCCAGGCGTTCATCCAGCCGTGGACGTCGCATTTCAGATTGATAATCTCCGGCTTGTCGATTTTCTGCGTTACGGACTTCTTGAACTTCGGCTGGGCGATGTTAAATGCGGTGTTCACCTTGCTGTAGGAATGGACATTGTGGAGAATCCCGTCGGGATTCAAGATCTCGACGGTGGAGCCGGCGGGGAAAGCCGTCACGTGAGGCTTATATTCGCAACCGTTTTGATCGAGAGTCACCTTGATCGGCTCCAGCTTCTTGCCCTTCTTGATATCGGTGATCGAGACCACGGCGTTCACCAAATTGCCGCCGGAGACGATCAAGGAGGCGTCCGACTTGGCGGTCTTGCCGCAGACCTCTTTATCCTTGTTGACGTCCACCTTCTTGGCCGCCGGGGCCGCCCCGGCAAACTTGACCACGCCTGAAATGGTCCCGCCGTCGCTCACCGCGCTCCCGTCGTAGGCCAGGGCCGAATACGGCAGAACCAACGCGGCTGCCAGTAAAAATGCGCCAAAATTTCTCGTTTTCATACTACCCTCCTTACAAACCGTTAGACGATCCACACCGGTAATACATAGCAATTTCTTCAACGGGATGCGACCCGGCCGCCGGCGGGCGCGGCTGCGCCCTTGCCCAGAGACATGAGGTAATCCCTCAGGGCCTCGATCTGTCTCTCGTCCTTCCCGCCCAGGATATTGTCCGGCCCTCCGGGGAAAAACGAAGGCATCTTGGTTCCAGGCTGGACCTTTTGCGGGTTCTGGAGCCATTTGATGATCCAGGTCGGGCTGAGCCGGTTTCTAGCCAGGTTGAGATCCGGCGCCCAGCCCTCTTCGGGTCCCTCCGGCTTTTTCTCTCCCTGCTGATGGCAGCTCAGGCAGTTGAAGTAATCCTTCCCGAAAAGAATTCGTGACGCATCGAGATGTTCCTTGGGAACTTTCCGGTCGTCGAAGTAGGCGTAAGGAACCTCCACCTTCGATAGGCCGTTGAAATAGGCCACCAGCGCATTCGCCTCCTGGTCCGAAAAATTGAAAGTCGGCATCCGCACGGCAATCCACGGACGGAGCGGAATCGGATCCTTGAGGAAACCGAACAGCCAGTGGGACTGGACCTTCTCTCCCTCGCCGTTCAATATCGGCGGCGTGAGACCGGGGTTCTGGTCATAGTATTTGCGGATAAAGCCGCCCCGATTCTCGATCTCGTGGCAGCCGATGCAGTTGTACTGATGCATCAACCGGCGTCCCTCGACGACTTGGGCGACTCGTTGGCCGTGTTCCGCGCGGTACTGCGCCGGGACCTTCCGCTCCTGAAAGCCGGCGAGCAGAGTTCTCAGCGCCTTGATGTCCTCGTCGGCGAGGTTGAATTGCGGCATCACCTGCTCGACCCGCTCCGTGGCGTAGATGCGGGGAGTTTTTAATTTATTGTACGTCCAGTCGTCCCAATTTCGCCCGATCTCCGTGCGGTTGCCGAAGAAGAGGTCCTCCAGCGTCTTGGAGCCGAAGGTCGTGAGCTCCACGCCGATGCGCGACTCCTTCTCCATTCCCTGGATGTCATGGCAGCCGAAGCAGCCGTACTTGCGCACCAGCCCTTCGCCGCGTTTGATGTTTTTGGCGTCCTGAAATTTCTCCTCGATCCCGCCGATTGCTTCCGCTTTCGCGCCCAGCGTCGTCAAGTAGGCGGTGATCGCCAGCGCCTCCGGCTCCGTCAGCCGCATGCTCGGCATCCTGGTCGTGGGCGAAAAGTCGCGCGGGTTCTTTAGCCAATGGTAAGTCCAGCGGGCGCCGGCTTTGGCGGCAATATTCTTAAGGTTGGGAATAATCTCTTTTTCCTTGCCCAGGACCGTCGAGGCCTCGCCGTCGGCAAAGCCGTGGCAGCCCTTGCAGCCGATCGATTCCACCAGCGCCTTGCCTTTGGCCGCCAGCGCCGCGTCGCCCTCTTTGAGCCCCGCGGGCGCCGGATGTTCCTGCAGCCACTTGTCACCCTCTTCTTTGGAGAGCGACCAGAGAAACGCGGCGATCGACGTCGCCTCGTCTTCTTTGAGCGAGAAGTTCGGCATGCGCGTGTTCGGCCGGAAGTTGTGCGGATTCTCGATCCAGCGCACCATCCAGCTCGGATCGACCTTGGCGCTGATGCGTCTCAGGCTGGGGGCGACTTTGGGAATATCTTCATAGCCCTTGACCAGGTGACAGCCGGTGCAGCCCATCTGCTCGAATATTCGCTGTCCTTCGGCCAGAAGCGGCGCATCTTGCAATCGCTGGACATCGAGATGGCACGAGGCGCAACTTGACTGCGCCTTGGGTCCGCGCAGCAACGGGAACTCCCAATAATGGACCTCGCCGTGGGCCTGCTGGCGGCTGTTGACCGACGGCCCCTGCCCCTCATGGCAGGTGGTGCATCCGAACTTTTCCGGCGGATGCGCGCTATCGGCCAGCAGAACTTCTCGCCGTGGATGGGTGCGGAAAGGCTGCGGCTCTTTCTCGAATCCGGGCCGGTTGATCGCGAGGTGGCACGTCTGGCAGCGATCGACGCGCGCCATCGGCTCGTCGAACCGGTTGCGATCGAATTCCGGCAGCGCGAGTTGGCGAATGTTGGGAATCTTGTAGAACGAGAGCGGTCCGAGCTTGACGGTTATGTTATCGACCACGCGGAGCCACTTATCGCGATCGGCGGCGAGTTTCGCTAACTGCGTCCCCAGCTCTTTGACGCCGGCGTGAATGTTTTTGATCTCGTCTCTGATTTGATCGCGCTTGGCTCTGGCCGATTCGAGCTCGGGATCGAGCTTCGCCTTCTGCCGATCGAGGCCGCGAATATGCTCCTCATACGGCTTGATGTCCCTGCCCTGCTGGGCGGCATGATCGTATTCGTACCACGCCTCCTCAAGCTCGCTCTTGACAAACTTGACCTGCTGGTCGATCTCGCCGAACCGGACGTTGGCCTTGATCTCGTCGGCCTCCAGCGCCTTGAGCTTTTTCGCGGACTCTCCCTTGCTGAGACTTGTCTGCTCCGCGGCCAGCTTTTTGATCAGCTCTTGATAGGCGGGGTCGGCCTTGAGTTTTTTGTCCTCGGCGTCATACGCCTCCCTGGCTTTGCGATAATCCAGGCGATAAAACGCGGCTTGAACGGCCTTCCAGGGCCGCCGCGTGATGTTGTCGTCCCAAAACGCCCAGAGGCTGATCACCACCAGCAGCCCGCTGCCGAGAAGAAAGACGCTGCCGTAGGATTTCTTTTCCTCTTTTTCGTCAATACCTCGAACCGCCATGCCGATCCCCTTCGACTGAACTAAGGACGAAGCCTCAAGCGATCTTTCTCTCCAGCGCCCGCCCCAGCCCGAACAGCCCGACGCCGATCAGCGTTAAAACGATCTCCTCGGCCATCGAGCGGCTCTGTGCGACGCCGACATACAGCGCGTAGCCGACATCCGCGATCCCCAGCGCCTGGATTCCCTTAGCGAGATAAAACATCAGATATTAATCCACGGCGTGACCAGGATGTACTTCACGTTGAAGGCGAGCCGCAGGATCATCTTGACGGGCAGAGAGAGCATCGTGACGAAAAGAAAAGCGGTGATCGCAAAGCGCACGGGGCCCCAGCGCTCCATAAAATCTTTTCCTTTGACCCGGAGCACCCAGACATAGAAAATCCCGATCCCCGCGACGAAATAGGCGACGACGCAAAACAGGCCGAACGCCGCGGATAACCAATAATCGCGGAATCCGAGAAGATACGGCAGGTCCACGTTGGTCAGCGCGACGACCTTGTGCGGGTCCCAGTGCTGCCAGGGCCAAAAGAGATTCCATCCCGGACCGCGGAAAAAAGTCCCGATGATGATCATGCTGACCCAGAGCACGTGAAAGCCGAGAAAGAAGGTGAGGATCTCGTATTTCCGCTCCGCGTAAGTGTAGTAGCCGTTCCCCTTGGGATTGATGTCGATAAACGGGATCACCATGAGGCCGACGATGATCAGGCTGGGCAACACCACGCCGGCATGCCAGGGATCGAAGTAGACCAACATCTCCTGCAGGCCGAGGAAGTACCACGGCGCCTTTGACGGGTTCGGCGTTCGGGTCGGATTGGCCGGCTCTTCCAGCGGCGCGTCGATCATCAACGACCACAGCGACAGCATCACCAGCACGAACAGCGCGACCAGAAACTCCAGGCGGACGAGGTGAGGCCACGTGTGGACCTTGTCGTCCACCGGCCCCACGTTTTTCTTTTCTTGAGTCGCCTCAGCCATCTCTCTTCGTCCTTCTTATTTTCTCTCCCCCGCCATTTTCGATTTTAGATTTTGGATTTTCGATTCAATCTAAAATCGGCAATCTAAAATCTAAAATTTTAATTTCCTTACAATGACGGCCCCGAAAACCCGTCGCGCCGAATCCGCCAGAAATGCACCGCCATCAGAATGCTCGCGACCATCGGAATAAAGATGCAGTGGAGGATATAGAAGCGCAGCAAGGTGTGCGGTCCGATCTCACCTCCGCCGAAGAGAAACGCCCGGGCATCGTAGATCGGATTGGCGCCGACAAAGTCGGCGAACGGTCCTTCGTGTCCGAGCAGCGGCGTGGCGCGCGCCATGTTGGAGCCGACCGTTACGGCCCAGATCGAAAGCTGGTCCCAGGGCAAAAGATAACCCGTAAAGCTGAGCAGCAGCGTGAGCACGAGCAGCAAGACGCCGACGATCCAGTTGAACTCGCGCGGCGGTTTATAGGAGCCGGTGAGAAAGACGCGGAACATGTGGAGCCAGACGAACACGACCATCGCGTGCGCCGCCCAGCGGTGCATGTTGCGCATCAGCATGCCGAACGGCATGTCGAATTCAAGATATTTCATATCCGCGTACGCGTACTCGGCCACCGGCCGGTAGTAGAACATAAGGTAGATACCGGTGACCACGGTGACGAGAAACATGAGAAAGGTGAGCCCGCCCATGCACCAGGTAAACCGCATCCTGACGCCGTGCCGGCGCACTTTGGCGGGATGCAGGTGGAGGAACACGTTCGCCGTGACCATCAGAACGCGGTTACGCGGCGTATCTTCGTAGCCGTGGCGGAAGATCGCCTTCCAGACCTGGTTCTCGACGATATCTTTCTTGATCTCTTCCCACTTTTTCAGCGCCATAGAAAACTTCCCATCACACTTTCAGAATGCTGTCGGGGTACTGCTCGTCGGGCTCGTTCCCCGGACTCATCTTCAAGGGCTTGCTCTTGTCGACGACGAGTTGCCCGTCCTCGCCGACGCTGATCCTGAAGCGGTCGAGCGGACGCGGCGCCGGCCCCTCGAAATTCAAGCCGGTCTTGAAAAAGCCGCTCCCGTGGCACGGGCATTTGAATTTGTTTTCCGCCGCCAGCCAGCGCGGCGTGCAGCCCAGATGGGTGCACTTGGCGAACACCGCGTAGATGCCGGCCTCCTCGCGCACGATCCAGACCCGCTGGTCCTGCTTGTATTTTTCGCTGACCTCGCCGACGGCGTAGTCCGACGGCAGGCCGGCTTTGAAAGTCGCGGAGGGTTGAAAAAGCACTCTGGGAAAAGCCGAGCGGAGAAACGCCAGCAGGCTGAAACCGGTAAAAATCCCAAAGCCGCCCCAACCCAACCGGGTAAAAAAATCCCTCCGCGACCAGATGCCGCGCTTCTGTTCGGTGGTTTTTTTTGTTTCCTCTGCCATAGCCGTTTCAACCTTTAGCCCAACTGATCACAGCGCCCCAAACTATAAAGATCAGCCCGCCCAACATCAACGTTAACCCGACCGGCCCGAACACAAAAGAGAGACCGGCCCCCAAAACCAAAATCAGAACCCCCGTTCCCAGGGGATTAAAGGGACCCGGGGCCGCCCCCGCTTCGCTTTTCTCGTCCGCGCTCCGCTCGAATACTTCTTCCCGGATCAGCGTGAAGGCGAGTTCTTTGAGCTCTTCCCGTTTTTGCGGATCGGCGTTCTTGATGAGACGTCCGATTTCTTGCGCTAACCGCTCAATCTCTTCGTCGGGCGCTTGATGGCCTGAACTGGATGAATCGCTAGCCATCGAGATTAGAAATTTTGATTATTATAGAAAATGCGTTTTGTCAACGGTTCTCAGCGGTTTTTGCGCTTCTCGAGCAGCACAACCGCAGCGGCGGCCATGCCTTGGCCTTTGCCGATCCAGCCCAACCCCTCCGTGGTCACCGCCTTGAGATTGATTCTGTCCGTATCGACTTTTAGAAGATCGGCCATGCGCCGGCGAATCGCCGGAATAGACGGGGCCAGGCGCGGCTTTTGCGCCATCACCGTGATGTCGCCGTTCACGAGGCGAAACCGCTTGCGCTTCATCATTCGCAAGACATCGTCCAGCATCTTTGCGCTGGAGATCCCCCTGAGGCGTCGATCGGTGTCGGGAAAATGCGCGCCGATGTCCCGCTCGCCCATCGCGCCGAGGATCGCATTGATCAACGCGTGGAGCACAACGTCGGCGTCGGAGTGGCCGGCAAGGCCGAAAGTGAATGGTACGCGCACGCCGCCGAGCAGCAGCTTGCGGCCGCGCTGGAAGCGGTGAACGTCGAAACCGTGGCCTATGCGAAAATCAGGCGTCATAGAGAAGCGTGCTCGTGGTCCTTCAAAGCGATGCTCCGAGCTTTCGTGTTCGTCCCCTCCCTGCGAGCACCCTTCGACGTTGCTCAGGGTGGTGAGCTTGTCGAACCACGATCACGGCATTTCTCCGATCACGAACACGATTGCCGTGATCATCGCGCGATCGGGAATGACAATCAAGAGAGGGCTTTGACAATCCGGCGCAGGACCAAGTAGAATCGGTTCATTGCTCAGACATGGAGGGCGCCATGCAGGAAAGCTTAACCCTCGAAGTATTTTCCGACTACGTCTGACCGTGGTGCTATCTCAGTACCGGGCGTATTGAGAAACTAAGAACCACCTACGGCCTCGACGTTAAATTCACCCACTTCCCGCTCCACCCCGAAACACCCACGGAAGGACAACCGCGCACGCCGTCGCCCGCAAGGGATGGGCGTATGAAAAGTCTAATGGAACAGGAGCGACTCCCGTACAGCAGCGAGCGCAACATGAGCTACAACAGCCGCCTGGCGCAGGAGCTGGCCAAGTGGGCGGAAAGTCAAGGCAAGGGGTACGAGATCCACGATCCGCTCTTTCGCGCCTATTTCGTCGACGTGAACAACATTGGAAAGCGTGATGTCCTTGTCGCTATCGCCGGGACAGCCGGTTTGCCCAGGGACGAAGCGGAAGAAGCGCTGGTAAGCCAAAGCTTCAAGGAGGCCGTGGATGCGGATTGGAAAAGATGCGCCGAGCTGGGCGTGACGGCCGTTCCGACCTTCGTGGTCGGCCCTTCGAGTAACCTCAGGACAGGCCGCAATGCGTATGCACTGGTCGGCGCTCATCCCTACGAAGAGCTGGAGAAACTCGTGCAGCGCGCGTCTTAGATTATTAAAAGGCGCAAGCGGAGGTGCATATGAAGAGAAATACCAACAGAATGGCTGTTGCCGTTGCCATCGTACTCTTCGCCACGCTCTCCCTCATCTCATCTCTCTCGGCACAGGACTTCTACCAGGGCAAGCAGATCAAGATCATCGTCGGCAACACCGCCGGCGGCTTCTACGACCGCTGGGGACGGCTCCTGGCGCGCCACCTGCCCAAACATATTCCTGGAAACCCTGAGATCATCGTCCAGAACATGGCGGGCGCGGGATCGATCATCGCGACGAATTACGTTTCCGGCGTCTCGAAACCCGACGGCCTCACGCTGTTGATGCCGAACAGCGCGATCTACCTCGATCAGCTCGTAGGCCGGACGGAAGTTCAGTTCGACATGCGGAAGTTCGCCTGGATCGGCTCGCCCGTGAGCGAACCGATGCTCATCTACATGCGCCGCGACGCGCCCTACCAGACGATCGCCGACATTCGCAAGGCCAAAGAGCCGCCGCGCTGCGGCTCGACCGGCACATCAAGCTCCGACTTCGTGCTCGCGCGCCTGCTGGAAGAGGTCTTTCCGCCGCTGAAAATCCAGACAGTGCTCGGCTACCCGGGAGGGTCGGAAATCGACCTCGCGGTGGAAAAAGGCGAGGTGCAATGTCGCGGGATGACCGCCTCGCCCTTCTTCGGCCGCGAGCCGTTTCTGACCTGGCAGAAGACCAACTTCGTGCGGGTGATACTTTTCACCGGCGCAAAGCGGGATCCGCGGATTCCGGATGTTGCCACGATCCATGAGCTATTCGACAAAGAAAACGCTCCGGAAGCGAGCCGCCGCGTCGCCCAGGTGATCCTCGCCGCCGAAGGCATGGGCCGTCCGGTGCTCGCCACGCCGGGCACTCCCGCCGACCGCGTGAAAATTCTCCGCGAGGCCTTTGCGAAGTCCATCAAAGACCCGGAGTTGCTCGCCGAGGCGAAGAAAAGCAGGATGGACGTCGATCCGTCGAGCGGCGAAGAACTCGAGGCCCTCATCCGCAAAGTCCTGGACCAACCGCCCGAGGTCGTAGCCCGGGTGAAGAAATTCTTGACGGTGAAGTAGCAGGCTGGTGAAGAACTCGCCGTTCACCCTTCGACAAGCTCAGGGCGAACGGAGGAGTGACTGAGAAGATCGAAGATTTTCCGTTCGTGCTGAGCGTGTCGAAGCACGTGTCCCACTCTTTCAGCAACCTGCCAGATGAGACTCCTCCTGACCGGCATTCCCGGCATCGGCAAGACCACGCTGATCCGAGCGGTCTTAAAGCAGCTAAGTGAAGTAAGATGCGCGGGCTTTTACACTGAAGAGAAACGACACGGCGGACAAAGAATCGGCTTTAAAGTCGTCACGCTCGATGGCCAGGAAGGAACCCTCGCCTCCATAGGAAGAAAAGAGCCCACCGTCGGCCGATACTCGGTCCACGTCGAAGAGTTCGAAAAGCTCGCTCTTCCACAGCTCGACCCAGAGATAACTCCCGCCGACCTCTACGTCATCGACGAGATCGGCAAGATGGAGCTTCTATCTCCGCGATTCCGAAACAAAGTGGTTGACCTTCTGGCCCAG
>MGSS01000008.1 GCA_001798595.1 Deltaproteobacteria bacterium RIFCSPLOWO2_12_FULL_60_19 | reverse complement strand
CACGCGCACGTCCACGAAGTGGCGCCAGTAAACCTCTTCCGGCTTTTTGGGCCACTTGATGAGGCCGTTATTCTTGAACCACTCGAGCCCGCGCTCGGCGCCGAAGTTCGTCTTCAGCTCGGCGTCGCAGACCTCTTCGTAGGAATATTTCCGGTCCGATTGCAAGCGGAACGGCCCTTCGAGCTTGAGGATCGCATTGTAGGCGGCGTTTAAGTCTTCCCGCATGCCGATCCGGTCGGCCAGATCGATCAGCACCTCGCTTGAGCGCCGCTGCTCGCCCTCGGGCGCGACGGTCGGTTGTTTGATCGGCCAACACCACTCGCCCATTCCTCCCGGCAGGCTGAAGATGAAGGGGAAGTTGGGGCGCGAATCGACGGACTCAAGATAATCGCAATCCGGCAGCACGATGTCGGCGAACTCCGACGACTCGGTCAAAAACAGGTCGAAGGAGACGATAAATTTGAATTGCGCGAGGGATTTCGCCACCGTCTCTTTGTTGGCGATGCTCATCAGCAGGTTGGTCCCATAGTTGAGCAGGATCTCCGGCCGGTAGGGAAGCTCGAACTTTTTCCACATCTCCTCGCGGTCCGCGGAATCCGAAAACGGCGAGGTCTGGCAGAGAACGAACAGATCCTGCATCCCGAGCTCTTCAGGCAGGCGCGGCTCGCGAATCGGATAGGGAACGTGGTGCGCCATCCAACTGCCGGTCACCATCAAACCGTCGGGACCGGGCTTCGGGATATAGCGCGGGCGGCCCGTCTCCGGGTGGCCGTGGCTCGCAGGGTTGAAGCCGAGACATCCTCCCGCCATGTCGGCCGAGCCTACGAGCTGGTTCAAAAGATCGACGGCGAGAAAGTTGTAGACGGAATTCATGTGCCCCTGCGATCCGCGGAAGGCGATCGCCGCAACCGGTCTGTAGGGAACGGTCACGCCGTCGATCACGATCGTGCTGCCGACGCGCGCCTCGCGGGCAAACTCGGTTCCGAGCCGCCGGATGTCTTTCGCCGGGATGGTCGTGATCGGCTCGGCCCACTCGGGCGTGAACTTGCTCAAGTGCGTTTTCAGGAGCTGAAACGCCGGCCGGCAGGAGACGCCGTTCACGGTGAAGTCTCCCTCAAGCGCCATGTCATCGGCTTCCGCCGCATCGTAAGGCCGCGCTTCATTCACGCTCGAATCCCAAACAAGCGGCTTGCCGCTTGCGACATCGCGCGCGTAGAGTTTGTCGGGACCGAGGAGATAAGCCGCGTTGGTCTTGGCCCGAAGATAAGGCGCGTCGAATGTGCCGAGCTCGTTGACCATCACGTGGCACATTGCGAGCGCCAGGGCGGCATCCGTCCCCACGCGAAGCGGCACCCACTCGGTCGCCTTCGCCGCCGCGAAGTTGCACATCGGATCGACCACGACCATCTTCATGCCGCGAGATCGAGCGTCCGCCGCCATGCCCATGTTGGAGCAGGAGGCGTGACCCGCGCCGTGGCCTTTCGAGGCGCCGAAGTAGACCGCGTAGTTGCAGTACTGGAAATCCGGCACTACCGACCACGAGGCGTGCATTATGCCGCTGATCAGATGCGCGCCGTTGCCGCAGTGGAGGCCGCCGCCGGCCGAAGAGCGGTTGGGCGTGCCGAAAGCCGCGGCGAAAACCTGCATCGGCGTGCGGCTGGAGGTGACGGTCGTAGTCCGCTGGATGAAGAGCTTGCGCGGATCTTCGGCGCGCAGCTTGCGCAGCCGCCAGGCGACTTCGTCCAGAGCCTCGTCCCACGAAATCTCTTTCCAGCCCGGATCCACGCCGATCCCTTTCACCGGGTTGGTGCGCCGCAGCGGGACGCGCACCCGGTTGGGATCGTAGTGCGTCATGAGGCCGCTCACGCCTTTACCGCAGAGCCGCCCCTTGCCGACCGCGCTGTCAGGATTCCCTTCGATCTTGACCAGAACCTCGTCCACTCGGTGGGCGAGGATCGAGCAAGTGCCGTAGCACAAACCGCAGGTGGACGGAATCCAAAGGTCGTCGCGCGCGCCACACGTTTGAGTCGTTTCCGAGACTGCTTCCATAACCACGCTCTCCTTCCCTCAATGCACGACACCATCATTCCGCGACTGCCGCACTCCAGCGCCCGCCTGGGGGTCTCTCGAAGGGCCGATGCGTGGGACGAAGAGTACCAATCGTACCTCGTCGCTGCTCTCATCTTGTAGGAGCAGCGCAACACCGACGTATCGCATCGGCCCGGAGAGAGATTCCCTGGCGGGCTGACCGTAGATGGAGCTTTTTCAACGGCCTGCTATCCTCCCTCAGACGCCATTAGAAGAATAATCCCCACTTCCGCCGGGGAGCCGTTGCATTTCAACTCCACATCGAGATCGTTCACCTGCGCGTCGTTGACGAAAACCTGACAATACGAGTGCATTTCGCCCGGAATCCTGAAAATCCGATCGACGAATTCTCTCCCGAAGCGTTTGCCCAACCCCGTTATCACGTCGCCCAAAGTCGCGCCGCTTTCCATCTCGAAAGCCACCATGCGCTCGCCGGCTAAAATGGCGAGTATGCCGAACAGGCGGACATTGACGACCATTCTCTCGTTCCTTCCGAGCATCCTTCTCCGCCGCCTAGTTCCCGGTCTTGAGCCGAGTCAGCTCGGCGTCCAGCTCCCGGATGCGGTGCGACATCTGCTCTACGACCCGAAACGCCAGCGAAGGGTCCTCGTGCACTCTGCGGAGGAAGCTCTTTCGATCCACAGTGAGCACCCGCGCCTCGGCCAGCGCGCGCACCGTGGCCGAGCGAACCTCGCGGTCGAACAGCGCCATCTCGCCGAAGAAGTCTTTCTCGCGCAGCACCGCCAAGCGGACCTCCCGCTGCTTGCCGTCCTCCCGAAACACCTCCACCTCCCCCGCCTGGATGACGAACATGCAATCCCCCGCTTCCCCTTGGCGCACGATCACTTCGCCGTCACGGTATATCTTGCCCAACCCGCCCGTTTCCATGAGATCCTCCGTTCATCTTGATCCAAAAATCGGTGGCTACGAACCACATCACCCGTGCTAAAAAAGCGGGCCGGAGAGTGCGCAAGAGAATATCCTTGTAAGGAGCGCTGCCGGTGAAAATATCCCACAGCACCATGCTCATCCGGCGCTGACCGTTGCCCTGCTGCTCTTTAGAGACCATGCGCAACACGGCGCGCCGATCATGCGGCCAGCGTTGAATATGCCGGGTGACCAAAAAGATCAGCTTCCCCAGAGCGTTGTCCGTAGAGATATTGCGGCAGACGGGCCAGTAGCGGCGGCGAAAGGCCTCGCTCGACACGCCGTCGAAGACGGCGGTCAGGGCGGCCGCCTTTGACGTGCGGTAGGCGGCGCCGATGCCGTCTTTGTACAGCCGGGTCGCTCCGGAATCGCCGATGAAGACGATCCGGTCGGCGAAAGGTTGGACCGCGCTTTGGATATTGATTTTCGGCGAGCAATGGCAGAACTCTTTGACCGCGCGCCAGTCGGCTGGCAAACACCGGCTCACCGCGGGAGCGGCGAGGAAAGTCTCCACGAGCGCAGCATCGATCTCGCCGAGGAGGACCAGCGTGACGTAGTCCCCTTTGGGGATCAATGCGGCGAATTCCAGCCGGGGCATGTTGAGGAGAAAGACATGCATGGAGCTGCCCAGGTGCTTCTCGATCATCTCCCGGCCGAGGTAAAGTTCCCGGATATAGGTTTTCGCGGTTTGCGGGGCTTGATAACCCAACCCCAGCTCTTCGAATATTTTTAGCGCGCCGCTGTTGACTCCGGTCCCCACCGCAAGCAGATCGTACGGTTGGGACAAGCCGCCGCGGGTCTTGATCTGCGGCTTGCCGTCCCGCCACGCCACGCCGTCCACTCTTTCCCGCGCCACGCGGGCGCCCTTGCCCGCCGCCAGTTCTAACAGATAGCCGTCGAAACTACGCCATTCGTGTTCCTTAGCCCCGCGCGGGCCGTTGCCGCGATGGACCGCCGCAATCCTCTTCTCGTGGAGCGGAGTGTCGATGCGGACGCTCCCCTCCGCCATGTGCAAAACGTAAGAGTCGATCCCCCGCTGGACGACGTTGGGAGGCATCTCGATGCCTTCGACCATCAGCGATTGCACCAGCGACTCCGAGACGATTCCGCCGCACATGTTGCAGCCTTGAGGCGCGGCAAGGGAAAAATCCCTCGGCTCGTAAATATCGACCTGGAGATCCAAGCCTATCCGCTGCGCCGTTTGCAGCAGGAAGTAGCTGAAAAAAGAACCGGCGGGCGCGCCGCCGATCACCGCGACGCGAGAGCCGTCGTCCAATTTCAGTTCGCCGCCGTTATTTTCTCCCGCCGGAGTTGAGTTTGGCATCCACATCCCCCTTTGAATCGCTGCTAAAGCACTCCCTCGAACTCGTCCCTCCACTTGGCCAGCAGCCGGCCGCGCAGCTCGGAGCTGACCTCGACCACCGGATAAGCCCGCTCTTTCCACTCATAGGGCCGGCAGGCATCGATCACCGCCTTGGAAGTAAACACGGCTGCGGGATTCCTGTCGGACCCTTTGTCGTCCGGCGACACGGCGGGGTCGGCGGAGCTGCTCCGGCCGCGCCGAAAAATTTCAATGGATTTTTCAGGATCTGTGCGCGTCGCGATGGCCCAGACGACGTCCGCGAGGTTGGTCGCATCGATGTCGTCATCGACGACCACGGTGTATCTGCCGATATAGACGCCCGAAGCGCACTGCGAAGCGATCATGCCGGCCTGGCGGGAATGGCCGGGGTAGCGCTGCTTGATGGCGACGACGTTGAAGAGCCTGCTCGATCCCGCCTCGTGACACCATACCCCGCGCACGTCGGGAACGCCGGCCTTTTCCAACTCGTCCCAGATCATAGCCGAACGGAAAACGCAGAAAGCGAAATTGTACCCCGGAGGCCGCGCGGGCTGCGCGCAGGTGAGAATCGGATCGGTGCGATGCCATAGAGACTTGATGCGGAGCACGGGCTCGCGCACCGGCGTCAAGCCGTTGTTGGCGTAGTAGCCCGCCCATTCGCCGAACGGCCCTTCGTCATGAGTCTCGCCGGGAAGGCATTCTCCTTCGATCACGATCTCGGCATGCGCCGGAATCGGCAGCTTGGTGTAAGGCCCCTCAAAGACTTCGATCGGCCGGCCCTTGAGCCCGCCGGCAAACTCATATTCCGAAACTCCGGCGGGCACCGCCATCGTGCTCGCCAGGAAAAGCGCCGGGTCCGCGCCCACCGCGACGGCGACTTTGAACGGCTGCCCGCGCTCGAAGTATTTGTCCCGCGCGGTGCGCCCGTGCCTGCCGGGACTCATGTGAAGCCCGACCGAGTTTTTGCCGAACGCCATGCAGCGGTAAGTTCCCAGGTTGACCCAGCCGGTGTCGGGGTCGCGCGTGACGACGCAGTGAGCCGTCCCGAAGTACCGGCCGCCATCCAGCTCGTGGTGCCTGGGCAGGGGGAACTGGAATAGATCGATACGCTCTCCCTCGAGCAGATTTTCCTGCACTTTGCCGCGCGGAACGACGCGCGGAGGGAGCAGTTCCAGCTTGCTGAGCTTGTCTCTGCACGCCCTGACGCAGGAAATCCTGTCGGGCTGGTCGAGCGACAATCCGAGCGTCAGCGCGAGACGGCCTACCGAATCGAGCTGGCCGAACAGCGCGCGACGGCCCGGCGGAAAATCCGTGATCTCGTCGAACAGCATGGCCGGCGCCTCGCCTTTCGCCTCGCGCGAGACGATCTCGGCAAGCCCCGCCATCTCCAGGTCCCAATGCGCGCCGCGCACGACCTTGAGCTCCCCCAGCTTCTCCACTGTTTCCAGCCACTCTCGCAAGTCGGTGTAAGTCGGGTGAAGCTCTCCGCGCAGATTCATTTTTACCTCGTCATCGACCCTACGGGAGATAACGCATATCGAGCAGTTGCGGAGCCTCTTTTTGGCTCGCCGGCTTGGGCGCGGAGGCTAGTATCAGTTCGAGTTCCCTGCTCTCGACCTTAAGCGATTGCGGGGCATAGTCGGCGCGCCAGGTTTTATAGGTATAGTCGAGCAGAGACGCATCGCTCGCGCGCGTCCAATGGGCCAATGCCCTTTTGGCGATCTCCGGCTCCTCCTTCGCTTTTCTGACGCCGTCCCAGTAGCAGCCGAGGAAGCTTCTCGCTAAACCGGGGCTCTGTTCGAGAAATCTTTTGTTGGCGCCGAACACGATGTTGACGTAAGGCAGCCCAAGCGCGGCAAAATCAATGATGACGGGATAGCCTTTTTCCACCGCCACTTTTTCCTCAGGCACGAGCAGCATCGCGGCGTCCATCGCCCCGCTGAAGAGAGAGCCCAGCCTTGCCGTCGGATCGCCGGTCTGGAGTATCGTAACCTCCTTCGGAACCTCCAGCCCGTTCTTCGCCAAACTCTGGCGCAGCAAAAAGTCGGGAGCGCCGCCGAACCGGTTGACCGCGATCCTTTTGCCTTTGAGATCGGCGACGTTCTTGATCGACTTGCCGCCGACGAGCTTGTAAGGAGGCGGCCCCATCACTTTGGCGACGATGACGATCGGCCCGCCCTGCAAGGCGGCGTTGACGATGGAAGAAGCCGAGACGTGAATGAATTGCACATAGCCGCCGACGATGGCGCTCACGGTGGGCGCCGAGCCGCCGCCGAGCACCAGCTCGAGATCGATCCCTTTCTGTTTGCAAAGCTCCGCGTCCTTGGCCACGAAGAGCGCCGTGCCGGTAAAAGTCGCGTTGCTGTAGAGGATTGTGATCTTTTGGGCGGCGAGCGGATGCGGGATCGCGAGGAGAAGATAGAAGGCGGCGATCAACTTATATCGAACACGGGGTTTGAATCCCCGTGTTCGACCAAAGGGGAGAGCTGCCGCTTCTCCCCTTTGGAAACCCCATCGGTTTTGTGCCCGCCTCAAGCGGCGGGGTTTACATTGAATGAAAGATTTCACAAGCGAGCATCCAGCTAAAGCATCCTGACGGCCTCAGCCTCCGATGTAGAAGACCGAGGGATTCAGCCCTTTCTCCGGCAGGAGTGGGCGTGCTTTTTTCGCCGCGACGAGCTGCGAGACCTCGCTCTGCGGATCGTCGAGATCGCCGAAGACGCGGCATTCGGTCGGGCAGGTCTGCACGCAGGCGGGGTCGAGTCCCTGATCGACGCGGCCGACGCAGAAGTTGCACTTCATCACGACGCCTTCGGGAATGTTCTGCTTGGCGGTCTCGAAGAGAGTCGTGTAGCCGGGGTAGTACGCGCCGTTGCCGTCGTAGAACGTCCGCGAGCCGTAAGGACAGGCCTCGATGCAGGAGCGGCAGCCGATGCAGAGATCGTAATCGATCACGACGACGCCGTCTTCCCGCTTGGAGGTCGCGCCGGTCGGACAGACCTCCTTGCACGCCGGCTGCTCGCAGTGATTGCAGAGCACGGGGAGAAAGACGCGGCGCGCCGCGGGGAACTTGCCGACTTCTTTCTCCAGCACCTTGGCGAAGAAGACTCCCGAAGGCGAGGCATGTTCGGCCTTGCAGGCTATCGTGCAGGCGTTGCAGCCGATGCACATATTGAGATCGAGGACCATGCCGTAGCGCGTCATAGTGCAACTCCTTTTTTAGAGCAGCGGATCGTACATGCCGGCGCGAATCACCAGAAAGCGAAAGAGATAGTCGCCGAAAAGCCGCAGGATCGCCAAAACCGCCGTCATGACGAAGATCGTCTGCATGTCGGACCTTCCGGCAAACGGCCAGCCAAGCAGCAGCGGCACGACCAGACCCAGGCCGATGACGCCCCCGATGAAGAGAGTCGCCCAGCGTCCGCGAGTCAATAGCCGGATCGACTCGCGCGCGGCCGTTGCGGAGCCGGACATCACCGAGAGATGGCTCAGCACGAAGATCAAGCAACCGAGCGCGAGATAGGCCTGCCAACCCTCCAGCGCGCCGAGATCGAGAGCGGGGCCGGGGAGCAAAGGCGAGGTGAGTATGAGAATGTCGATGCCGGCGAGCAGCGAGTAAGCGAAAAAGATGATCGGAAAAAAAGTCGAGTTCCAAAATGGGATCGCCGCGGAAGGAGACAAGACAAAGCCGGTGTAGATCATGACGAGCACTGCGGCTGCGGCGGAGACGAGCTTCACGGCCGTGGCGATGCCCGGGGACAACTCTATCTCGAAGACGCCCAGCGCGACTTGCAGCGCGCCGAGCGCGACCAGCAGCGTGATGAAGAAACAGCCCCGGCTGATCCACGAGCTCTGCGGCCGATAAAAGGCGCGCCAGAAGCGCTCCGGCCGCCCGAGATCGAGCAAGAGCAACCCGGTGCCCGATATCACGACGACGAGTCCCAGCGCGCCGGCCCAACCGTGATCGATATAGAGCGAGATGAGAAACAGCCCCGCGCCGGCGCCGCCAAGAAACAGATAGGTGATGACCAGCCAGCCCCATTCGCGCTGGGGCTTGACACCGATCAGAAACTCATCGATGCGCGCTGTCATCTTCATCCCTCCTTTTTTCGCTTAAGCAGCCCGTGAAACCTTGACGCGGATGCAAGAATCCACGCCCGTGGAGACCGGATCGATCCGCTCCAGAGACATCGGTAACAGGCTGTTGAAATGGACGCCTTTGCCTTTAGCCACCGGCTTTCCCTTCGCCCAGCTTCCGAAGACGCCGGCGATCCCCACGACCTGCGGATGGATGCACTCGGTCAGCTTCGCTTCGCCTTTCACTTTCCCCGCCTCGGACTCGACCCAGATCTCCTCGCCGTCGTTGATCCCTTTGCCCTTGGCGGTGTCGGCGTTGATCAGAATCTTGTACGCGTACGGATTGTGCTCGGCCAGATCGTTGAGCCACGGATTCTGCGTGGTGATCGACAGGCTATGAAACGGAATCTTGAAATTGACCACGTACAGATCGTAGGCGCCTTTGCCGTCTTCGTAGGCGGGGCAAGGTTTCCAATCGGGCACCGGCTGGTAGTCGGAGGTGTCCCAGTCGTGCCCCATGCGGGCGGCGACGCTCTTCACCGACTGCTTGGCCCGCAGCATGTTTTCAAAATAGACCGGAAAGCGCGGCTTGATGAATGGACCGGGATACTTTTCTTCGACGGCCCGCGGCACTTTGTGATAGCCGTTTTGCTTGAACCATTCGATCCCGCGCTCGGGACCGAACAACGATTTTGTCCAGCGGTCGTAGATTTCGTCCATCGAGTAGCGCTTTTCAGGATCGAGCTTGTAGGGCTCTTTGAGCCCCATGCTCACGTTTAGCAATTTGTAGATATCGTTTAAAAATCCCATGCGGCCGGCGACTTCATAGAGCACGTCGATCCAGCGCCGCGCTTCTCCCTGCGTCTCCACCACCGGCTGGCGCAAGCCCCAGTAAAACTGGCCCGTGGCCGGGCTCATCGTATGGCTCGGCCGGTTGGGAAAGAGGTCGAATCGCTCTAAGTAATACTGCTCGGGCAGGACCAGGTCGGCGAATTCGGCGACTTCGTCGAGATGCGTGCTGAAGCTCACGATAAACGGGAATTTCCTGAGCGATTCGGCGACCAGCTCGGGATTGACGTTGTTCATCATGAGATTGCGCCGGCAGACGATGAGCATCTCCGGCGTATAGGGAAGCTTGAACAAACTGGGATCTTGCAGGTTCAGTTGATACATCGGACTGCGGTTGGTGGTGATGGGAAAGAGCTGGTGCAGGCCGAGATCGTCCGGCTCGCGCTCTTCGAAGTCGTAGTACTTCGCGCCGTGACCGATGGCGGAGGGCGGAGTGATCATCCCCTCGGCCGTGACTCCCGGTCCCCAACGTCCGGCCGGACCGACGAGATTCGGGCCGCGATGGCCGCCGGGAACGTAGTAGGCCCCGACGATCATGTTCAGGATCTGCACCGCCAGCGCCGTGTGTGTGCCGTGCTTGTGCGCGCCGGCGCCGCGGTAGATGTTCACGGCGACGGGGCGATACGGCAGGACTTTGCCGTCAATGACGATGGTGGAGCCGATCCGCGCGGCCTCGCCGAACTCTTTCGCGATGCGCCGGATCGTCGCCGCAGACACCGTCGTGATGGGCGCGGCCTTCTCCGGCGTGTAGGCTTTGACGTGTTCTTTTAACGCCTGAAACGCCGGCTGGCATCTCTCGCCGCCGGCCGTAAACCAACCCTCAAGCGCGGGGGATATCCCGTTTTCATCGAATGGCACGGCCATCCCGCTCTTTTGATCCCAGGCCAACGGTTTGCCGTCGCGACCTTCTTTCAGGTAACTGCCATCCTCTTTGACCAAGTAGGAGCCATTGGTTCGGCAGCTCAAGAAGTCGCGGTCATAGCAGCCGAGTTCATTCAACAGCACGTGGATGATGCTTAAAATAAAAGCGCCGTCGGTGCCGGGACGGATCGGCACCCACTCATCCGCCTTCGCCGCCGCGTTGGTCCCGACCGGATCGACCGCCACGACGCGCATCCCCCGCCGGCGCGCGTCCGCCATCTTCCGCGCCATCACCGTCGCGTTCAGCCCGGCCATAAAGCCCTGCTGGTTGCCGAGGAGGATCGCGTAGTTGCAATAATCGAGATCGAAGTCCGAATGAAACGAGCCGTTGGTGAGATACATCGAGGCGTGGAGGTAGTTGCCGCAGTAGTAACCGACCCAGTCCGCGTTCGGCGTGCCGTAGGCCACCGCCCAGACCGGGCGAATGAAATAAGAGAGCGCGATCTGATCGAAGCTGGAGATCACCAGGCCGCGCGGATCTTTTTCCCGCACCTTGGTCAGTTTGTCCGTCAGGATATACAGCGCGGTCTCCCACGAGATCTCCTCCCATTTCGGGTCGACGCCGATCCCTTTTCGCGGATTGGCGCGGCGCAGAGGGCGCGTGACCCGGGAAGGATCGTACTGGCCGATCAGCCCCGCCTGCCCTTTGGCGCAGAGATGGCCGCCGCTGGCCGGGCAGTTGGGATCGCCCTCGATCTTCACCAACACTCCGTCCACGCGGTGCGCGAGTATCCCGCACGCCGCGAAACACATGTCGCAAACGCTGTGAACCCACGTATCTTCTCTGGGAGATGCCATCGCTTAGCCTCCTTCCGGGGGATAGACGCCGACCACGACGCTCAGATTCTCCCCGCGCTCAAGCCGGGTCTCAAAGCCTTGCAGTTGAGCGATATCGCAATCGTTGACGCAGATGAGAGTTGTGGCGCGGAGTTCTTTGGCCGACCTGAAAACGCTGGCGCGAAACGGGTCGCCGTGTTTTTCGATGAGCCGCGCGAGCAGCTCGCCGACCGTGATGCCGGGCGCCACCTCGACCTCTTCCTCCCGACATCCGATCACGTTGCGCACAAGTCCGAGGTAAGAAACGCGGACGAGGTTGTTTGCGCTCAGCGCCATTTAAGATAGTGGAGCATAAATTGTGCCACGGGCAGGGAAGCGGCCCGCCGGCTTCGCCATCGCCGAAGCGATGCCGTTGTTAGCGCGCAACTTTTCCGACTTTAAGAAAAACCTCTGCAAATTTCTTAGTTTCTGGAAAAACCCCCATTAGAAAAACTTATCGCGCCGCGCATTTCGCTTAGTTTTCTTTGGTATGCCTTTTGCTCCACCACGCGCCAGACACGCGTGCTCCAAACGACTAAATCGAGAAGACCATGGGAGGCCGAGTAATGAAACGGATTTTTCTCCTCTTAGCCGCTGCGCTATTTAGCTTTGCCGTTGCCGCTGCCCTCCAAACCGCCGAGCTAAAGGCCCCGCCTTCGTCGGCCAAGCTCGTCGCTCTCGGAAAACAGATCTACACTCAGCAGTGCGCCGCCTGCCACGGCCCAAAGGGGCGTGGCGACGGCGAGGCGGCCTACCTCCTTTATCCCAAGCCGCGCAACCTGGTCGCGGCCAACTTTCGCCTGATCTCGACCTGGGACGGCGTGCCGACCGACGAGGATCTGTTCAACACGATCACGCGCGGGATGCCCGGCTCGGCGATGCCGTCCTGGGGCCATTTGCCGGTCGAGCAGCGCTGGGCGCTGGTCTATTACGTAAAATCTCTGTCGGAAAAACCGTTGACCGTCAGGGCGCCGAAACAGCCCGCGGCGGACGGCAGCGGCGGAGAGGGCATCGTTCGGGTTCCGCCGGCGCCGCCGTATAACGAAGCGGCAAGGGCGCGCGCTCTCGAGCTCTACAAAGACGCCTGCGCCTCGTGTCACGGGGCGACGGCGAAGGGCGACGGCACTCAGGAGCAAGTCGATACGGAAGGTTATCCGACCCGCCCGCGCGATCTCACGCTCGGCGTCTTCAAAGGAAATCCCGATCCGGCTTCCCTCTACCGCCGCATCGTCGCCGGAATTCCCGGCACGCCGATGCCGACGAGCGACTGGGCTTACGGCGACGACGCCTGGCACCTGGTGAACTTCGTCCGCTCGCTCTCCGGCGATACGCAGCGCGCGCGGGTCGAGATGAAGAAGTTCGAGATCGTCGCCACGCGCGTGAAAGAGTTGCCGGATCACCCGGACTCGGGCATGTGGCGTGCGACCCTGCCGGTCAATCTCCATCTGATGCCGCTTTGGTGGCGCAGCGACCGGCCTGAGGAGGTGACCGTAAGAGCGTTGCACGACGGGAAGGAGATCGCCCTGCTTCTCGTGTGGGGCGACGAAACCAATGACCACACTGCGATGCGGCCGCAGGACTTCCGCGATGCCGTGGCCGCCCAATTCTCCCTCACGCCCAATCCCCCCTTCTTCGCCATGGGCGAGAACGGCAAGCCGATCAACATCTGGATGTGGAAGTCGGAGCGCCAGGCCGATCTCGAGCCGGCGTTTCAGGATCTCGAAAAACTCTACCCTAACCTCGGCATCGACTCCTATCCGAACCTCCTGCGCTCTCCGCTGGAGCAACCGTCGCGCCATGCGCTTACGCTCGAATCGAATAAGACCTTCGTCACCGGCTGGGGCGCGGGAAATATCGTCTCCGATCCGGAGCGGAAAAGTCCGGCTGAAGATCTGACGGCGCAGGGCTTCGGCACGCTCAGAGCGCGGCCGCGGATCGAGCAGAAAATCGACGCGCGCGGAATCTACAGCGCAGCCTCTTATCGGGTCATGTTCCGCAGAACACTGGCGCCGACGGGCAAAGAGGCCGTGGCGCTGACGCCGGGAGCGACGGTGCCGGTGGCCTTCGCCGTCTGGAACGGCAGCGCCGGCGACCGCGACGGGAAAAAGTCGGTGACTATCTGGCAAGATCTCAAAATAGCGAAATGAAAGTCGTTCAAGGGGTTCAAAATAGTTCAACATGGTTCAAAATTGTTTTGAAGCCCTAAGTAATCTTAAACAACGTTGAACCCTTTGAACAACCTTGAACAACTTTGAACTCTTTGAAACTGAACAGGAGCGAGAGCTATGAGCGATGAAAAAAGAGACGAGTTGACCGGGGTGACCCGCCGCGATTTTTTGCGATGGATGGGCGCGGGAACAAGCGCCGCGGCCCTGAGCGGGGCCCTGCCGCTCCGTCTGTTGGCGGCCGCGCGGCCCGGCGAGAATCCTCTCGCCGGCTCGATCGATCGCGCCTGGGAGAAAATTTACCGCGACCAGTATAAGTACGACCGCGCCTTCGACTGGGTCTGCTCGCCGAACGACACCCACGCCTGCCGCGTGCGCGCCTTCGTCAGAAACGGCATCGTCACCCGCCTCGGCAACACCTACGACTATCAGAAGTACGCCGATCTCTACGGCAACCACGCCACGGCGAATTGGAACCCGCGCCAGTGCGCGAAGGGCTACACCTTCCACCGCGTGCTCTACGGCCCGTACCGTCTGAGACACCCGATCGTGCGCAAGGGCTGGAAAGCCTGGGCCGACGCCGGCTTTCCGGAGCTGACGCCGGAGAATAAGACGAAATACATGTTCGACAGCCGCGGCCAGGACGAGTTCGTGCAGATCTCCTGGGAAGATGTCTTCCAGAATATCGCGAAGGCGTTGAACGCGATCTCCACCCGCTACAGCGGAGACGAAGGGGCCAAGCGCCTCCTGGCGCACGGCTACCAGCCCGAAATGGTGAAGGCGATGGGCGGCGCGGGCACGCGCACGATCAAGATGCGCGGCGGCATGGGGCTGCTCGGCGTGATCGGCAAGTACGGCATGTACCGGCTCAATAATTCTCTCGCGCTGCTCGACGCCAAAGTCCGCGGCGTCGGTCCGGACAAGGCGCTGGCCGGCCGCAACTTCTCGAACTACACCTGGCACGGCGACCAGGCGCCCGGCCATCCGTGGGTGCACGGGCTGCAGGCCTCGGACTGCGACTTCAACGACCTGCGCAACTCCAAGCTCATCATCATGGACGGGAAAAACCTGGTCGAGAACAAGCTTACCGATTCCCACTGGTTCATCGAATGCATGGAGCGCGGCGCGAAGATCGTCGTGATCGCGCCGGAGTACGGTCCCCCTTCGACCAAGGCGGACTACTGGCTCCCGATCCGGCCGACCACAGACGCCGCGCTCTGGCTGGGGATCACCAGGCTGATGATCGACAACAAGTGGTACGACGAGACGTTCGTGAAGCGCTTCACGGACTTCCCGCTGCTGGTGCGCACGGATAATTTGCAGCGGCTTCGCGCCCATGAAATCTTTCCCGGTTACAAGACTCCCCTTTCAGCCGACGGCCCTTCGATGAAGATCCAGGGGCTCACGCGCGAGCAGCACGCCAAGCTCGGCGACTATGTGATTTGGGACGAGAAGAAGAACGGCCCGGTCGCGCTTACCCGCGACGACGTGGGCGAGACGATGGCGAAGAAAGGGCTGGCGCCGGCGCTGCAAGGAACATTTAAAGTCAAGCTGGTCGACGGCAAAGAGGTCGAGGCCGCCACGCTCTGGACGCTCTACCAGACCCATCTCAAAGACTACGATCTCGACACGGTGGCCGAGATCACGCAGGCGCCGAAAAAGATGATCGAGGAGCTGGCGCATGACATCGCGACGATGAAACCGGTCGCGATCCACCAGGGCGAGGGAATCAACCATTGGTTCCACGCGACCGAGATGAACCGCGCGGCATATTTGCCGCTCATGCTGACGGGCAACATCGGCAAGCCCGGGGCCGGCTGCCACACCTGGGCGGGCAACTATAAAGCGGCGCTCTTCCAGGGCTCGCCCTGGACCGGACCCGGCTTCAAGGGCTGGGTGGCGGAAGATCCCTTCGAGATCAACCTGAATCCGAAAGCGCACGGCAAAGAGGTCCACGCGCACGCCTACACCAAAGACGAGGAGCCGGCCTACTGGAACCACGGCGACAAGGCGCTGATCGTCGAGACGCCGAAGTTCGGGCGCAAGAATTTCACCGGCGACACGCACATGCCGACGCCGACCAAGGCGATGATCTTCTCCAACGTCAACCTCATCAACAACGCCAAGTGGGCCTACGAGATGATCAAGAACGTCAATCCCAATGTAGAGATGATCGTCTCGATCGACATCCAGATGACCGCGTCGATCGAATACGCCGACATCGCGCTGCCGGCCAATAGCTGGCTGGAGTTCGAGGGGCTGGAGATCACCGCGAGCTGCTCGAATCCATTTCTGCAGATCTGGAAGGGCGGCATACCGCCGGTCTTCGATAGCAGAGACGATCTCGTGATCCTGGCGGGGATCGCCAACGCCCTGGGCGACCTGACCGGCGACAAACGCTTCCGCGACTACTTCGCCTTCGCCGCGCCCGACAAGCGCGGGATTTACATCCAGCGGCTGCTCGACACCTGCACAACGACCGCGGGCTACAAGCTTGCCGACATCATGGCCGGCAAGTACGGCCCTCCGGGCGGCTGTCTGATGAACTTCCGCACCTACCCGCGCATTCCGTTTTACGAGCAGGTGCACGACAGCGAGCCGTTCCACACCGACACCGGCCGGCTCCACGCCTACGCCGACATCCCGGAGGCGATCGAGTACGGCGAGAACTTCATCGTCCACCGCGAGGCGCCCGAGGCGACGCCGCACCTGCCCAACGTGATCGTCAGCTCGAACCCGTATATTCGTCCCGAAGACTACGGCATCCCGCTCAGCGCCGAGCACTGGGACGACCGCACGATCCGCAACGTCAAGATGCCGTGGAGCAAGGTCAAAGAGACCAAGAACTTCCTCTGGGAGAAAGGCTTTCAATTCTACTGCTTGACGCCCAAAACGCGCCACCGCGTCCATTCGAGCTGGTCGAACGTGGACTGGCACATGGTCTACGATTCCAACTTCGGCGATCCCTACCGCATCGACAAGCGGGCGCCGTCGGTGGGAGAGCACCAGCTCCACATGAACCCGCAGGCGGCGCGGGACTTGGGGATCAACGATGGGGATTACGTCTATGTGGACGCCAACCCGGCCGACCGCCCCTATCTCGGGGCGAAGCCCGACGATCCTTTCTACAAAGTCTCACGCTGCATGCTGCGGGTGAAATACAACCACGCCTACCCCTACAACATCGTCATGATGAAGCACGCGCCGTTTATCGCGACGGAAAAGAGCGTGAAGGCGCACGAGACCCGGCCCGACGGCCGCGCGCTGTCGGAGAACACGGGCTACCAGGCAAATCTGCGCTACGGCTCGCAGCAATCGGTCACGCGCAACTGGCACATGCCGATGCACCAGACCGACACGCTCTTCCACAAAGCCAAAGTCTCGATGAGCTTTATCTTCGGCGGCGAGGCCGACAACCACGCGATCAACACCGTGCCTAAGGAGACGCTGGTCCGCGTGACCAAAGCCGAGGACGGCGGCATGGGAGGCAAGGGAATCTGGAAGCCGGCGACGACCGGATTCACGCCGGACAACGAGAACGACTTTATGAAGAAGTATCTGGCGGGGGAGTTAACAAAAGTCAAAGAGTAAGAGTTCAAAAGGTTCAAAATTGTTCAACGGTTGTTCAAGGCGTTTGAACCATGTTTAACCACTTTGAACCTTTGAACCATGTTGAGCCAACTTGAACAACTTTGAACCGAGATGAGGGAGGAGAGCGACTGTGCCGTATAACGATCCCGATCCGACCGATCCGAACATGCTGGTGGGCGTGATGCTGCCGGCCGACGCCGAGGCGACGACGGAGATGGCCTACGTCTTCGCGGAGGAGTTCGCGCGCATGGGACACGACCGCCGGCAGATTCTCAGCCTGTTTAAGAATCCGTTTTACGGCGGCGCCCACGGGGCATATCAAAGTCTCGGCGAAACAGCGATCGAATCGATCGTTGATGAATGCCTCGCCGTATGGGGAACGGTCGTTATTCGTGATCGTGATTCGTGTTCGCCGGAAGCACGAGCCACGAGCACGAACACGGTGTTAAGGAGGGAATGATGGCAAACGTTCACAACTGGCAGATCGGGCGGGAGATGAACTACCCGTATGAGGCGGCTTTCCCCAAGCGCCAGTTCGCCTTCGTCTTCAACATCAACCGCTGCATCGCCTGCCAGAGCTGCACGATGGCGTGCAAGTCCACCTGGACCTTCAACAAGGGCCAGGAGCACATGTGGTGGGCCAACGTCGAGACCAAGCCCTACGGCGGCTACCCGCAGTTCTGGGACATGAAGACCCTGGAGCTTTTGGAGAAAGCGAATCCCGGCGCGCAGAACTGGTCCGGCAAGCCCGGCGCCGATAAAAAACAACCCTACGGCAAGTTCGACGGCATCACCGTCTTTGAGGCGCAGAAGATGCTCACGCCCGACAGCGCGCGCGTGCTGGGCTATCTTCCGACCGACGAGGAGTGGAACTCGCCGAATATCTACGAGGACAATCCGGTCGGAAAGAAGGGCGTGCGCGGCGAGCTGGATAAAGAAGGCGTCGAGTTGCCCGAGCACAAAACCTGGTTCTTCTATCTCGCGCGCATCTGCAACCATTGCAGCTATCCCGCCTGCCTGGCCGCCTGCCCACGCAAGGCGATCTACAAGCGGCCGGAGGACGGCATCGTGCTGATCGATCAGGAGCAGTGCCGCGGCTATCGCAAGTGCGTCGAGGCCTGCCCGTACAAGAAGACGATGTATCGCGGCAACACGCGGGTGTCGGAGAAATGCATTGCCTGTTATCCGCGCGTCGAGGGGAAAGATCCGGAGACCGGCGGCCAGCCGATGGAGACGCGCTGCATGACCGCCTGCATCGGCCAGATCCGCATGCAGGGGCTGGTGAAGATGAACCGCGACGGCAGTTGGACGGAGGACCGCTACAACCCGCTCTACTACATGATCCACGTGGCGAAGGTCGCGCTGCCGCTCTATCCGCAGTTCGGCACGTCGCCGAACGGATTTTACATTCCGCCGCGCTGGGTGCCCCGCGACTATCTAAGACAGATGTTCGGCCCCGGCGTCGACGAGGCGATCGAGCGCTACACCTACCCGGATCGCGAGCTGCTCGCCGTGCTCCAGCTCTTCCGCCGCTCCAACCGGATTATTTTCCGCTACCAGATCAAGGAAGGGCCGAAGGTCTACGAGGCGACGCTCAGGGGCCGGAAGATCACGCTCTACAACGACACCGTGATCGCCTACGGCCAGGACGGCAAGGAGATCTTCCGCACGACCATCGACGAGCCGCTTCACGTGCGGCCGGGAAAGCATGCGAATTCGATCTAAGGCCGAATGATCGAGCGCGGAGAGTTCAAAATGTTCAAGCCTGGTTTAAAATTGTTCAACGGTTGTTCAAGGCCTTTGAACGACGTCGAACCACTTTGAACTATGTTGAACGACTTGAACGCTTTGAACCATGTTGAACCACTTTGAACCGTAGGAGCGAACCCCATGGAACCTGAAACTTTCAAAGCCAATCTGCAGGCCGCTGAAATCGACGCCGCGCTTAGCCGCGCCGTTCTGTATAGCGCGCTGGCGCTCGGTTTTCGCCCGCCGGAAGAGGAAACGATTACCCGTCTCTGCTCGAAGGACCGATCGGCGGCCCTGGCCGAAGCGGCGGCGCTCCTCGATCCCGATCAGGAGTCGGGCCTTGCGGCTGCTTGCCTGGGCCTCACTGCTCACGCCTCGCTCCTCACCGTAATGGCCTCTCATCGCCGTCTCTTCGGCCACACCGCGCGCAGCGGCGTGCCGCCGTACGAGACGGAATACGGCGCGGAGGCGCTGTTCCAGCAGCCGCAGGAGTTGGGCGATCTGCACGGCTTCTACAACGCCTTCGGTCTCGCGCTGAACCGGGCGGAGCACGAGCGGGCCGACCACGTAAGCTGCGAGTGCGAGTTTCTGGCGTTTCTCGCCCTGAAAGAGGCCTACGCGCTGGAGCGCGACGATGCTGCCATGCTGGAGGAGACGCGCAAGGCGGAGCGCCTGTTCCTGCGCGATCATCTGGCGCGCTTTCTGCCCGCCTTCGCCAATAAGCTCGCGCGCGAAGATCAGAGCGGCTTTTACCATGCCCTGGGCGAACTGGCTCGCCATCTGATAGCCCGCGAGTGCGCCCGCTGGAACGTCCCGTTGGGGCCGAGAAGCTTGAGCCTCAGGCCGGCGACCGACGACCGGGTGCCGATGGCCTGCGGCACGGATTCATGCCCGGCGATGCCCGGCGCCGCCGAGCCGGACGAGATGGAATAACATGACCGCGACGGATTTCATTCGCTACGAGCCGCGCTTCGTCGAAGACGCTCTGTTCTACGCGCTCCGCGGCCACGAGCGCGAGCGGGAATTCCAGCGCGAGCGCAACCGTCTCTACGCCATCGCCGATCCCGACCAGCGCGATAGCGCCTTTCAAAAATTCGACCAGGAATGGTTTCAGCGCCTGGACCTCGCCGCGCCGATCGATCGGGCGATCGGCGAGCAGCCGCTGTTAGCGCGCAACCTGGCGCGCTGCCTGGTCGCGCGCGCGCCGGGCAAGAAAGAGGAAGGGGCCGAGTTGTTTGTAAATCCACAGGCGAACGGGATCGAGCGAGCGGCCGCGGGTATTTTCTTGCAGCCTCAGTCGTTGTTGGATTCCACAAGCTTGCTCGCGTTGCTGCGCCACGAATTGCTGCACCTCGCGGACATGCTCGATCCGGGCTTCGGCTACGAGCCGACGCTGCCGGCGGCGGAGGGAGGGCCGACGCACGACCGGCTGCTGGCCGATCGCTATCGCATCCTGTGGGACGCGACCATCGACGGCCGCCTGGCGCGCCGCGGATGGGCGCGTGAATCGGCGCGCGTCGAGCGCCTGCTGGAATTCTCCCGCGCGTTTTCCATGTTCGGAGCGGAGACGGAACAAGTCTTCAGCCGTTTCTTCGACGCCGAAGCGCCTTCCCACGCCGGGCTTGTGGCTTTTGCCTACGATCCGCGAGGCTCGCTCGGCGCCCCTTCTGCAAAACCCCATCCCGGCAGCCGCTGCGCGCTCTGCGGCTTTCCGACGCACGACTTCGAGCCGGAGCCCGATCGCCTGCCCGCGCACGCCCTTGCGGAGCTGACGCGCGACTTCCCCCGATGGCGTCCCAACCACGGCCTCTGCCGCCAGTGCGCCGACCTGTATCGCGCCTGTCCTTTGTCCACTCGCGCGGCGACTATAATATAAACAAAACCGGTCCTTCCAGGAAGCGTTTTTCCTGGGTTCCGGAAAAGGCAGGTTGCCATCAGGCAAAAACACGGCTCTCTGTTGTTTGTTCCTGGTCATTCGTTGACTCGCGTAGACGCGAGTCAACGCTGAAACGAAGAGGCGCGGGGGTGACAGGGGCGCAACTGTAACAGAGAAACACTTGAGAGAGGCGCAAAATGCGTACGCTGAACTCAGAGCGCCTGGGCTGCCGCGAGGAGTTCCGGGTCGCTGCAGAAACGCCGCAGGGCCGCCTTGAGCTTTTGTCGCTGCACGCTGGCGGGGACTCCTATGTTCTCGAGCGTCTGAGCGATCTTGGGCCCGCCGAGCTGCAAGAGCTTGCCGTAGATCACATCGATCTCCGAGGTCTCTATCTCCAAAGCTATCTTGAAAGCTTCCTCGACGCCGATCGACGGCGTGCCCCGATTGAGATAGCTGGTTAGTTGCGCCGTCACTTCGGCGGCCTTCTCGTGGCTGATGCTCGGATCGAGATTCTCGTCATCGTAGTTTTCGATGAACGCCTTGCAGGCGAGCAGGATGGCGGCGTGCTGCTCTTCCTCCCGGGCCATCTCCCACCAGAAATCCCGCAACTCGGACCGGTCCAGAAAAAGATGGGAAAAGCGAAAATAGACCCTGGCGACCAGCCGCTCGATCTCGGCGAAGCCGCTAAGGGGATCGAATTTTTCCGAAGGCATCCGCTAGGCCTCTTTCAACCTCTGGCGCAAAAACTCAAGGATCTTGATGTGCTTTTCCGAGTCGTGCACCATCGACTGGAACAGCAGCACAAAGAGGTCGTGATAGTACCCCTTGCTCTCCTTGATGAGTTTTTTATATTCCTTTATGCCTTCCCTTTCAACCCGGATGAACCCCTCCGTAAGCTCGATCAGCTGCTCTTTTTCCGCCCCCAGACTATAGAGGCCGCGCAAAGCGTCCTCGGGCTTGGTCCAGTTGAGATCGCCTTTCAGTGTGGAGAGCATCGCATGGCTGACCGCATGGTGTTTCTCTTCGTCCGAAACGATTAATTGAAGCAGGAACTTGATCAGGGGATTGGCGGTTCTCCCCACGAGGTCCCTGTACTGCAGGAGAAATTTCTCCTCATGTCCTTCATGGGCCTCGAACTCGTTGGTCAGCCTCTCGACTTCGGAGATTCCCCCGGACCCGGCCGCGGCGGCGTCGAGCTCGACCATCACGCTCAGTTCGTTCATGCCTTCCATGACAGCTCTCCTTTCCTGCCACAAGAAGGTGAGCAAACGATATGCCAGCTGGAAGGTAAACAGCCTCGGGCCGTTAGGGAGCCGGGGTGGCTGAAAATTCTTAAAACTCGGAATTGCAGGAAAGTTTCTTCTACTTTTTGGGAAGATCGATGACTTCCGTAGCCTCGCCGGTCTGCTGCAACTCCTCGATAGCTTTTCGGGCGGCTTCTTGCTCGGACTGCTTCTTGCTCCTGCCTTCTCCCCGACCCAGTATCTTGCCGCCGACGACGATCTCCGTTATGAAGCGCTTCTCGTGATCCGGCCCGGTCTCGGCGACCAGACGGTAGTCGGGAGGCGCGTGGAAAAGCATCTGGCTGATCTCTTGGAGCCGGGTCTTGTAATCCTGCTGGCCCAGGTTTCTCCCTCTGATGTCGGAGCTGAAGTAACGCTCCACCGCCCGGCGCGCGGATTCGTAGCCTCCCTCCCAGTAGATCCCTCCGATAACCGCCTCGAATGCGCCGGCCAGGATAGATTTCTTTTTCCGCCCGCCGCTGCGCTCTTCGCCTTTGCCCATGCGCAGCAAGTCGCCCAGCCTGAGCTCCGCGGCTTTTTCCGCCAGCACGGCGGCGTTTACCAGCGACGCGCGCATCTTGGAGAGGTCCCCCTCGCTCTTTTCGGGAAAACCGCGCATGAGAAGATCGCTGACCGCGAGATCCAGCACGGCATCGCCGAGGAACTCCAGCGTTTCGTTGTGCTCGTGCTGTTTGCCCTTGCCATAGGAAACGTGCGTCAGACAACGCAGCAGAAGCGCGGAATTTGAGAACGTATATCCCAGCTGCCTCTGTAAAAGGGACAATTGCGGCTCTTTGTCCACGCGTCCTCATAATTTTGAATTCTTAATTTTGAATTTTGAATTCAAAACTAACAACTCAAAACTCAAAATTATCAGGCCATCGCCCGGCCGAACAGCGACCCGTTTTCAAACCCTTCGATCACCGCCTCCATCTCGCGGTTAAGGCCGCCCGGTCCTCCGTGGACCCACACGGGAAGATAGTTTCTGCTGTAGCCTTTACCTACGCCGGCCGCTTCCCCTGACGCCCGCTCCATCAGGACCTGTACCCGCCGGCCGATGAAGCGGCTGTAGAACTCCCGCCTTTTTTTCGCCCCAAGCTCGCGCATGCGCCGCCCGCGCTCTTTCTTGACCGCCGCGGGCACGTGGCACGGGAGAGCAGCCGCCCCAGTGCCGGAGCGGACTGAGTAGGGAAAGACATGAAAATAGGTCAAAGGAAGCGAGCCGAAAAATTCCACTTCCCGCTCGAACTCTTCGTCGCTCTCCCCGGGAAAGCCGACGATGATGTCGCTCCCCAGCGCCGCGTCGGGAAGCATCTCGCGAGCCCGGCTCACCACGTCGCGGTAATAGGCCGTGTCATAGTTGCGCCGCATCCGCTTGAGTATCCCGTCTTCTCCGGCCTGCGCGCAGATGTGGAGATGGGGGCAGAGCGTCGCCGATTGCGCCATCAATTTCAGCAAGCGGTCCGGCGCTTCGCGCGGATCGAGCGAGCTTAGCCGGAGCCTGCGGATTTGCGTCCTCTCGACGATCGTTTCAAGCAGGCCGGTGAGATCCAGCCTCGGATTGAGGTCGTGGCCGTAGCCGCCGAGGTGAATCCCGGTCAGAACGATTTCGACGAAGCCGCGCTCGACAAGAGAACGCACCTCGTTTAAAACCGCCTCCAGCGGAACGCTGCGGCTCAGCCCTCTGGCGGTCGGGATGATGCAGTAGGTGCAGGAATAGTTGCACCCCTCCTGGATCTTCAGGAATGCGCGCGTATGGCCGGGAAGCGCCCTCGCGCCCAGCACCGAGACTGCGCGTTCGTTTCTGACATCTCCTACCGCAACTCGTTCAGCGGCCGGCAGGGATTCTTCCTGACTTTCAGCGACGAAGCGCAGCAGGTCGTTCAGGCGGTTAAGTCCCACAACGTAATCCACCTCCGGGACCCGCGCGACTTCATCCGGCTTCACCTGGGCGTAGCAGCCCGTCACCAGGACGCGCGCCTCGGGGCGTCGGCGCTTGGCGCGGCGCGCGAGCTGGCGCGCCTCCCAGTCGGCCCGGTCGGTTACGGTGCAGCTGTTGATGATATAGACGTCCGCGTGCTCGTCGAACGGGACGAAGGAATGCCGCTCATCTTCGAGACGCGCCTGGATTACGGCGGAATCGTACTGGTTGATCTTGCAGCCGAGCGTGGTGATGGCGATGCGCATCTCACGCGCCTCCGGCGCAATGCAAAATGAAAATTGCAAACTGCAAAATGCAAAGTTCTGAGAAATTTGTTTCCGGTCGGCGGTTTAAATTTTGCATTTTTCAATTTGCCTTTTTACTTTATCCCCCGCTCAATCCACCCTCCCCCCAACACTCTGTCCCCCCGATAAAACACCGCGGCCTGGCCGAGAGTAGGGGCGACCGGCCGGTCGCCCCTACTTTCTTCAAAACGCGCCTCGCACTTGCCGTCTTCGCGGACGCGCACGACGCAGGGCACTGAAGGGGAACGGTAACGAACCTGCACTTCGGCGTCGATCTCGTCCTTTTCCGGCGGCTCGATCCAGCTCACCGATTCGGCTACCAGCCCACGGCACTGAAGCTCGTCTTTCGCGCCGACCACCACTCGCTTCTCCAGCGCGTCGATCTCCAGGACGTAGAGCGGATGAGGGGCGGAGATTCCGAGCCCCTTTCTCTGTCCGATCGTCAGGCGATGGATTCCTTGATGGCGTCCCAAAATATTTCCCGCCCGGTCGACGACATCCCCGCCCGCAAGATCGTCGGGATCGGCCAGGGATTCGACGAAAGCGCGATAGTCGCCGAAGCAAATGTCCTGGCTCTCCGGCCGGTCGGCGACCGGCAGGCCGAGCCGCCGCGCATGACGGCGCACCGCGCCCTTTTCCAGATCGCCCAGCGGAAACAGCGTGTGAGACAACTGATCCTGCGACAGGGAGAAGAGAAAATAGGACTGGTCCTTATTTCGGTCCGCGCCGCGCGCGAGCGAGACCCGTTCGGCGCCGGCATCCCTGAGCGCCCGGGCGTAGTGGCCCGTTGCGACGTAATCGTCGCCGCGCGCCTTGGCCCAGTCGAGCAACGCGCCGAGCTTGAAGTCGCGATTGCAGGCGACGCACGGGTTGGGCGTCTGACCCTTCAGGTAGCTCGCGACGAACGGCTTGACCACCGTCTTGACGAAATCGGACCGCAAGTCCATGACGGTGTGCGGGATGCCGAGCAGATCGGCGACTGTCCTGGCCCCCATCGAGTCGGAGCAGTTCTGGGGCTGTTCGCGCTGGCACTCCCACAAGCGCAGCGATACCCCCTCGACCTCGTAGCCCTGTTCCACGAGCAGACCGGCGGTGACGGAGCTGTCCACCCCGCCGCTCATCGCGACCACCACTTTTTTCTTACGAAGCATCGTCTTTAGCTTCCGGCTCATTGCAAAATGAAAATTGCAAAATGCAAAAGTCAAAAGGTTTCGAACTTCTCTTCCATTTTGCATTTTAAAATTTGCAATTTGCATTCTGCATTTTGTCTTGCGCCCGGCCCCCTGCCTATCCGTTTCCCGAATTTTTGATAAGCTCTCTCACCTTGCGCAGCGCCTCGTTGTCCTCCGCCTGTTTCTCCTCCAGCCCGCCCTGGCGCGCGCTCAGCTCGTTGATACGTTTTTCCAGCCGCTCGACCTGCTCAAGCGCGCTCGTCAGCGCGCGCTGCACCGGATCGGGCAGGTCGGCCGAGTTGAGGTCGATGATCGCCTTGCCGGTCGGCGTGTGCTTCGCCTCGATTTTCACCACCCTGCCCGGAACGCCGACCACCGTCGAGTGCGGCGGCACCGAAGTCACCAGCACGGAGCCCGCCCCCACCCGGCTGTGACGGCCGACGGTCACCGGCCCGAGCACCGCCGCGCCGCTGAAAATCGTCACCGACTCCTCGATCGTCGGGTGGCGCTTGATGCGCTCGGTCGACGTGCCGCCGAGCGTGACGCCCTGGTAGAGAGTCACGTCGTCGCCGATTTCGCTGGTCTCACCGATGACCACGCCCATGCCGTGGTCGATGAAAAAACGCCGGCCGATCTTCGCTCCGGGATGGATCTCGATGCCGGTGAGGAAGCGGCCGACGTGGCTCACAAACCTGGCCAGCGTCGTAAGTCGCAACCTCCAGAGCCAATGCGCCAGCCGGTAGATCAGGATCGCGTGGAAGCCGGGATAGGTGAAGATAACTTCCCAGATATTCCGCGCCGCCGGATCGCGCTGAAAAACGACCTGGATGTCTTCTTTAAGCGTCTGCCACATTTTTTCCGTGAATCGTTAGGCGTGAAACGTGAGGCGACCCCTTACGCCTCACCTCTTACGCTTTACGCTCTTACCTGTTTTGAATCTTTGTAAAGCTTGTAGTCGATGCTATCGACCACCGCCTGCCAGCTCGCCTCGATCACGTTCTGCGACACGCCGACCGTGCCCCACCGCTCTTTTTTGTCTCCCGACTCGATCAATACCCGCACCGCGGCGCCGGTCCCCTCGCCGGAGGAGAGCACGCGGACTTTGTAATCCAGCAGCTCCATCTCTTTGAGCGAAGGATAAAATTTTGTCAGCGCGCGGCGCAGCGCGGTGTCCAGGGCATTGACGGGACCGTTGCCCATCGCCGCGGCGTGCTCGACCACGCCGTCCACCTCGACCATGATCGTCGCCTCGGAGATCGGCGGCTCGCCCTCTTTTCGCTTCTCATCGATGACGCGAAAGCCGAGCAGCCGGAAATTTTTCTTTTTGCGGCCGAGCGCCTCCTGGATCAAAAGCTCGAAGGAAGCCTCCGCCGCCTCGAACTCAAAGCCCTGGCTCTCCAGGTCCTTGATCCGAGCCAGGATTTTTTGCGCGGCGTGATCGTCGCTCCTGAGATCGATGCCGTATTCCCTGGCTTTGTAAACGACGTTGCTCCGCCCCGCCAGGTCCGAGACCAACACCCGCTGCCGGTTGCCGACCAGCTCGGGATCGATATGCTCGTAGGTCTCCCGGTTCTTAAGAATCCCGGCCACGTGCATCCCGCCTTTGTGGGCGAAGGCGCTGTCGCCCACGTAGGGCTGATGCTTGTACGGGCTCAAGTTGGCCAGCTCGTATAAAAAGTGAGAGACCTCGCGCAATTTTTTAAGCTGCTCTGGCTCGATGCATCGCTTTCCCATCTTGAGCTGCAAATCCGCGATCGCCGAGCAGAGGTTCAAATTGCCGCAGCGCTCGCCGAAGCCGTTGATCGTCCCCTGCACCTGCCTGACGCCCATCTCCACCGCGGTCAGGGTATTGGCGACCGCCAGTTCGCCGTCGTTGTGGCAATGGATGCCCAGCGGCGTTGAGATCGCGCCTTTCAACGCGGAGATCGCCGCGCGAATTTCGCCGGGAATCCGCCCGCCGTTGGTGTCGCAAAGCACGATCCAGTCGGCCCCGCCCTCCTCGGCCGCCTTTAAACACTCCACGGCATGCTCGGGATTCGAGCGATAGCCGTCGAAGAAATGCTCGGCGTCGAAGATCACCTCGTCCACCCGCTCCTTCATATAGGCGATGGAATCGGCGATGATCTCGAGGTTCGCCTTCTTGCTGATCCGCAAATCTTCGCGCACGTGGAGATCCCATGCCTTGCCCACCAGGGTCACCACCGGCGTCTCCGCATCGAGCAGCGTCTTCAGGCTCAAATCCTGAGAAGGCTTGGCCGAAGGCTTGCGGGTCATGCCGAAGGCGGCGATTTTAACGTGCTTAAGCTTAAGCTTCCTGACCGCCCTAAAGAACTCCTCATCCCGCGGGTTGGAGCCCGGGAACCCGCCCTCGATGTAATCGACGCCGATCTCGGCCAGCTTCTCCGCGATCCGCAGCTTATCTTCGAGCGTGAAGGAGATGTCCTCCGCCTGGCAGCCGTCCCGGAGCGTCGTGTCGTAGATCAAAACGTCCTTCATAATTTTCCCTGCTGTTCGATAAAGGCCTTGTGCAGCGCGCGCACCGCCGGTTCCATCTGTTTTGCGTCGATCACGACGGAAACCTTGATCTCGGAGGTCGATATCATCTCGATATTGATCCCTTCGCGCGCCAGGATCTGAAACATCTTCGCAGCCACGCCGGCGTGGGTCCGCATGCCGACGCCGACGATGGAGACCTTGGCGATGTCCGGATCCACGTTGACGCCCTTCGCCCGGATCGTCTTCGCGATCTGCTCGACGAGCGCGCGCGCCTTTTTATAATCCGCCTTGGGAACCGTAAAAGTCAAATCCGTGGTCCCGTCCTCGCTGGCGTTCTGGATGATCATGTCCACGACGATGCTCGCGTCGGCGATCGGACCGAAAATCTGCGCCGCCAGGCCGGGCCGATCCGGCACGCTCACCAGCGTAATCTTCGCCTCGTCTTTGTCATAGGTCACGCCTGAAACGAGAACCTCGTCCATGCTTTCATCCTCCTCGACCACCCATGTCCCCGGCGCGTCGTTGAAGCTAGACCGGACATGAATGGGCACCTTGAACTTCATCCCCAACTCCACCGAGCGGATCTGCAGCACCTTGGCCCCCATGCTCGCCATCTCGATCATCTCCTCGTAGGAAACGCGATCGAGCTTGCGCGCCGCGGCGCAGATATCGGGGTCCGTGGTAAAAACTCCTTCAACGTCGGTGTAGATTTCACAAACCTCGGCGCTGAGCGCCGCGGCCACCGCAACCGCGCTGGTGTCCGACCCTCCCCGGCCCAGAGTGGTAATGTTGTCCTCTTCGTCCACGCCCTGGAAGCCGGCCACGACGACGATCTCTCCGTCCTTGAGCGCCTTGCGGACGCGAGTCGAGTCGATGCTCTTGATGCGCGCTTTCCCATAGGCCTTGTCGGTTTCGATCCTCACCTGATGGGCGAGAAACGAGCGCGCCCGCTGGCCCGCCTCGTTGATCGCCAGCGCCAGAAGCGCCGTCGAGACCTGCTCTCCCGAAGCGAGCAGCACGTCGCGCTCGCGCTCGTCGGGCAGCTCGGAGATCTGCTGGGCGAGGCCGACGAGCCGGTTGGTCTCTCCGGCCATCGCCGAGACCACCACAACGACGTCGTGTCCCGCCTGCTTGGCCGCGATGACCTTCTTCGCCACGTTCTTAATCCGCTCCACGCTCCCCACCGAGGTCCCGCCGTATTTTTGCACAATCAACGCCATCTCAAGCTTTCAACTCCTCTACGATCTTCTTATACCGCCGCCCGTGGGCCGTGACGGTCAACTTCCGTTTGTTGCCGCCGCCGTGCTCGAAATCGATCAGCAGATATTCATCGACCTCTTCTTTCGGGAGATGTTCGAACCACTCGACGACCGTCGCCCCATCCGAAAACAGATAGTCGCGCAGATTCAACTCCTCCAGCTCCCTTGCGCTGCCGATACGATAGAGGTCGATGTGGTAGAGCGGCAGCCGGCCGTCGTACTCGTTGATCAACGTAAAGGTCGGACTGCGAATCCACGCCTCTTTGCCGACGCCTAAACCTTCCGCGATCCCGCGCACAAAACAGGTCTTTCCGCTCCCCAACTCGCCGCTTAGGCCGACGATCTCGCCGCCCTTGAGCAATCGGCCCAACTTTTTGCCCCAGCTCCGGGTCTGAGCGGCGGAGCCGGTTATCATCGAAAGAGATTTCATTGCAAAATGAAAAAGTCAAAATGAAAAAGTCAAAATTTCCGATAGTGTCTTCCATTTTGCAATTTAACTTTTGCAATTTGCAATTTGCGTTTCACGCGAAGCGCGTTCAGTCCTTCCGGCAATCCCTCAATCACGTCCGATGCAATCAGCCCCATCTCGCCTTTGAGCGCGGCGACTCGATCGCCCACGAAACCGTGCAGGAAGACGCCGAGCTTGAGCGCATCGTCAATCTTGAATCCCTGGGCGAGAAGCCCGCCCAGGATTCCCGCGAGCACGTCCCCCATGCCGCCGCTCGCCATGCCTGGGTTGCCCGTGGGATTGATAAAAGCCTTCCCGTCCGGCGTTGCAATCACCGTCCGCGCTCCTTTGAGCACGACATAGCAGCGCTGCTCGCGGGCAAACGAGCGCGCCACGCCGACTCGATCGTTATTCACCGCGCCTGTCCTGAGCGCAGTCGAAGGGGCGGCCTCCGTGCCGATCAGCCGCGCCATCTCGCCGGGATGCGGTGTAAGAACCGGCGGGCGCTTCGCGCCGCGCAGCCTCCCGACATTGCCTGCCAGCAGGCCAAGCCCGTCGGCGTCGATCACCCACGGCAGGTCAAGATTTCTCAGCAGCCACCAGAGCGCCGCGCGGGTCGATTCGTTGACTCCGATGCCCGGGCCGAACACGAGCGCGCTCTTTTTATCGAGCAGCCGGCGCCATTCCTGATCGCTCGGCGGCAGGATCTCTTCGTCCGCGTTGTCCCTCAGCGGCTCGGTCATCGCCTCCATCATCGAGCCGGCGAAAATCTCGTTGAGCGAGCGCGCCGCCGCTAGCGTCACCAGACCCGCGCCCGCGCGCATCCCCGCTTTGCAGGCTAAGATGGCCGCGCCGGTCTTGCCACGCGAGCCGGCCACAACGAGCAGATGGCCGTAACTTCCTTTGTGGCTGTCGGGTTCTCTTTCGGGCACGAACCACGAGATCTCGTCATGTTCGAGCAGCTCTGCCTGCGGACGAACCTCTTGAACCGCCTCGGCGTGAATCCCAATGTCGGCCACGGCAAGCTCGCCGACATAGGTCAGGCCGGGATAGATCACTTCCCCCACCTTCGGGTAACCCAACGCCACCGTCAACTCGGCCTTGATCGCCCCTCCCAGCGGCTTGCCCGTATCGCTATCCAAACCTGACGGCACATCGACCGCTACCACGGGAAGTCCCGACGCGTTGATCGCGGCGATCGCCTCGGCGTACACTCCGCGAACTTCCTCTTTCAACCCGGTGCCGAATATCGCGTCCACGATTAACTTCTTGCCCTTGAGCCGCTCCGCGAGCGGCCCGATGCCGTCACGACCTGCTTCAACGACTTTCCCCTTGACCTTGAGGTACGCGCGAAAATTTACCATCGCGTCCGGCGACAACTCTTTCCTTCGTCCGAGTAGAACAACTTCGCAGGGGATTCTTTTTTTTTTCAGCAGGCGCGCGACGACAAACCCGTCGCCGCCGTTGTTCCCTTTCCCCGCCACGACCAGCACGCCACCCCGGGCAATCTTGCCGAACGACTTGAGCAACGCCTTAGCCACGGCCTCTCCGGCGCGCTCCATCAGCGTCAGGCTCGGCACGCCATATTTCTGGATCGTCAGCCGATCCAGCTCGCGCATTTCTTTCGCTGTAACAACAATCACGATCCTACTCTTCCGACGCCGACGGTGGAGGCTCCGAGGGGGCGGGCCGTGACGGGCGACGGCACCGACCGCAAAGGTCGCCTCAAAGCACCGCCCTATTGCCGTCGACCGGAACGGCTTGCCCCCGAGGAGTCCCAACGATCCGGGCTACCATACGCCCCTCGCTTGTCGCATCAGCTCCTTCATCTCCCTCACCGCCCGCTCCATCCCGACCATGATCGCGCGCGCCACGATGCTGTGGCCGATGTTCAGCTCCACGATCTCGGGAATGCGGGCGACCGGCGTCACGTTATCGAGGTTGAGCCCGTGTCCGGCGTGGACTTCAAAACCCAACTCACGCGCAAATGTCGCCGCGGCCGCCACCGCATCCCGCTCTCTCATGCGATCGCCCTTCGCGTTGGCGTACTTCCCCGTATGAATCTCGACACTGTGCGCGCCGGTTTCGCGGCTCGCCGCGATCTGATCCCTGTCGGGATCGATGAACAGGCTCACCCTGATGCCTCGCGCCTGCAGCCGTTCGACCGCGTCGCGGATCTTCTTTTGTTGCGACCGCACGTCCAAGCCGCCCTCGGTTGTAAGCTCCGCGCGCCGCTCAGGCACGAAACAGGCGTCGTCCGGCCGAAGCTTTTCCGCGAGACTCACCATTTCAGGAGTCGCAGCCATCTCCAGGTTCAGCTTGGTCTTAATCGCGCCTCGCAGCCGCTCGACGTCTCTCTCCTGAATATGGCGGCGGTCCTCGCGTAGATGAACGGTGATCCCGTCGGCGCCGCCCTGCTCCGCCAAGAGCGCCGCCTCCAGCGGATCGGGGATATCGATCTCCCGCGCCTGCCTGACCGTCGCCACATGATCGATGTTGACACCCAGACGAATCATCGTCGTTTGCCCGTTAGGGGTAAAACGTGAGGCGTAAGGCGACCTCCCCTTACCCCTAACGCCTAACCCCTTACGATTTAGCAGCTCCCAGCGCGAGGCGGATCTCCTCCGCAATCTCCTCCGCCATTTGCCGGATCTTCCCTTCGTCCTCGCCCTCGATCATCACCCGTGCCAGCAGCTCCGTGCCGGAGTAGCGAACCAACAGCCGGCCGCGATTCCTAAGCTCCTTTTCCGCGGCGGCGATCTTCGCGCTGAGCCGCGGCAGACTCGCCATATCTTTTTTCTCCCTGACTTCCACGTTGAGCAGCACCTGCGGCAGCCGCGTCATCACCTTCTTAAGCTCGCTCAACCGCCGGCCGCTCTCGACCATCGTCGCCAGCACCTGAAGCGCGGTGAGACAGCCGTCGCCGGTCGTATTGTGATCGAGGAACAGCAGATGGCCGGACTGCTCGCCGCCGAGATTGAATCCGCCGCGCAGCATCTCTTCCACCACATAGCGATCGCCGACGGCGGTCCGCACGAGCTTGAGCTTCATCGCCTGAAGCGCGAGCTCCAAACCCAGGTTGCTCATGACCGTCGCCACCACCGCTCCTCCCTTGAGCGCGCCTTTCTGCTGCATCTCCCTGGCACAGATGGCGAGCACGTGATCGCCGTCCACCACCTCGCCCGTTTCATCGATGAAGATGGCGCGGTCCGCGTCGCCGTCGAGCGAGAGCGCGAAATCGGCCTTGCGCTCGAGCAACACCCGGCGCGCGGTTTCGGGATAGAGCGAGCCGCAGTCGCGGTTGATGTTTTCTCCGTCGGGCTGCACACCGACCGGAATCACCTCCGCTCCCAGCTCCGACAACACCTCCGGCGCCACCCGGTAGGCCGCGCCGTGGCCGCAGTCCACGACAATCCTGAGTCCCTCCAGCGTGAGATGACGGGGAAAAGCGTGTTTTAGAAATACGATATAGCGCCCGACGGCATCGGAGATGCGAAACGCCTTGCCGATCACTTCCGCCGTCGGTCTGTGCCGGTCGGTCTCGCCGGAAAAGATCATCTCTTCCATTTGCGCTTCCGTCTCGTCCGGCAGCTTGAATCCTTCGTGAGAGAAAAATTTGATCCCGTTGTCTTGAAACGGATTGTGCGACGCCGAGATCACCACGCCCGCGTCGGCCCGCATGCTGCGGGTGAGAAAGGCCACGCCCGGCGTTGGCAGCGGGCCGACCAGCAGCACGTCGGCGCCCATCGAGCAGATGCCGGAGGCCAACGCCGTCTCCAACATGTAGCCCGAAAGGCGCGTGTCTTTGCCGATCAGAATCTTCCAGCGGTGCCGGGCATGAAGGCCGGAAGCGCGCGACGGCACGAGGGACCTCCGGCGCGCCGATAGGCTTTCGGAGTGCGGCGCGGCGTTGTGCAGCGCGCTCGTCAACGCGCGGCCCAGCTTCAACGCCATCTCGGACGTCATCGGCTCGAGGTTGGCGACGCCGCGCACGCCGTCTGTGCCGAAGAGCCGCCGTTCAGGCTGCTTGTTCTTCATCTTTTCCGAGGCCATGCTTTTCTGCTCCTGTAAAGGCTAGCCCTCTGTTCCTCCGATAACGACCCTGACGCGGTCGGGCTTTTGCTCCAAGACTTTCACTTCACGCGGCAGATTCATGGTCAGCGGAAGGTTGTGATTCCCCGGGCTCAGCCCTTTGAGATTCAGATAAACCCGGTCGGGGCCCAACTGGAGCGGCTCTAAAATACGCTTCGGGCCGAAGAGCTTTATCGAAACCTGGCGCGGGGTCACGGTGTAGCGCCCGGAGAAATCCTTCGCCTTCACCTCGACTCGCCCGAACTCCCTGGTTATCATCTCCTCTTCCAACGCCAGTGAGACTGTCACGCGGTCGGGCGAGAATGACAGCGTTCCGCCGGCGGAACTCAACCGCACCTCCCGCGTGGTCTGTCCTTTCACGCCGTCGAGTTCGAGCGGCACGGTCTCCACCGCGGTCATGTTATTGACTTCGCTCGCCGGACCTCTTACTTTGACCGCTTCCGGCGTCGACTCCAACCGCGCGATCTTGTAGCCGGCCGGAAGTTTCCCGCCCAATCGCACCGTGACCGGCAGAGAGCGCGCCGCCACGGTCTCGAGCTTGACGTTGACCACCGAAGGACTGATCCGCGTCACTCTCACGCCGCGCGGCGGATTGAAAGAATCCGCGCTGACGCGGAAGGTCGAAGTCCCCGCGCGCGCGCCGTCCAAATCCAGAGAAACTTGGAGATCGTCGGGATCGAGCGTGGAAAGCAGCGCCGGCGGCCCCATCAACCGAACCTCGACCGCGCCGACTCCCGGATTCACGACCATCAGCTCCGACGCCACATTGCGGATTTCCACGGGAACCTCCATCGCCCTCTCGGCGGCTTTCTGTCCCGCATTGACAAAAAACCACAGCCCGGCGGCAAAGAACAACGAGAAGAGCTTGAGCGCCAGGTCGCCGCTGACATAGGAGACCAATTTTTGCCAGGTCCGCTTCATGAGCCGAGATGCTGCTTAAGGGCGGCCCGCACCTGCGGACCGTCCAGGTCCTGCGACACCTTGCTGTCGACCACAAAGGAGATTTTCCCCTGCTCCTCCGAAACCACGATCGCCACCGCGTCGGTCTCTTCCGTCAACCCGACCGCCGCGCGGTGGCGGGTGCCAAGCTCTTTGCTGAGATCCATGTCCACGCTGAGCGGCAGAAAGCATCGTGCCGCGGCTGCTCTTCCTTTCTGGATCACCAGCGCCCCGTCGTGGATCGGCGAGTGGGGCAAAAAAACGCTCTCCACCAGCTCGCGGCTCACGCGGGCGTCCAATGCGGTGCCGACCTCGATATAATCGTTCAGCCCGACCTCGCGCTCCAGGACGATCAGCGCGCCGACCCTCTTGCCGGCGAGCGACACGACGGCCTTGGTGATTTCCTCCAACGCCTGGCCGCGCTCGATGCGATCGGCGATGCCGAACAGGGGCGTCCTTCCCACCTGGGTCAAAGCCCGCCGGATGTCGCTCTGGAAGATGACGATAATCACCACCAGGATCGATCCCAGAAAATTATCCAGCATCCAGTTGAGCGTAAACAGGCCGAGCATCTGCGAGGCGACGTAGGCCAGCAGAATCACCACCAGCCCGATGATCATCTGCATCGCGCGCGTGCCGCGGATCATGCGGATCAGCCAGTAGACCGCGAACGCGACGATGCCGATATCGAGCGCGTCCTGCCAGCGCAACTGGGCGAACAGATCAAGCATCTCTGTCTCCCCTTACCCGTGAGGGGTTAGGCGTGAGGGGTGAAGGGTCAGGCGGACCGAAGCGGATCGCGTCGGCGATCTTGATCGCGTGCGAGGCCTCTTTGACGTCGTGAACCCGGAGAATGCTCGCGCCCGCCAGCGCCGCGGCCACGGCCGCCGCCAGGCTGCCCTCCAACCGCTCCTCGGGCGCCGCATCGAGCAGCTTGCCGATAAACGTCTTGCGCGACGGCCCGACCAGCACGGGGTAGCCCAAGGACACGAGCTCGGCGAGCCCGCGCAGCAGCGCCAGATTGTGGGCCAGGGTTTTGCCGAAACCGATCCCCGGATCGATGACGATCCGTCGGCGATCGACGCCGGCGGCGACGGCAGCCGCCGCGCGCCCGGCGAGGAAGTCTCTCACCTCGGCGACGACATCTCGGTAAACCGGGTTTTGCTGCATCGTCCGCGGTGTTCCCTGCATGTGCATGAGCACCACCGGCGCCTTCTCCGCGGCGACCAGTGAAATCATCTCCGGGTCGAAGCGCAAGGCGCTGATGTCGTTCACCACGTCCGCTCCCTCAGCCAGCGCCGCCCTGGCCACTTCCGCCTTGTAGGTGTCGATGGAGATCGGGATCGACAAGCCCCGCCTGAGCCCCTGGATCACGGGGAGGACGCGCTCCATCTCCTCCCGATTCGAGACCGCTCGCGCGCCCGGGCGTGTGGACTCGCCGCCGACGTCGATGATATCCGCGCCCTCGGCGGCAAGCTCGATCCCGTGGGCCACCGCGCGGCCGGGATCGAAAAATCTGCCGCCGTCGGAGAAGGAGTCCGGCGTCACGTTGACGATGCCCATGAGGGCGGTGCGCCCGTTCATGTCAACCGTTCCGTGCCGCGCCTCGAGCGCCCAGCCCGTCTTCGAGGCGGGAAAAGCGAGCATGCCGACGAGAGTTTTCGCTTGCCCCTTGCTCATCCGCGTTGTCAGCGGCTCCTGCCTACTGTGATTCGACTTCACTCACCACCCTGAGCCCGTCGAAGGGCCTCCCGCCTTGAAAAAAATTTGTGCCCTTGCGAGGCGCCTGCCCTCACGACTTGCGACCGAGGCTCGGGTTGAGGGATAAAACTTCGGAGAGCTGGCAGATCCTTCAAGAGGCCGGTTCACCCCGATCCGAAATTTCCAACCTACAGGCTTCGTTTCCTTGCGGAACGGGGCCGGATCGGGGTTCAGGCGTGGGCGACGGCCGATATGGGAGAAATCGGCTGGCCGCCGTTTCCTCCGAACTCCTGCACCAAGGCGTCGATCTCCGCCCCATCCAAGGACTCTTTTTCGAGGAGCTTTTCGGCGATCTTGTGGAGCAGGTTGAGATTGCTCCGCAGCAGATCTTTCGCCCGCTGATAGCTTTCCAAAATAATGCGCCTGACCTCGGCGTCGATCTCAATCGCCGTGCTTTCGGAGTAGTCCTGTTGCTGAGTAAAATCGCGGCCGAGGAAGATCTGCTCCTCTTTCTTGCCGAACGTCATGGGCCCGAGTCTTTCACTCATCCCCCACTCGCAAACCATCTGGTGGGCCAGCTCCGTCGCGCGCTCGATGTCGTTGCCCGCGCCCGTCGTCATGTGGTCCAGGACCAACTCCTCCGCCACGCGGCCGCCGAAAAGAATCGCCAGGTTGTTCAGCAGATAGTCCTTCGGATAGGTGTGCTTCTCGTCGATCGGCAGTTGCTGCGTGAGACCCAGCGCCATGCCACGCGGGATGATCGTCACTTTATGAATCGGGTCCGTCCCGGGCAGCAGTTTGGCGACCAGGGCATGGCCCGCCTCGTGGTACGCGGTAATGCGCTTCTCCTCCTCGCTGATAATCATGCTCTTGCGTTCCGACCCCATCATCACCTTGTCCTTGGCCAGCTCAAAGTCGCGCATATCGACTTTTTCTTTGTCGCCGCGGGCCGCAAGAAGCGCCGCCTCGTTGACCAGATTCTCCAGATCGGCGCCGGAGAAGCCGGGCGTGCCGCGCGCCAGGACGGAGACGTCGACGTCCGGCGCGAGCGGGACCTTCCGGATATGCACGCCCAGAATCCCCTCTCTCCCCTTGATGTCGGGCCGGGGAACGACCACGCGCCGGTCGAATCTTCCGGGACGAAGCAGCGCGGGGTCCAGAATATCCGGACGGTTGGTGGCCGCGATCAGAATCACTCCTTCGTTCGCCTCAAATCCGTCCATCTCGACGAGCAACTGGTTCAGCGTCTGCTCGCGCTCATCGTGGCCGCCGCCGAGTCCGGCGCCGCGGTGCCGCCCCACGGCGTCGATCTCATCGATGAAGATGATGCACGGCGCGTTCTTCTTGCCCTGGACGAAGAGATCGCGCACGCGCGAGGCGCCCACGCCGACGAACATCTCGACAAAGTCCGAGCCGCTGATGCTGTAGAACGGGACGCCCGCCTCGCCGGCGATGGCCCGCGCCAACAGCGTCTTGCCCGTCCCCGGCGGTCCGACGAGGAGACAGCCCTTCGGAATCCGGCCGCCCAGTCTCGTAAATTTTTTCGGGTCCTTGAGAAAGGAGATAATCTCCTGCAATTCGTCTTTCGCCTCTTCCACGCCGGCCACATCGGCGAAGGTCATGCGGTGCTGATTTTCCGTGAGGAGCTTGGCGCGGCTCTTGCCGAAAGACATCGCCTTGCCTCCGCCCACCTGCATCTGGCGCATGAAGAAGATCCATACTCCGGCGAGCAGCAGGAACGGAAACCAGTTGAGGAACAGCACCATATACCACGGGGATTCTTCCTCGGGCTTGGCGGCGATTTTGACTTTCTTTTCGCGCAGCGTCCTCACCAAATCCGGATCGGTGGGAGCAAAGGTGCGGAAGCGCTCGCCGGTGCGGTATTTGCCTTGCAGATTCTGCCCCTGGATGGTGACTTCCTGCACCTCTCCGCGGTCCACCGCGGCCATGAATTCGCTGAAAATAACTTCCGGATCGCGGCCGTGCTGCTTGCTGAAGATGTTAAATAGAAAAAGGAAAACCAGCACCAGCACCAGCCAGAGCGCGAGATTTTTGGAAACCTGATTCAATCGAAACCTCCTTGAGAGCTACGAGGCAAAAAGCCACAAAAACTCTAACACAGGCAATGGGTTAGTTCAATCTAGCAAAGCCGCGCCTGACCCGTCGATAAGGGGCGCTTGCGGCGTTGTCGCTTCGGGCTCGCCTCCTCACGTACCGGCGATGTACGCTCCGGCGCGATCCCTCGCTCCGCCTTGCACCCGCCGCCTTCTCGACGGCCAGGCTTTCTAAGATGTTGCAATGTTCTCTACGGATTCTGGATTACGGGCGCTTGAAGCCGGGCGCCGCCGCTCGGCCAACCGCCGGATCAGGCCGGTCACCGCGTCCGGGCTTAAGCCCGCCAGGCATTTGCGATGGGCACAGCGCTTCATCGCGGATGAAGAGCAGGGAGAGCACGGAACGTTTCGGCTTACCACCGTCACGCTCCTTCCGCGCGGCGCCCACTGCGCCGCATCCGTCGGGCCGAACAGGGCGATGGTCTCGATGCCGAGCGCGCCCGCAAGATGGGTCAGCCCGCTGTCGTTTCCCAGATAAAGGTCGCACCGGGAGAGCAGCGCCGCCACCTTGCCCAGACTCAGGCCGCGAACCTGAATCGCGCCGTCCCAGCGGCCCGGCTCTCCAAGGCGCTCTTCTTCGGCGGGCCCATAGACGACCAATACCTGCCCGCCGGTCTCGCAACGCCACCAACGGCTGACCTCGAGGAAAAATTCGACGGGCCAGTTTTTCTCCCTCGCGCCGCTGCCGGGCGCGAGCACGAGGATTCTTCTATCCCCAAGACCGCGGCCTTGCGCGAACTCTGCGGCCCAAAGAATATCTTCCGGTTGCAGGCGAACAGCAGCGGCGCTTTTTTGCGACGCCGGCCCGGCGACGCAGGTCAGATAGTAATCGGACATGTGCATCCGGGAGTCGCTCGAACGAAAGGGGAAAAACTCGACTTTGCCGCCGGCCGCTGCCCGGAGACGCCTGATAAAGCCCTCCTCACCGCTCCCCATCCACGAATAGATCGACTCATACGGCGCGAAAAATCGCCGGATCGCTTGCTCTCCTTCAGACCCGACGACGAACAGCCGGCTGATTTCGTAACGCTCCAGGGAACGCGTCGTCACGTTGGGTGGCGCAAGCGCGGCGTACTCGGAGCGCGCCAACAGAAGATCGACTTTCCCCCTCTCGGACAGCGCCCGGAGTGCGGTAAGAAAACAGACGAAGTCGCCGAGCGCGCCGGGAAAGAGCGCGAGGACTCTCGCCGAGGGTGAGTTTTCACGCTCCGAGTCCGGACTTTTCATTGACTTTGACACGGTAAAAATATAGCATACGTTTGGATTGAATCGAACCTTTTTTCCCGTCGAAAGCAGAGCACAGGCAGTGGCAAGCTTAAACGGCGCGCGATCCATTCTCGATCTTATCGGCTCCACCCCGGTCGTTAAACTCAGAAATCTTCCCGGCAAAGACGACGCCGAAGTCTGGGCGAAGCTGGAGTCCCTCAATCCGGGAGGCTCCGTCAAAGACCGGATCTGCCTCAGCATGATCGAAGCGGCGGAACGCGATCAGAAACTGAAACCCGGCGCGACCATCGTCGAGCCCACGAGCGGCAACACCGGGATCGGACTCGCCTTGATCTCGGCGGTAAAAGGCTACCGCCTCATTCTCACCATGCCCGACACCATGAGCGA
>MGSS01000007.1:41658-41778 GCA_001798595.1 Deltaproteobacteria bacterium RIFCSPLOWO2_12_FULL_60_19 | reverse complement strand
GGCGCGACTGGCCTTACTTCGCAGGAGATGGCGCCACGCAAGCCGCCGACGGGTACTTCCGGGTTTTAGGGAGAGTGGACGACGTAATAAATGTTGCGGGTCACCGACTGGGCACTAAAG
>MGSS01000007.1:41564-41643 GCA_001798595.1 Deltaproteobacteria bacterium RIFCSPLOWO2_12_FULL_60_19 | reverse complement strand
CTCTTACCGTAGAGGAAGTAGCCGAAGCGGCGGTGGTGCCGGCGATAGATGAGTTAAGGGGTCGAATTCCGGAGATGTA
>MGSS01000007.1:41453-41517 GCA_001798595.1 Deltaproteobacteria bacterium RIFCSPLOWO2_12_FULL_60_19 | reverse complement strand
AGGTCAAAGACGCGATTGACAAAATCATCGGTAAAATGGCCCGTCCGCGGAACGTCTGGCTGGT
>MGSS01000007.1:1660-41437 GCA_001798595.1 Deltaproteobacteria bacterium RIFCSPLOWO2_12_FULL_60_19 | reverse complement strand
ACCCGTAGCGGAAAGATCATGCGCCGGGTCATCGCCGCCGTCTCTAACTTCATGGACGTGGGCGACGTGACGACGCTGGCCAACCCGGAGGTGGTAGAGACCATACGGAAAATGGTGCAAGCGGAAAAGGCTAAACGCGGAGAGGTTCCAAAGAACCTTCCCAAAGAGGTGCTGGAAGAACTCAAGCGGTTTGGAGCAATAGATTAGAGGGACAAGGCAGCAGGCAGAAGGCTCCGCCACAATGATTGGCGGATCAGGCTCAGGCTGAAACAGGAAGCAGGAAAAACCATGAACAGGAAAATCGTTATTTGCCTACTGACTACTGCTCTACTGTCTACTGCTCCGTTCGTTGAGGCGCAGCAGCCGACGAAAGTCCCGCGGATAGGATTCCAAACAACTGCCTCCCCTTCCGCTGTCACAGCTCGCATCGAGGCCTTGCGGCAGGGTCTGCGCGAGCTTGGGTACGTGGAGGGGAAAAACATTGTCATTGAGTGGCGGTTTGCAGAGGGAAAACGGGATCGCGTTCATGAGTTTGCGGCCGAATTCGTGCGTCTTAAGGTAGACATCATCGTCGCGGGTGCTCCGTCATCAACCCGTGCCGCTAAAAAAGCAACTTCCACGATTCCCATTGTCATGGCGTTTGATAATGACCCCGTTGCCAATGGGTTAGTCGCCAGCCTCGCGCGACCGGGTGGTAACATCACAGGGTTGAGCGCTCTTTCCCCAGAGATAAGCGGAAAACAACTGGAGCTTCTGAAGGAGATTGTTCCTAGGCTCTCGCATGTGGCTGTGCTTCGGACTTCAGCCGCCACGCAAAGGTTAAAACAGATGGAACTCGCCGCAGGAGCGCTAAAAGTTAAGCTTCAACACCTCGAGGTGCCAGGTCCCAAGGATATTGAAACTGCATTCCGAGAGGCGCGCAAAGCGCGTGCTGACGCAGTCGTCGTGCTAGCGAGCCCCATCCTTGAGTCTGCCCGAACACAGGTTGCAGATTTCGCGGCAAAGAGCCGGCTCCCGGCGATATACCACGTTCCGGAATTCGTCGAAGCCGGGGGGCTTATGTCCTACGGCGTGAGTTTTATTGACTTGTACCGTCGCGCCGCTACGTATGTGGACAAGATTCTGAAGGGCGCCAAACCCGCCGATCTGCCGGTGGAGCAGCCGAAGAAGTTCGAGTTCATCATCAATCTGAAAGCCGCCAAGCAGATCGGCCTGACGATTCCGCCGAACGTGCTGGCGCGGGTGGACAAAGTGATTAAATGAGCGGATGCGAGAGGCAGCAGTCATCGGCAAACAGCATGAGATCAAGGGCCAGGCGATCTGCGCGTTTGTCTCGCTCAAGGCGGGCGTGCAAAACTCTACCGCTCGCCAAGCCCGATGAGGTCCTCTTCGCCGCCGAGCTGCCGAAGACCCGCAGCGGCAAGATCATGCGCCGCCTGTTGCGCGACATCGCCGACGGCCGCGCGTTGGGCGACACGATGACGCTGGCGGACCCGACCGTGGTGGCGAAGTTGAAGGAGCAGTATGAGGAGGAATAGAAAAACAAGATTCGCGTTAACAGTATCTTTCGGCCGGAGGATAAGCAGAAAGGGGAGGTTAAAGGAATGCGGCGCACGAAGCGTAGCAACGGAGGTTGCGTTAGCTTACCATAACATTTTAAGGTAGGATTGCTTGTAAAATGTCAAGGAAAGATCTGATTAAGGCTCTTGAAGACCTAAGGAAATCCAGGGCGATCTGTTATGTCACTGGAGATAGGGCTCCTTTTACCACAAAAATCGCTTCTGACGCCGTTCCCCTATTTGAAAAGCACTTACGCAAGATTGGGAAGTGTAATACGCTTAGCTTGTTTCTTTACACGAGAGGTGGGGATATTTTGGCGCCGCTCAGTATTGTTAAGTTGCTGCGCAACTATTGCCAAATGTTGGAAGTCATAATTCCTTATCATGCACACAGTGCCGGCACACTCCTTGCGCTAGGGGCTAACAAGATCGTGATGGGGAAAATGGGAGAACTTAGCCCCACAGATCCATCAACCGGGCATCCATTTAACCCACAGAATCCTCAAAGTCCCCAGCAGAAAATGGAAATAAGCGTTGAAGATGTAAATTCCTACTTTTTGCTTGCGAAGGAGAGAGCCGGGATCAGGGATCAAGAGATGGTAGCTGTATTCAATCAGCTTAGTGAGAAAATTCATCCGCTCGCTCTGGGAAACATTTATAGAGGGTATCGAATGGCAAAAACCTTATCTGAAAAACTGTTGAGACTTCACATGAAGCCCAAGCGTGACGAAAGGAAGATAAAAAAGATCATAGATCATCTGACCGGCCTTATCAGTATCCACAACTATCCTGTAACCCGGGATGAGGCAAAAGATTTGGGCCTTAACGTTGAATTCGCGACCGGTGGAATGGAAGACGCTATTTGGGCGGTATATGAATCCTACGCTGAAGACATTGAGCTTGGGAAGCCTTACAATCCGTTGATGTTATTGGGAGAAGAAAATACGAGGACTTTCGAGCAGAAGGCCGCATTTATTGAAAGTGGGCAAGTTACTCATGCTTTTCTTTTCAAAGGTGTTATTCAAAAATCTGCTTTGCCTACGGGTCAGGTTGCCGCCAATGTAAATATTCAATCCAGTTCATGGGAGGAGATCTTGCCATGAATCATCCATATACGTCTGAGCGCCAATTTTCGGCTAGCGTGACTATCGGCTCCAGAGACTATCTTAACCCGGCCCTCAACAGTCCTTCCTTCCGACTAAGTGACCCTGATCCTAACGACAAGTTTGTTGTCAACTTTGTCTCACTGTTTGTTCTACAAAATATTCTGCCAGGTAGAGATTTCTCGATAGGTAACGTACCCACGGAGGAATCTCAGCCGGTGGACTACATAAAATTTGAGGAAGCGAAAAGATATTTCCAGGAAAACAGGGCGCAGATTCTTGAAAAATATAGCGGCAACTTTGTCGCAATTCTCGATGAGGCGGTCGTGGACCATGACAGGAATTTTTCCGAACTTGCAAAACGAATCTATGAGAAGTTTGGGTATCAGACTATCTACATGCCTTTCGTCGAAAGCAAGCCAAGCGTTTTAAGAATTCCGTCTCCAAGGGTGGGGAAAAATCACGTCGATGTCCGTCGTAAAGAAGTATAACGATACTCCAACTAAGTTCGATCCCCGCGCTCCAGTACTCGAAATTTTCCTCTCGAGTCCTGGAGTTGCCGCTTCTCCTCCAACCCCGGTCGAGGCATTAATTGACTCTGGGGCTGATATCACAGTAATACCAAGAAAGTTTGTCGAGCAGTTTCAGCTTAAGTTGGTGGATCAGCTTCCTGCAGTAGGATATGAGGGTGTTCAATCAGAAAAGCTGGCTGATGTGTATTCGGTCAAGGTTTTTATTCGAGATGTGGGGGATTATATTGTTAGGGTTATATCTTCTAACGACGACTACGCTCTCATTGGACGGGATATAATAAATTCCTGGGACCTTTTTCTGCGTGGAAAAACAGGCATCTTCGAGGTCAGTTGATCGTTGCGGTCGGGAAAGTAAAGCCTCCTCCATGAGTCCACCTTGTTCTTTTATTGAATAGGTGTTTCCGTTTTTGGCTGATTCTTAAAGGCAAAAAGCCAGCGGAGCTGCCCAAGACGCGCAGCGGCAAGATCATGCGCCGCCTGTTGCGCGACATCGCCGACGGGAGAACGTTGGGCGACACGACGACGCTGGCGGACCCGACCGTGGTGGCGAAGTTGAAGGAGCAGTATGAGGAAGAATAAAGGCAGAAGGCAGAAGAAGAGAGGCGCTTAGTACCACATGATAGTTCGAACGAGAATAATCGCATGTTTGTTACTCGTCCTGCCTGGTATCGGATGGGCGCAGACCAAAGAGAAAATCCGGGTCGCGTTGGGGTCGATCTCGGTCAATTCGAGCGTGATTCCGATCGGTAAAGAGGCCGGGATTTTTTCCAAGCACGGCGTGGACCTGGAGCCGATCTATATGGGCGGCGGGATGAATTCGCTCGCCGCGGTCACTTCCGGGTCGGTCCAGTTTCTCGCTGCCGGCTCGACGGCGACGATCAGCGCTCGCCTGGGCGGAGCGGATCTTTTGATGCTGTCCGTGCAGTCGAACAGGCTCGACTACACTCTGTTCGTAAACCCGGAGATAAAAGGCCCGCAGGATCTCAAAGGCAAGATCGTCACCGGCACGCGTCCGGGCGCGTCGGCGGACAGCGCGCTGCGCCTGGTGCTGCGCAAATGGGGGCTGGAGCCGGACAAGGACGTGATCTTTATCTCCGTGGCCGAGAGCCAGCAGGGCCGGCTCAACGCGCTCACGCGCGGCATGGTCTCCGCGACCGTGCTGGCGCCGCCCTTCAACGGCATCGCGAAGCAGATGGGCATGCGCGAGTTGGCGGACATGCGCAAGCTCGACATCGAGTACGCGGGAACCTCGATTGCGGCCTCGGCTTCTTACATCAAGAGCCATCCGGCGGCGGTGGAGAGCTTTCTCAAGGGCTACGTCGAGTCGCTCCACTTCTTTCGCACGCAAAAAGAGCGGAGCATCGGCGCGATCATGAAGTACTTAAAGATGAGCGATCGCGTCCGGGCGGAGGAGGGGTACGACTACTATGTCGAGCTGATGCCCGTGATGCCGTACGCGAGCGCGAGCGGTGTGCGCGCGGTGCTCGAGTTTCTCGCTCCCAGGCAGCCCAAGGCTGCGACCGCCAATCCGGAGGAGTTTTACGACATGAGCTTTCTGAAGAGAATCGACCAGGGCGGATTCGTGAAGTCGCTTCAGGGGAAGAGATAGGATGCAAGGCGCAAAGCGCAAAATGCAAAGTGAAAAGTGCAAAATGAAAAGTGAAAGAGGGAGTCATGACTAAAACACTTCGACTGCTGATCGTGATGCTATTCGTGAGCTTGGTGAGCGCGAGTCCGGGAATCGCGCAGGAGAAACCACTCAAGAAGATTCGCTGGGGAGTGACGTCGATCTCGGCGTCGAACTGGATTCCCTGGCTTGCCAAGGAGGCGAAGATTTACGAGAAGAACGGCCTCGACGTAGAGTTGATCTTGCTCCGGGGATCGGGCCAAACCTCGGCCGCGATCCTCGGAGGGAGCATTTTTGCCGCCCCGGTTACGATCGCGACCGTGATGCAGGCCAATTTGAGCGGCGCGGATCTCATGACGGTTGCCCACACGGTGCCCGGCGTCCAGAGCAAGCTCGTGGTCAAGCAGGAGATCAGGCGGCCGGAGGATCTAAAAGGAAAGAAGTTGGGGACCTCCAGCCGAGGCTCGCTCGGGGATTTCCTCTTCCGCCACATCACGCGCAAGTACGGCCTGGATCCCGACCGGGACGTGACCTGGCTCACCATCGGGACGCCTCCCGAGAGGCTGCAGGCCCTGGCATCGGGCGGGGTAGATGCGGCGGACCTCTCCTACCCGACGGACGCCCGGGCGCAGCAGATGGGCTTTCGCGTTCTCTGGGACGCCCGAAAGGAGGTCGTTTATCCCTCGATGGCGGTGGTGACGCGGCGCAAACACACTCAAGAGGACCGCGATACGGTGATGCGGATGGTCAAATCCCACGTAGAGGCGATTCACTACCTCAAGACCCAGAAGGACTTCAGCCTGAAAGTGCTGAGCAAATACCTCAGGACCAACGATAAAGAACTTCTGGAAGGCTCTTACGAACTTTACAAGCAAGACTTCATTTCGGTTCCCTATCCGATTACGGACGGCCTGCAGGCCACCTACGATTATGTGGCGCTCACGCGGCCGGAAATCCGCAATCACAAGCCGGAGGAGTTTATGGATCGGAGCTTTATCGCCGAGCTGGACAAGAGCGGTTTTATCAAGCAGCTTTACGAAGGACGCTAGGTCGATTTAGTCCTTGAAAAGCAGCGCGGCGCCGACGGCAACCGCGTTCTTGCCGAGGCGCGCGCGGCGGACGCTTGCGCGCAGGCCTTGAGCTTTGAATGACGTCTGCAGCTGACGCAGCAATCCGCGTCTCCCCATCACTCCCCCGCCGGTGACGATGATCGCCGGCTCAAAGGGCGCAATCAGCGGGACGAGTTGCCGGCCGAGAAGATCCGCGAGTTTTCCGTCGTCGCGCCGCTGGCGCACGCGCTGATACTCATTTTCCCAGGGCTCCGGGTACTCGAACTCCTTTAATTTGACGATCTTGCGGTTCCGCCCGTAAGCGCGACCCACGCCTGTCCCGATAGTCAGCGCAAAACAACTTTTCGCGCCGCGGCCCGCGCCCCTGAGCAGCTCTGCGCGAGCGAAGCAGCGCGCATCGTTGTCCACTCTCAGCCGAACGGAGCGGGGCCACAGCAGGCGGAAGTCGAAGTTTTGGATGAACGGAATGTTGGGGCTGGAAGTGAGAGTTGTCTTTTCAACGATGCCGGCTGCGCCTATGCCGATGGCGCGAACCGGTTTTCCGCGGGACACCATCAAAGCAAGCGCCAGGAGGGTTCCTATAAAGTCGGGGCCATTTTTCGGCGTGCGGGATTCCATGGCGCGAACCACTCTGCGCCCGTTCCAAAGAATGGCCCGGATTTTCGTGCCGCCGATATCAATGCCAACACAACGCATAAAAGTTAACTGGGCGCTCGCTCAAGCTTTAACGTTTCCGGTGGATGGTTGCAACGAGCCAGCGCACGATCGTCATGCGGCAGATGCGGAAAAAAAGAAAAGATTGAAATTTAGCTTACCTCGATGTTACCTTAGTATTGATACTGGAAGGGCACAGGATATTGATCGCAGTTTTAGTTTATCGGATTGCCGGGGTTGAGCCGAATACCCGCCGGCTGGATTGCGGCATTAGACTTAAGGATTGCCTCGCTAGGCTTGAGGAAATCCATTTCTTCGCTCACTTGGCGAGTCTTGTCGCAGGAGCACTGGCACACGCATTTCTCGTTCCGCCGGTGTCTCGGAGACTAGAAGAACATGTTTTGAAGCGAGCGCGTAGACACCATGCAGTTCGGAAGCTGCCAGATCCACCTCGTGGCTTTCAGATCTACCGCCTCGGAAACATCGAGTCCCGGTAATGAATCTTTTCGGTTCCCCCGAAACGCCGTTCAGTATGAAAGATGTAACGATTGAATTTGAGCCACGGATATCCCATTTACGCTCTGAAAATTAGTGACTTGCATGAAACAGAAAGTTCGCCTTCACGCTTTTTTGAGGATGAATAATGCGGGCGAAGTGATCCATGCTAACGGAACGTTATTTTTGTAAAGGCAAAGTCGTCCAAACGAAGACCAAAGTTGACTTCCGCTGGGGACGAAAGCTCAAGGTTATCGAGAATGTTCCTGCAGGCGTTTGCCAACAGTGCGGCGAGAAATATTTTGCGTCTGCCGTCTACAAGGCAATGGAGAAGCTCGCAGCGTCGCGCGCAAAGCCCGCTGCCCGCGTGACGGTGGATGTGGTGCGGTTTAAAGAGGCGGTTTGAACCACAACGTACAATCCCTTCCTGCCATTTGTTCCGCTTGACCCTACCGACCGGTTGGAATAAGTAACGGCTCAGTTAAGCTACGGGCTTGACCGGGTCATCCGATCCGGCCGCATCTTCGAATTGTCCTGTCATTAGCCTGGATGGGTTTCCGCGCCGGGGTTTGCTTTGTGAAAACCACCTCCAAAAAAGGCTCTAAGAAGCCGGCGGTAAAGGCACGAGCCCCTTCCGTTAAGGAGTCCTCCTCCAAGCTGGAGCAGAAGCTTAACGCGCTGAGGCGTGAACTCGCTGAGGCGCTAGAGCAGCAGACGGCGACGAGCGAGATTCTCCGCGTGATTGCCAGCTCGCCGACGGATTTGCAGCCGGTGCTGGCCGCCGTGGCCGAAAGTGCTGCGAGACTCTGTGACGCAAACGATGCCCAGATTCGTCTTGTCGATGGTAATATCCTTCAGCATGTGGCCTCTTACGGGCCGATGCCCGCCGCCGAGACGCGTGTTATTAGCCGTAGCTTTGTGGGTGGCCGAGCCATCGTCGACCGGCAGACGATCCACGTCCATGACATCGAGACAGAGAGGGAAGCCGAGTATCTGGAGACGGCCCAGCATAGGAGTCGCACGATCCTCGCGATTCCCTTGCTGTGCGAAGGTGTTGCGATCGGGGTCATCAACATTCGTCGCACGGAAGTTCGTCCGTTCACCGACAAGCAAATCGCCCTTCTCAAAACCTTCGCCGACCAAGCGGTGATCGCCATCGAGAACGTGCGGTTGTTCCAGGAGCTTACCGAGGCGTTGGAGCAACAAACTGCGACGAGTGAAATCTTGGGTGTCATCGCGAGCTCACCGGCGGACATCCAGCCAGTGCTAAACACGGTGGCAACAAATGCCGCCCGACTATGCGAGGCAACCGATGCGCAGATTCGCCTCGTTGAGGGTGACGGAACGCGATTAGCGGCATCCTTCGGAACTCTGCCAGGCCCGGAGTTTAGGCCCACGATCCTAGGAACTGTCTCTGGCCGAGCGATTCTCAACCGAGAGACCGTACATGTTCACGATCTTCAGGAAGCCGTTAAAACGGAATTTCCCGAGAGCGTGGGCATGCGCGAGGGAGTCCGGACATTTCTTAGCGCGCCAATGCTCAGAGAGGGAACTCCCATTGGTGTAATCAACATCAGGCGAACGGAGGTTCGTCCTTTCTCAGACAGACACATCAAATTGCTAGAAACCTTCGCCGACCAGGCGGTGATCGCGATCGAGAACGTGCGGTTGTTTCAGGAACTCCAGGTCCGCAACCGCGACCTCACCGAAGCCCTGGAGCAGCAGACGGCAACGAGCGAAATTCTGCGCGTGATCAGCAGCTCGCCAACAGACCTGCAGCCGGTCTTCGAGGCTATCGTCGGGAGCGCCGCGCGGCTGTGCGAGGCGACGTTCGCCGCTCTGCACAGGTTCGATGGCCAGGCGGTCACGTTCGAGGCTCACCACGGCATGACCGAGCCGGAGGTCGAAGAGTCCCGCCGCAGGTTCCCACGACCTCCCGACCGGGAGATCGCCGTGGGCCGCGCGATCCTGGATCGACGGATCGCTCACATCCACGACATCCGGCGCGATCCGGAATACCGTGTCACCGTGGGACAAATGTCGTTTCGGACCGTGCTGGCGGTGCCGCTGCTACGGGAGGGTAAACCCGTTGGGGCGATGGGCCTGTGGCGGCGCGACGTCCAGCCGTTCTCAGACAAGCAAATAGACCTTCTTAAAACCTTCGCCGACCAGGCGGTGATTGCGATCGAGAACGTGCGGTTGTTCCAGGAGCTTACCGAGGCGTTGGAGCAACAGACCGCGACGAGTGACATTTTAGGCGTGATTGCGCGTTCGCCAACCGACATTCAGCCGGTGCTGGATGTAGTGGCCGAGAATGCAGCACGGCTGTGTGATGCGAAGGATGCCGTCATCCGGCGCATTGATGGTGACGTTCAGCGGGACGTGGCGGTGTATGGGTCAATACCCGTCCCGGGGCCTATTCGAATCACTCGTGGCACACCCGTAGGCCGAGCTATCATCGAGCGAAAGACGACCCATGTTCATGACCTCGCGGCAGAAATCGAAACAGACTATCCGGAGTCGAAGGATCGGCAAGAAATGTCCGGCACTCGCACCATACTTGTCGCGCTACTGCAGCGAGAGGGAATTCCGATCGGCACAATTGTGATTCGCCGAACTGAGGTGCGACCTTTCACAGAAAAGCAGATCAAACTGTTGGAGACCTTCGCCGACCAGGCGGTGATCGCGATCGAGAATGTCCGGCTGTTTCAGGAACTGCAAGTGCGCAACCGCGATCTCACCGAAGCCCTGGAGCAACAGACCGCTACGAGCGAGATCCTGCGGGTAATCAGCAGCTCGCCGACGGATCTGCAGCCTGTCTTTCAGACGATCCTTGCCAATGCCATCCGCCTCTGCGAGGCACAAAATGGCGCATTGTTCAGATTCGACGGAGAGGCCTTTCGGGGTGTCGTATGGAATAATGTTTCGCCCGCACTGCAGGCTTACGTAGAGAACACGCCGATCCGGCCAGGGCGAGAGAGCGCACTGCGTCGAGTGGGACTCGAAAGACGGCCCGTCCATATCCCTGACATGCTTGCCGACCCCGAGTGCATCGTGCCGGACGTTTACAAGGAGGAGGGGATGCGGACGAGCCTCGCTGTGCCGTTGCTCAAAGAGAATAATCTGATCGGCGCAATCGCGATCCACCGCCTAGAGGTCCGTCCTTTCACGGACACGCACATAAAGCTGGTTTCGACCTTCGCCGACCAGGCGGTGATCGCCATCGAGAACGTTCGGCTGTTCCAAGAGCTCACGGAAGCGTTGGAGCAGCAGACGGCGACCAGCGAAATATTGGGCGTCATTGCACGCTCCCCAACCGACATCCAGCCGGTGCTCGACACCATCGCCGAAAATGCCGCGCGGGTGTGTGGCGCGGATGACGCGGTGATTCGACTCCTCGAAGAGCAGGTGCTCCGGCTGGCGGCCCACCACGGGTCTATTCCAAGTGTGCCGCGGGAACGACCGCTTGTCCGTAGCTCGATAAGTAGCCGAGCGTTTATGGACCGTCAGATAATTCACATCGAGGATGCGGCTTCTTTGTCAGCGACGGAGTTTCCTGAGTCCTATCCCGACAGCGTGCGAGTTGGCCTTCGAACTGCACTGGCCGTGCCTCTAATGCGAGAGAATCAGCCAATTGGGGTTATCTTCATTCGCAGAGTGGAGGTCCGGCCATTTACAGACAAGCAGATAGCCCTACTCAAAACCTTCGCCGACCAAGCCGTGATTGCCATCGAGAACGTCCGCCTGTTCCAAGAACTTCAAGCACGGAACCGCGACCTTACGGAGGCCCTGGAGCAGCGGACAGCGACGAGTGAGATCCTGCGCGTGATCGCCAGCTCGCCGACGGACATCCAACCCGTGTTGAATGTGGTTGCAGAGAATGCGGCGCGGCTGTGTGACGCGAAAGACGCGATTATCTGGCGCATCGACGGGGATATGCTTCAACGAGTGGCGGTGTATGGGCCAATGCCAGTCGCGGACATGCGGCGACCCATCACTCGTGGAACCCCTGGGGGTCGAGCCATCATCGACCGGCAAACGACCCATGTGCAGGACGTTGCGGCAGAAATCGAAACAGAGTTTCCGGAATCTAAATCCCGTCGGCAGGTTAGTGGCACTCGCACCCTACTCGCCACGCCGCTGCTTAGAGAAGGGATTCCAATTGGTGTCATCATCGTCCGACGAACAGAGGTCCGCCCTTTCACCGATAGGCAGATCGCACTTCTCAAAACCTTTGCCGACCAGGCGGTGATCGCCATCGAGAACGTGCGGTTGTTCCAGGAACTCACAGAATCTTTGGAGCGGCAGACTGCGACGAGTCAAATCTTGGGTGTCATTGCCAGCTCGCCTACGGACATTCAGCCGGTGCTGGATGTGGTCGCGGAGAGTGCTGCGAGATTGTGCGATGCGTTGGACGCTGTGATCTATCGCATTGACGGTGAAAAGGTGCTGCCGGTCGCGCATCACGGACCTGTGCCGCTGGGACAGGGGAACCGCCCGTTAGGTCCCGGCTTGCCGGTGAGCCGGGCCATCTTAGACCGCCAGACGCTTCACGTTCCTGATCTCGCTGCAGTGGTTGATACGGAGTACCCAGGCGCCAAACTCTTTCAGCAACAGGTTGGTGTCCGTACCATACTTGTGACGCCTTTGCTGCGAGAGGACGTTGCGATTGGAGCTATTTCGATCCGCCGAACGGAAGTGCGTCCTTTCAGCGAGAAACAAATCGCGCTGCTTAAAACGTTCGCTGACCAGTCGGTGATCGCAATTGAGAATGTCCGTCTCTTCCAAGAACTGCAGGCGCGAACCAGCGAGCTGGCTCGGTCGGTGCAGCAACTGACGGCATTGGGAGAGGTTGGTCAGGCCGTCAGCTCCACTCTTGATCTCCAGACTGTGCTTAGCACCATCGTCGGCCACGCGGTGCAGCTCTCCGGGACCTACGCAGGGATCATCTACGAGTACGACGAGGCCACCGAAGAGTTTCACCTCCGGGCCAGCTATCGGATGGAAGAAGAGCTGGTCGAAGCCTATCGGGCAACGCCGATCCGTCTCGGCCAGGGGGCAACCGGACGAGCGGCGGCCACGAGGGTTCCGGTTCAACTTGCTGACCTCCTCAGTGAGCAGGAGCAGGGCGTCGCACGGATACGCCCCATCTTGCGTCGGCTTGGCTATCAATCTCTCCTCGCGGTGCCGCTGCTGCTCGAACAGCGGACCATGGGCGCCTTGACGGTTTATCGTCGTGAGCCGGGAAATTTTGCGCCGGAGGTCGTGAACCTTCTGCAGACCTTCGCGACGCAATCAGCCCTGGCGATTCAAAACGCGCGACTGTTCCGCGAGATCGAGGAAAAAGGTCGGCAGATCGAGGCGGCGAACCGTCACAAATCGGAGTTTCTCGCCAACGTGTCTCACGAGCTGCGTACTCCGCTCAACGCCATCATCGGTTTCTCTGAAGTTTTGGGCGAGCGAATGTTCGGCGAGTTAAACGAGAAACAGGCCGAGTACACGGAAGACATTCTTTCCTCCGGCCGCCATCTCCTCTCGCTCATCAACGACATCCTGGACCTTGCCAAGATCGAGGCGGGGCGCATGGAGCTTGAGCTGACGAAGTTCGATCTGCCGTCGGCGGTGGAGAACGCGCTGATACTCGTGCGCGAACGCACTACCCGCCACGGGATTAAGCTCGAACGCGTCGTGGACGAACGGCTCGGAGAGTTGGTCGGGGACGAGCGCAAGGTGAAACAGATTCTGCTTAACCTTCTCTCCAACGCCGTGAAATTCACTCCCGAAGGGGGACAGATCCGGGTTAAAGCGACGCGCGGCGATGACTCGGCGATCATATCGGTTGTGGACACGGGTATCGGGATTGCCCGGGAAGACCAGGAGGCGATCTTTGAAGAATTTCGCCAAGTGGGAAGCGACTACACCCGAAAACGCGAAGGGACGGGGCTTGGATTAAGCTTGACCAAGAAATTTGTCGAGATGCACGGCGGGAAGATCTGGGTCGAAAGCGAGCCGGGGAAGGGCGCGACGTTCACATTCACGTTGCCAATAAGATAAGAATATTCTCGCGCAAAGAGCGCCAAGGACGCCAAGAAAAAAATAAAATAGGGGAAAGGCGGCGGGGCCTTTGCGAACTTAGCGAGCTTGGCGCGAGGATAATTTCTTAAGTCAGAGTATCTTATGGCGAATGAGCTGATACTTATCATCGAAGACAACGAGAAGAACCGGAAGCTGGCCCGGGACGTGCTTCAGGTCAAGGGCTACAGAACCATAGAGTCTGAGACGGCCGAAGAAGGACTCAAGCTCGCCGCGGAGAAATCTCCCGCACTTATCCTCATGGACATCCAGCTTCCCGGGATCGACGGTATCACAGCCCTGAAGCAGCTTCGGGCCGATCCTAAAACGAAGGGTATAGCCGTCATCGCGATCACCGCCTCGGCCATGACTCACAATAGGCAGACGATGTTGGCTGAAGGGTTTGATGGCTACCAGACCAAGCCGATCAGTTTGAAGGACTTTCTCGGCGAAGTGGAAAGAGTGCTCGGCACACGAAAAGAAACGTAAGGCGTCAGGCGTAAGGCGTGAGGCGTCCCCACTTTCCCCGTTCGCCTAACCCCTTACCCTTTACCCCTAACCTGAATTTAAGACGTGAAAACTCCAGCGAAAATATTGGTCGTTGACGACACTCCCAGGAACGTCAAGCTCCTCGCCGACGTGCTGACCGTCAAGGGCTACGCGGTTGTGACCGCAGCCTCGGGGGCTGAGGCGCTAAAACAGGTCGAAGCCGAGAAGCCGGACCTGGTGCTCCTGGACGTTGTGATGCCGGAGATGAGCGGCTACGAGGTTTGCCGGAGAATCCGCGAGAATCCCGCAACCGGAATTCTGCCTGTCGTCATGGTAACGGCTCTTGATCCAACGGAGGAGCGGATCAAAGGGCTGGATGCCGGCGCCGACGACTTTCTGACAAAGCCTATCAATCAGCCCGAGCTTTTGGCGCGCGTCCGCTCGCTTCTGAGAATCAAGGAACTCTACGACACTGTCCAGGCTCAAGCGGCTCAGCTCTCGGACTGGAATAAAACTCTTGAGCGTCGCGTAGAGGAGCAGGTGGGGCAGCTTGAGCATCTCAGCCGGCTAAAGCGCTTCTTCTCTCCGCAGCTCGCCGAGATGATTGTCGCCGGCGGCGCGGAGGATCCGCTAAAAACCCACCGGCGCGAAGTGACAGTGGTCTTCCTAGACCTGCGGGGATTTACCGCCTTCGCCGAGACCGCTGAGCCGGAGGAAGTTATGGGCGTTCTTCGCGAGTATCACACGGAGATGGGCAAACTGATCCTCGCGCATGAAGGAACTCTCGAGCGCTTCACCGGCGACGGCATGATGATCTTCTTCAACGACCCGGTGCCCGTCTCGAACCCGGCGGAGCGGGCGATCCGGATGGCTCTTGCGATGCGGGAGAGTGTAGCGGAGTTGAAGGTAAAGTGGCGCAAGCTGGGCTACGACCTCGACTTCGGCGTCGGCATCGCGCAGGGCTATGCCACCATCGGCGCTATCGGCTTCGAGGGGCGCTTGGATTACGGCGCCATCGGCACGGTGACCAACCTGGCCTCCCGTCTTTGCGGCGAGGCAAAACCCGGCCAGATTTTGATCTCCCAGCGTTTGCTTGGGACAGTTGAAAATGTTGTCGAGGTGGAGCCGGTGGGCGAGCTGACGCTCAAGGGCTTTCACCGCCCCGTCAGCGCTCACAATATCCTTCGACTAAAGCGCTAGCAGGGAGTCGGAGAAAACTCATGGTTCGACTGGACTCACCATGACCCTGAGCCCGGTCGAAGGGTCACAGCCCCATCTTCTTCAACACATCTTTGCCCGAGGTCCGGCCCGCGGGGGCGTCTTCGGGGAGATACAGCATGACGCCGCCTTTCACGGGACGGATTACGATCACGCCCTCCTTGGAGAGCTGGGTGGTCCACTTGATGGGGTCGTCGTCGAAGTAGGTGCGGAAGGCGTCGTTGAAGCCTGAATAGATGGTGTGAATTCCTTTGTAAGGATCTTTCCTCAAGCTGACGATCGCCTTTTTGATGAACTCGGCCTGGGTAAGCTTTTCCCCTTGGCTCTTCTCATCCATGAGACACCTCCGGAATTAGGCCGCTGAAAAAGGCCTAGCTTCCCTTTGCGGTCAGTTTGCGCAGCCAACGCGCCAGCGGATCGTAAAACTCGTCCACGACCCGCTCCTTCAGCGGAATGATCGCGTTGTCGGTGATCTTGATGTGCTCCGGGCAGACTTCGCTGCAGCATTTCGTGATGTTGCAGTAGCCCAATCCCATCTTGTCCTTGAGCAATTCCCGCCGGTCGTTGGTGTCCAGCGGGTGCATCTCCAACGCCGCGTATCTGACAAACAGGCGCGGCCCGGCGAAATGTTTTTTATTGTCCTCGTGGTCGCGGATCACGTGGCAGACGTTCTGGCAGAGAAAACACTCGATGCACTTGTGGAATTCCTGCACGCGGTCGATGTCCTCTTGCTGCATGCGGTGAGTCCCGTCCGGCCCTTTCGGCCTGGGCTTGAAGGCCGGCACGCGCTTGGCCATCTCGAAGTTGAAACTCACGTCGGTGACGAGATCGCGGATCAGCGGAAAACTCTTCATCGGCGCGACAGTGATCGGCTCGTCGGTGTTCAAGCTGTTCATCCGCGTCATGCACATGAGCCTCGGCTTGCCGTTAATCTCGGCGCTGCACGAGCCGCACTTTCCCGCCTTGCAGTTCCAGCGCACGGCGAGATCTCCGGCCTGGGTCGCCTGAATCGCGTGAATGACATCCAGGAGCACCATTCCCTCGGCGGCCGGCACGCGGTACTCCTGGAACGAACCCTTGGCGGCGTCGCCGCGCCAGACTTGCATGATAAATTGCCGGCCCGCCATTACTTTTGCTCCTCGATCAGCTGCTTAAGCTCCCCCGGCATTTCCGGAAGCGGCTCGGGGGTGATGCTCAGCGCTCCGTTCTTTTTCCTGGTCACGAGGTTGATCTTCCCGAAGCTCGGATCGGCCTTGGGATAATCGTCGCGCGTGTGGCCGCCGCGGCTCTCTTTGCGCTCGATCGCCGAGAGCGTGCAGGTTTCGGCGACTTCGAGCAGCGCGTGCAGGTCCATCGCCAGGTGCCATCCCGGATTATATTGCCGATGCCCCTCGACGCTGGCGCGCGTCAGCCGCTGCTTCAACCGCGCGATCTCGCCGAGGGCTTTTTTAAGATCGCTCTCCGTGCGGATGATGCCGACCAGGTTCTGCATGCACTCTTGCAGGTCCATATGAATCGAGTAGGGGTTTTCGCCCCCGTGGTGGTTGAAGGGTGTCAAAAGCTCATGCTCTACGCTCGCCAGCTGATCCACGCCCGCTTTGACGGCCCCGGTGAATTTCTTGGCGTACTCCGCCGCGTAAAGGCCGGCCCTGCGCCCGAAGACCAGGAGATCGGACAGAGAATTCCCGCCGAGGCGGTTGGCGCCGTGCAGGCCGGCAGCGACTTCGCCCGCGGCAAAGAGGCCGGGCACGGTCGTGGCCGTCGTGTCCGCGTCCACTCGGACGCCGCCCATGACGTAATGGCAGGTCGGGCCGACTTCCATCGGCTCTTTGGTGATGTCCACGCCGGCCAGCTCCTTGAACTGGTGATACATGGACGGCAGACGCTTTTGAATGTAGTCCGCGCTGCGCCGCGAGGCGATGTCGAGGAAAACGCCGCCGTGCGGCGTGCCCCGTCCGGCCTTCACTTCGGCGTTGATTGCGCGCGCCACTTCATCGCGCGGCAACAGATCGGGCGTCCGCCGGTTCTTTTTGTCCTCGTACCAGGCGTCGGCCTCCTTTTCGGTCTCGGCGGTCTCGGCCTTAAAGAACTCGGGGATGTAATTGAACATGAACCGCTTGCCTTCGGAGTTCTTCAACGTTCCGCCGTCGCCGCGCACGCCCTCGGTGACGAGGATGCCGCGCACGCTCGGCGGCCAGACCATGCCGGTCGGATGGAACTGGACCATCTCCATGTCGATCAGATCCGCGCCGGCGTCTAGCGCCATCGCGATGCCGTCGCCGGTGTATTCCCACGAATTGGACGTGATCTTCCAGGCCTTGCCGATCCCGCCGGTCGCCAAAACCACGGCTTTAGCCGTGAAAGCGACGAAGCGGCCGCTCTCGCGCCAATATCCGAAGGCGCCGGCCACCCGGTCGCCGTCTTTCAGCAGGCGGGCGATCGTGCACTCCATGTAAACATCGATGCCTTTATGGACCGCGTGCTGCTGAAGCGTGCGAATCATTTCGAGCCCGGTGCGATCGCCGACGTGGGCCAGCCGCGCGTAACGGTGGCCCCCGAAATCGCGCTGCAAAATCCGCCCGTCCGGGGTGCGGTCGAACAGCGCGCCCCATTCCTCCAGCTCCAGCACCCGCGCCGGCGCCTCTTGGGCGTGGATCTGCGCCATGCGCCAGTTGTTGAGCAGTTTGCCGCCGCGCATCGTGTCGCGGAAGTGGACTTTCCAGTTGTCCTCCGGATAGATGTTGCCCATAGCGGCGGCGATCCCGCCCTCCGCCATCACGGTATGGGCCTTGCCAAGCAGCGACTTGCAGATCAAGGCGGTCTTCACGCCTTGCGCCGAGGCCTCGACGGCCGCGCGCAGTCCCGCGCCGCCGGCGCCGATCACAATCACGTCGTATTCATGAGTTTCGTATGGCCCGGCCATGATTAGAAAATCCTCAAATCTGTAATGTAACCCATCGACAACAGCCGCACGTAGAGGTCGGCGAGCATGACTCCGGCAAGACTGATCCAGGCGTAAAGCATATGGTGCTCGTTCAGCCGGCTGATTTTCAGCCACAGTTTGTAGCGAAACGGCGCTTCCGACAAAAGGTTCAAGCCGCCGCCGCAGAGGTGGCGGCAGGAATGGCAGGAAAAGGAATAGAGCGAGAGGAGCGCCGCGTTGGCCAGCAGGACCAGCGTGCCGACGCCCATGCCGAATTCATAGCCCCCGCCGCCCGCCGAAAAGCGGAAGGCGAGGATCGCATCCCACCAGAGAAACAGGACGACGAGCGTCGCGACGTAAAAAAAATAGCGATGAAGGTTCTGAACCAGCAACGGGAAGCGCGTTTCGCCTGTATAGGTCGCGTGGCCGTCGCGAACGGCGCAGGCGGGAGGGGAAAACCAGAACGACCGGTAGTAGGCCTTGCGATAGTAGTAGCAGGTCACCCGGAAGCCGGCCGGCGCCCAGAGGATCAGAATAGCGGGCGAGAACGGCCAGTCGAAGAGAGCCCAGGTCACATGTCGGCAGGTGCTGCTGAGACAGGGGGAATAAAAGGGCGAAAGATAAGGAGCGAGATAATAGTGTTCGTTCACCAGGGCCGCCCACGTCGTATAGACGATAAATGCGGTCAGCCCTGCCACGGTCAGGACAGGTTGCAGCCACCAGGCGTCCCTTCTCAAGGTCCGCGCGTTTCCGATCGCTACCGAATCGCTGCTCACGTTTTTCGCTTCCTTAGTTGGGAGGTTTCTACTATTTGTTGCTTCCTTGGTCAACCGGGCGCCAAACGATTTAATCTCTGCTCAAGGCAAGTCGAGACAGCGACCCCGGCTCTGCGATAGTCAGCCGAAGGCCCGCGACTTGAGCTGAACGGGATTGGATTACTTTGCCGGCGCGGCTGAAAGCGCGGCTTGAGCCGGTTTATCTTGCTCTTCCAGCTTGAGAAAGGTGTCGACGATCTGCGGGATGTCGTCCTTCGTGACTTTCATGTACCAGAGCCCTTCCGGCCAGATCATGATATTGGGGCCGAAAGCGCAGAGATCCAAACAGCCGCTCTTGGCCGCCCGAATCTTGCCTTTGAGATTTCGTTCCTTGCAAACTTTTTTTAGCTCTTCGACCATCTCTTCGCTGCCGCTGTAACCGCAGGAGGGGCTTTCTCCGTGGCGGTTGTTGATGCAGACGAAAAGTTGGCGGATGTACGGCTGGTCTCGCTTGATCATGAATTCCCCCTCTACCGGTTCATTGGCCCAACCTATAGCAGAAAAGATCGGATATTGCACGTGTGGTGCATACTTCTTCGCGCCCTGCGCGGCTTCTTCGATGAACCCCCCGCCGGCCCTTGCGACTCAAAGGGGCTTGGACTATGTTGCAGCATTAGTTTTCCCAGCGGAAATTTTTCAGCACAAGGAGTCTTCAATGAGCAAAGCAGCGCACAGAGTGGAGCGGCCGCGGCCGCAGTACGGCTCGGACGTGATCGTCGACATGCTCAAGGCGTTCGAGATCGAATATATCGCGCTCAATCCGGGCGCGACGTTTCGCGGGTTGCACGACTCGCTGGTCAACTACGGCGGCAACCGGATGCCGGAGATGATTCTTTGCCCCCACGAGGAGATCACCGTGGCGCTGGCGCACGGCTATGCGCGCGCCAAAGGGAAGCCGATGGCCTCCGCGGTGCACAACATCGTCGGCCTGCAGCACGCGGCGATGGCGATCTACAACGCCTGGTGCGATCGCCTGCCGGTCATCGTTATGGGTGGAACCGGGCCGATGGACACGGCGCAGCGCCGGCCGTGGATCGACTGGGTCCACACCGCGTTGGTGCAGGGAAACTTGGTACGCGATTTCGTCAAGTGGGACGACCAGCCGGGGAGCGTCGAAGCGGTGCCGGAAGCTTTTATCCGTGCTTACCGCCTGGCGACGACGGACCCGATGGGGCCGGTCTATCTCTGCTGGGATTCGGAGGTGCAGGAGAAAAAGCTCAACGGCGACGGCGTTGATGTTCCCTCGCTCGACCGCTATCCCGCGCCTCTGCCCATGCAGGCGCCGGAGGAGGGATTCGAGAAAACGATTCGCTGGCTGCTGGAAGCCAAGACGCCGGTGATCATCGCCGATTGGGTAGGCAGGAGAGAAGCGGGGTTCAAGGCGTTGTTCGACCTGGTCGAGCTGCTGGCGATTCCGGTCTTCGACCAGCACGGCCGGTTCAACTTCCCCGTGAAGCATCCGTTGAACCTCACCGGAGCGCAAGACAAAGTTTTGGGCCAGGCGGACCTGCTGTTGGTGCTCGATGTTCCCGACCTCGAAGGCTCGGTGACCAAGCGATCGCAGGAGGCGGGAAGGCGAAGACCGATTGCGTTGCTCTCCGCTTCGGCCAAAGTCATCAACGTCGGATTGGACGATCTCCTGGTGCGCGCCTGGTCGCACGACTTCAACAAGCTGCGCGAAGTCGATCTCTCGATCATGGCGGATACCGCGGTCTTTCTACCGGAACTCGTGCGCCGGCTCAAAGCGGAGAAAGAGGCGCTCAAGAAAAAAGCCGGCGACTTCGAGAAGCGGCGCGAGCAATGGTCGAAACTTCACGCCGAGCAAGAAGCGGCGCTGGCGCGCGAAACAAAGTCGAAGTGGGATGAAACCCCCATCGCCACCACGCGCCTCTTCAGCGAGCTGGCGGAGGTTTTGAAAAACGAGGATTGGGTGCTGACCAACGGCACCTCGCAGGGCAAGGAGAACTTTTTCATGCCCGCGACCAAGTTCAATCAGATCCTTGGAAAATATAAGGGCGGCGGATTGGGCTACGGCCTGCCTGCCTCGCTCGGCGCCGCGCTGGCGCACAAAGGAACGGGCAAGCTCTGCGTCGATCTTCAGCCCGACGGCGATTCACTCTTTACCATCAGCTCGCTTTGGACCGCGGCGCACTACCACATTCCGCTGCTGATCGTCGTGCTCAGCAACCGGTCGTACTACAACGACGAGGAGCACCAGGAGCGGATGGCGGTGCTTAGAGGCCGGCCGGTAGAGAACAAGACCGTCGGCATCCGGATCGAAGACCCCGCCGTCGATTTTGCCACCAACGCCAAATCGTACGGCGTCTGGGGCGCCGGCCCGATTACCGAGCCGAAGGATCTATCGAAGGCGCTGCGCGACGCGATCAAAGTGGTGAAATCGGGCAAACCGGCGCTGGTGGATGTCGTGGTGCAGATGAGGTGACAGAAGGATCGAATCCGAAAGTTTAACGTAGGGCCGGCGATAGAGCGCGCTCGGCTTCCCGCGGCAACTCCAGGGGGACGAAGTAGTCCGCCGGGTAGAGGTAGTCCTCGCCGGATTCGTCGATGACCCGGATAAGTCCGTCTTTTGCGGCTCGCGCGTCGGGCAAAACACGGTAGACCTTCCGAGGCTCCAAATCTTCCGCTTCGTGGTTCCTAACGCAGATCACAAAATGTCGTTTTTGCCGCTTCATCTATGCTAGTCCAGGTACCGCTTAATCTTGACCTTTACTCTACCAATTCGTGCGCCTCGTACCAGTGTACCTCAGCCCGACAAAGTAAGCCGTTGGGAAGGCGGACCGTAGCCTTCCCCTTAAGTTTCCGCCAGCGGCCGGGGCCGTAGCGTCTCCGCAGTCGCGCAATGTCGCGAATCGAACTCCAATGGCAATCGGCTCGGCATCGTCGATCTCGCCGACAATCTCGAAGTACACCGTGTTTCATATACATTAAAATCGGGCGGACGGCCAATTCCAAATCCTACAGCGTCTGGGGCGTCGGTCCCTCTCCATGCGCCGACGAAAGGTCGGGAAATCCGGCGGGGACTCAAAATAAAAAAGGTGGGATACGCATCGGCAGTCGGAAGCGCCAAAGCGCCGCAGGGGGATCGCAGCGCCTCGCGTCCCGCAGAAAAGATCGGCCCAAGCGTGCTCGCGGCGGACCGGATCGTGGGTGTACCAGACCTGGTCGAGTTCGGTCGCCGGTCGGAGATAGTCGATATGCCAATGGGGAGCGGGCGAGCGAGACAGATGATGCTTGACACGAGCCCGGACCCCTCCCGGGCCGAACGCGCTGCCGACATAGACGTAAGCGCCTGAGTGCATTCGTAGGTGTCCCAGCGCTCCGATTCGGACGCGCTCCGCCGATCGCGCGCGCAAAATCAACGCGTAGGTTCCTCTGCCCAGTTTGATGTTGTAGTCGGTCACTGCCCGGCGGCTCTCAGCGCGATAACTTCCTGACCTCCACCTCGACGTTATAATCCGGCTCGCCGGAGACGGGGTCGGTGCGGCGGGGGATGAGGACGTTGGCTTCGGGCCAATAAGCTTGCAGCGTGCCTGGTTTGAGAGGGGCGAGCTTGAGGACTCCGGTCATCTCGCCGGTGTCCGATCGGATGAGGACTTCGTTATTTTCGGACAAGCCGATTCTGTCGGCGTCTTCGGGCGAGATGAAGATCGTATCTCTCCGGTTGCTTCCCGTAAGCCGGTCTTTGGAGCCGAAGGTCATGCTGTTCAATTGCTTGCCGCGCCGCGTGGTAAGGTAAAAACGGTTTTCAGACGGTCGCCGGTCGGGCGGCGTGAGCGCGGTGAACAGGGCGCGGCCGTCTGGCATATTCGAAAAATTTCCGTCCTTGAAAAGATAGGGGCCGCCCCATTGAATCCAGTCTCCCTCCTGCTGGAGCTTCTCTACCCCTTGATACATCGGCATCACGCGCCCCATCTCCTCGCGGATGGCTTGCGTATCGCCGTAGGGGAAAAGCGTTTCGCCGTTCTGCATCGCGTGGCGCGCGATCAGGCAGGGGATCTCCCATTCGGGGAGCGATTCGCCGACGCGGTGGCCGGGGATCTCCGGCGTGAAGCGCACTCGCCTCTCCGTGCTCGTGGTGCTCCCGCCGCCGCGCTGCTCGTAACGCGTCTGGCCGGGGAGAATCACGACCAGCTCTCTCGAATCGACCAGCATCGAGCCGCTGAGAAAAATATCCTGATGGACGCGCACGGGAATGCGCGCCAGCGCTTCCGTGACATAGTGCCGATCGGGCATGCTCTCCCGCAGGTTGCCGCCGATTGAATAGAGAAAATCGAGTTCGCCCCGGTGCGCCGCCTCGATCATCTGCGGCACCCGGAGGCCGGGCGCGGCGGAAACCGGGTAGCGCCAGAGGTTGGAGAAACGTCTCGCATTCGCATCGTTGACTTCAAAGCTGCCGGGAAAACGATCCGGCTCGCAGCCGCATTCTCCGCCCCCCTGGACGCCGCTGTAGCCGCGAATCGGCATGATGCCGCACTTCTCCCGCCCCAACATCCCGCGGGCGAGGGCGAGGTTGACTACCGCCTTGACGTTTTCCACGCCGAACTCGTGCTGCGTGAGGCCCATGCTGTAAACAAACACCGTGCTCCGCGCCCGCCCGTAAATCTGCGCAAAGCGCTCCATCTCCAGACGGGGAATGCCGGAGCGCTGCTCCAGCATCTCCCAGCTCTGTCCCTGCAAGGCGGCCTCGATCTCCTCGAAGCCGCGCGTACGGTCGGCAATAAACTTCCGATCGACTCGCCCCAGGGCGATCAACGCCTTGAGCGCGCCGTTGATAAAGGCGATGTCGCCGCCGACACGGACCTGAAAAAAATCGTCCATCAGCTTGGTGCCGAAGAGCGCGCTGCGCAAAACCGAAGGCACCCAATAACGCTCCAGGCCGTATTCGCGCATCGGGTTGACGACGATGACGCGCGTGCCCTTTTTCTTGGCATAATACAGATACTTCGTGGTCACCGGCTGGCTGTTGGCCAGATCGGAGCCGAAGATCACCAGTAGATCGGCGCCGATGAAATCCGAGAGCGAGCAGGTCGGCGCGCCCACGCCGAGTGTGGCTTTGAGCCCGTAGAGACTCGCGGCGTGGCAGAGGCGCGAGCAGAGATCGACGTTGTTCGTTCCGAGCGCGCGCGAGAGCTTCTGAAAGACATAGTAGACCTCGTTGGTGAGACCTCTCGAGGTGGCGAAGAAGCCCATGCGCTGCGGCGCGCTTCGGCGGATCGCCTGGCCCACAAGCTCCAGCGCCCCGTCCCATGAGACGCGCGTGAAGCCGCTGTCGCCTCTGCGGCGGATCAGCGGAAAGGAGAGGCGGCCGAGAGCGCGGAGTTTTTCCGAGCTGAGACGGCGGAGCCGTTCGACATCCTTGACGGCCGACCGCCGCATGGCGCCCATCGTATTTACCCGGAGCAGGTTAAGCCGGGTCATGCACAGATGCACGCCGTCCATCACGTTGTCGCGCAGTCCATAGGGGCCGAGCGAGCAGCCGTCGCAAACGCCATGGCGGAGAATTTTCCAGGCGTAGGGGAGGTGTGTCTTATTCTCCCAGAGGACCGCGGCCATCTCGCGGAAATGGTGCGGCTTGACCTGGCCCAGGCCGAAGGGGACGAGGCGGGCAAGCCGGGTGTCGTTCGATTTCAGTTTAGCCAAGGGCCGTTGTCCCTTCCGTCGGTAGAGCGTGGTTGAAATCTATGAGTTTTCTCCGCCGAATTCCTTTATCGCCTGAATAAACAGCTCCGGCTCATTCTTCGTGACCGAGAGCTTTATGAGAGCGTAGCGTTGACAACAATTCCATGCCCGCCACTCGGCAAGGGTGACGGGATGATCCACTTCCCTGCCTTTCGCCGCGACCGAATCCGGCACGCGGCCTTGATTTTCCCAGGCGGGATTTGCCACCGGAGGAGCCAGCGCCGCCGGCTCGCCGAAATAGCGGCGCGACAGCTCGTGGGCGTAGCCCGTGAAAGCCACTCTCTCCTCATCCGTCTCGACCGGCAGCTCGCACAGCGCGTTGCGCTCTTCCAGGCTGAAGGCCAGCCAGGCTTTGAGCGACATCTTGACGCCGGTCAGATCGAGCTTCATCCGCACGTGCAGCGGAATCCGGCTCATCTCAGGGTAGATCTCGGATTCGAATCTATACTTGTAGAACATACGGCTCCGGTTTGCTTTCAAGCCCCTTAAACAGCTATTTTCATACTGATGGGCCGTAAGGTCAACCCCGATCCGGCATTCAACCAAATTTCACGCGTGAAATGCGAGACTGTGGTACGCTCCAGGGAGTAAATATAAGTTGAATCCGGGGTCGGATCGGGGTCAACAGGGGAGGGCAAAATGACCCATAGAAAAAGCGCTTGGCTGTTAGGCTTAGCGCTCTTGTCCGTCTTTTTTCACTCCTCCGCGCTCGGCCGGCAGGCGCCCGCGCGGGAGATCGGCAATATCACGGGGGATCTCTACCGCTTTCGCAATGCCGGCCACTTCTCCGTGTTTTTGGTGACGCCGGAGGGGATTATCGCCACCGATCCGATCGACGCGGACGCCGCGCGCTGGCTCAAGAGTGAGCTGGCGAAACGCTTCAACAAGCCGGTCAAATATCTCATCTACAGCCACGACCACGCCGATCACATCTCGGGCGGGGAAGTCTTTGGCGACACCGCCGTGGTGATCGCTCACGAGAAGACCAAAACGGCGATCATGAGAGAGAAACGGGCGACGGCTCTGCCGCATAGGGTTTTTTCCGACCGGCTGGCGGTTGAGCTGGGCGGGAAGCGTGTGGAGCTCATTTACGTGGGCAGAAACCATTCCGACGATTCGATTGTAATGCGCTTTCCGGCGGAGCGCGCTCTGTTCGCCGTCGCTTTTATCCCGGTGGAGAGTTTGCCGTTTCGCACTTTGAACGATTCTTACATCGATGAATGGATCGAATCGCTCAAACGAGTGGAGGCCATGGACTTCGACATTCTGGCTCCCGGCCATGGCCCGGTAGGGCGCAAGGAGCATGTCCGGCCGATGCGGCAGTATATGGAGGATTTAAAGAGTCAGGTGGCGGCGCACCTGAAGCAGGGAAAGTCCGTCGATGAGATCAAGCAGTCGGTCAAGATGGAAAAGTACCGCAACTGGAGCAGCTACGACAGTTACCTGCCGCTCAACATCGAAGGGATGGTTCGCTATCTTCAACAGCAGGGTCCGAAATAGAGCCAAAGGAGATTTCAGCATGGCACGCTACGCAAAATTTTATCTTCCGCTTAATAAAGTCAAAGAAAAAGAGTTTCTCTCTCGTCCCATGGGTTGCAAGGGCGTCGGCTTCAGCTTCGTGCGCTACAAGCCGGGTGACGGCGCAACCTATGTTCACCGCCACCGCGTGCAGGAGGAGGTTTTTATCGCCGTCAAGGGCACGGGGACGATCATCCTCGACGGCCGTCGCAACTCGATGCCGGAAGGCGCGATCGTTCGTGTCTCCCCGCAGGCCTATCGCGCCATCGGCAATGATTCAAAGCGCGATGTGGTTTTTCTCGTCATGGGCGCCATCCCGCCGAAGAACTTTCCGCTGGGCGGCCGGACGCTCCTGGGCGACGGCATCCCGAATAGGCAGATAGTGCCAAAGTGGAAGAAACGATAGGCGTGAGGGGTAAGGCGTAAGGGGTGAGGGGGCAGAAATTTCACTGCAAGCCGGGAGACAATCTCGTCATCCCCGGTAACGTCGAACATTCGGCCCTTGCCGGAGCCCGGGGCTGCGTCTTGTTCTGGTCGGAGAAACTGGCTGAGTGAGTTATCAAAGCGCGGCGATGATCTCAGGCTGCTTTTCCAGGACTTCCAACAACCGCTGGGCTGCTTGGGTCGGTTGACGCAGGCCTTGCTCCCAGCTTTGGACCGTTTTTGTGGAGGTGTTCAGGACCCGCGCGAAAACGCTTTGCGACATCCGCAGCGATCGTCGAATCCCAATGATTTTCTGCGGCGTATAGCTCGGCGGAGGATCGGGAACGCTGAAGGTCTTGAGCGTCAGCTCTCCGGCCGTAAACTCCCGGGCTTCCTGCAGAGAGGCTTTTAACCGAGCGAACAAAGATTTTTTTGTTTTTCTTGGCATAACATCACCTCGTTCGTTTAATGAGCCTGGTCCGTACCTCGTCTTTAATCTGTCCGGCCAATCTAGCCAGAATTCTTTTCTCTTGAGGGGTCAAATCGTCTTGTTCGTCTTTGCCATAAAGATCGAGCAGGAAGAGCCAATGGGGTTCCGGCAGATAGAGGTAGATGATCCTGATCCCTCCCCGTCGGCCTTTGCCGCGTCGCGGATCTCCGTGTCGAATCTTTCTCAACCCACCGCAGCCCGGCATGACATCGCCCGCGGTGGGAGTTGAGATTAGCCGCTCCTGCAACCCGCGGTACTCTTCGTCGGTTAAGTGATCGAGAAGAGTCTTCGTAAAGTGATGCGATTCGACGAAGAGCATCTATGCTACAAAGTAGGATGGTAGAGCGGCGTTGTCAAGTGGAACGCATGCAACCAAATTCACATCGGCGCTCTCAACAACGTCACGCTTGCTCGATTGACGTTACCGGCAGCCTGACTTAGGATGGTGGCGTTGCGACGAGCCGGGGTTTGCCTGTGAACTCGTTGGAAGGAGAGTAAGACGCCGATGATATCCCGATTGATCGTGATTTTGTGTCTTCTCTGGACCTTTGTGGTCCCATGGCCTTGCCAGGCGCAGACGACAGCTCTACAGCGCGTCAGAATCGCCGTCTCCACGGCGACGCCGCACAACACGCCGCTGTGGGTGGCCAAGGACAAGAAAATCTTCGAAAAGTACGGGGTGGACGTCCAGATGATCTTTGTGGGCGGAGGCCAGCTGGTTGCCCAGATGCTGGCCGCCGGGGAGATCCAGGTCGCGGCGAACGCGCCGGCCGCGCTGCTTGGTCTGGTCGCCGGCGGCGAGAAGATTGTGATGTTTCTGGGCGTCAGCAACACCTCGCCCTTCACCCTGGTCACGCTGCCCAATATCAAAAATGCGGCCGATTTAAGGGGCAAACGACTCGGGACGGCCCGGTTCGGCGGATCGTCGCACCTCTCCGCGCTGATCGCGCTGGAGCATCTCGGCCTTAATCTCAAGCGCGACGGCATCGTCCTCGTGCAAGCGGGGCTGGACCCGGAGCGGATAGCCGCGCTGGAAGCCAAAGGGCTCGAAGCGGCAATGCTGCAGCGGTTGGCGACCAAAATCATGGTCGCCAAAGGCTACACGCCGTTGTTGAACCTCAATCAAGCCAAAATCCCCTATCAAAATACAGTGCTGGCGGCCAGGAGGGATTTCGTCACAGGCCGGGCCAGGCTTGCCGAGAGCTTCACCCGCGCGGTCGTGGAAGGATACGGCTACGTATTCAACAAGGAAAACAAGCAGGCGGTCAAAGAAGTCATCGCCAGAAACCTGAGGTTGCCCAAGGCGGATGCCGCCGAAGATTTTTATCTCGAGGCGCTGGAGGAGCTGGACCGCAAGCCCTATCCGACGCTGGAAGGAACGAGGACCGTCATCAAATATGTCGCCGAGCAAAACCCGAAGGTGGCCGGCGTCAAGGCCGAGGAGATGATCGACTCGACCCTGCTTAAAAATCTCGAGAACGAGGGATTCTTCGACAGGGTTTACGGCGGCAAATGACCTATTTCGCTTGAGCTTCCGATATGCAATCGGGATCCTATCGACCCGGCGATGTTCCACCGCCGATGCAGCCCACTTCTATTTTTACCGGGCTTCGGATCCGCCCTATCGTTACCGGTGTCATCGTCGACTATGTCGCGACGTACGTGGCGATGATTGCATATATCGCCCTGTTCGTGTCGAGGAAGCTGCTCGAGGAAGGCGAGCTGTCGGAAGAAGCGCTGCGGCGCTATGCCACCTCTCCCGAAGGTCTCCTCCTCGGTTTTGCGATCGGGACTCTCTGCATCATCCTCGGCGGCTTTGTCGCGGGCCGGCTCGCCAAGGCGCTTGAAATCAAGCATGGAGCGGCTGTCGGCGTTGGATCGATGATTGTCTCCACGCTGGAGCAGGCGATGGCGGAAAGCGATCTTTCCGTGCCGGAGTGGTTCGTGTTGATCTCCTATCTGGCTGCGATCCCGGCGGGCGCTTTGGGCGGCTACCTGGCCGAGCGGTGGCGGGAGTTTGGCGTGGGCGGCGGTTGAAAAAAAGGGGCCGTGAAGGCCCCTTTTTGAGTTTGGTTGCGGGGCCGGGATTTGAACCCGGGACCTCAAGGTTATGAGCCTTGCGAGCTGCCAGACTGCTCCACCCCGCGACAAGTTTATGAATTATTATATCTACATGCTGCTCGCAGCGGAGTCAAGCTAGGTTACGATGTCAAAGCGGGCGAGAACCAATCCGCTGGTCACGGTCGATATCATCATCGAAATCGACCAGGGCATCGTCTTGATCGAAAGAAAAAATCCGCCGCACGGCTGGGCGTTGCCCGGTGGGTTCGTGGATTACGGCGAGTCGCTGGAGCAAGCGGCCGTAAGAGAGGCAAAAGAGGAAACGTCGCTCGACGTGCAGCTACTCGAGCAGTTCCACACTTACTCCGATCCCCGGCGCGATCCGCGCCATCATACGATCTCCACCGTCTTCATCGCCCGAGCCGGCGAGACGCCGAAGGGCGCCGACGATGCCGCACGGGCGGAGCTTTTCACGGAGACCACTCTCCCTGCGCCCATCGTTTTCGACCACGCGCAGATCCTGCGCGACTATTTTCACTACAAGAAAAGAGGGGAAAGGCCAAAAATTTGACCAATCTTGGCAAGCAAGCTATTGCACCTTCGCGTCGAGCGGCTCATTGATTCGCTGGAGGAGCTATAGACATGGAAATTCTTTCCACAATCATTCTGCTCGCGGTCGCGTTCGCCTTCGCCTTGATGGCTTTAGACGCGGCGCGCCGTGCAAAATAACTTCCAGGCGTCGGCTAACACACCTGCCAGATTGCCCGATGACGCCGTGGCAGGTGGTCCGGAGGGCAATTTTGAGTTCCCGGTGGCTAAATCTAAAAAGCAACTTCCTATCATTAGTTTTTACGCCAGCTTCTTGATCGCCGCCTCAATCCTGTCGCAGCCTTTTTCGAGCTCGGCGAGCGAAGTCGCGTAGCTCAAGCGGATGTTTTCGGTGGAGCCGAAATCTTCGCCCGGGACGCATAGGACGCGCGCCACTTCGAGAAAGTATTCGACGACGTCGGCGGGCGTGGCAAGCGTCTTCTCCTTCCACTTTCGTCCGAACAGGGAGCGCACGTTCGGAAAGACGTAGAACGCGCCTTGCGGGTTGTAGCAGCTCAGGCCGGGCATCGCCTTGAGTCGTGCCACGACGAAATCGCGCCTCGCTTCGAACTCGCGCACCATCGCCGTCACTTCGTCCTGGGGGCCGTTCAGCGCCTCGACGGCGGCGGCCTGGGCGATCGACGTCGCGTTCGAGGTGCTTTGGCTCTGAATCGTTCCCGCCGCCTTGATGACGGCCGCCGGCCCGATGGCGAATCCGATCCGCCATCCGGTCATCGCGTAGGTTTTGGACACCGAATTGAACAGGATCGTGCGCTCCCGCAGGCCCGGTTGCAAGCTCACAATATTGTGAAAGCGGAAATCTTCGTAGACGATCTTCTCGTAGATATCGTCGGATAGAATCATGCAGTCGTGCCGTTCCAACACGCGGATGAGGGCCATCAGCTCGTCGCGGGAATAGCCCGTCCCGGTCGGGTTCGACGGGCTGTTGAGGATGAACATGCGCGTCTTCGGCGTCAGCGCGGCTTTAAGCTGCTCCGGCGTGATGCGAAAGCCGTTCTCCTCCGTCGTCTGGACGAGCTTCGGCGCGCCGCCGGCGAGGAGCGTCATGTCGGAGTAGCTCACCCAGTAGGGCGCCGGAATCACCACCTCGTCGCCGGGATCGAGCGTCGCTTGCAGCACGTTGTAGAGGGCGTGCTTGCCGCCGCAGCTCACCAGGACCTCGTCTTTAGTGTAGCTGAGGCCGTATTCCCTCGCATATTTCGCGACCACGGCCTCGCGGAGCGGCTCGATGCCGCGCACGTCGGTGTACTTGGTCATCCCTTTCTTCAGCGCCACGATCGCGGTGTCCTTGATCCGCTGGGGCGTGTCGAAATCGGGCTCTCCGGCGGTGAAGTTCGCCAGGTCGACGCCCTGCGCGCGCAGCGCTTGCGCCTTCGCGGCGAGGGCCAACGTGACGGCGGGTTTTATCAGCTTGCTTCTTGCGCTGAGTTTCATAGCGGCAAAATCCCACAACTAGAATCTTTCTCCGAGCTTCTTAAGGACCGCTTTGGGTACCATCGCGGAGACGTCTCCTCCAAGGCTTGCGACTTCTTTGACCAGGCGCGAGCTGAGATAAAAGTGGGACTGGCCGGTCATCATGAACAGCGTCTCCAGATCCGGCGCCAGCTCGCGGTTCATCATCGCCATCTGAAATTCATATTCAAAGTCGGAAACGGCTCGCAGCCCCCGGATGATGACCTTCGCGCCCGTCTTTTTCGCGTATTTCACGAGGAGCCCGTCAAAGCTGTCCGCTTTGACGCGGCTACCGAGCCCCTTAAAGACTTCGCGGATCATCTCCAGGCGCTCTTCCAGCGTAAAGAGAGAATTGTCCTTCTCCTGGTTGCGCGCGATCGCCACGACAACCTGGTCGAAAACTCTGAGCGTGCGCTTTACCAGATCGACGTGGCCGTTGGTAATCGGATCAAAAGAGCCCGGATATATCGCAATCTTTGTTTGCGCCATCTTCTCCACACCCCAGACCGCTGAAAAAGGCCCATCTACGGCGTTGCGCTCGGCCCGCTTCGCGTCAACGTACTAGAAAAGTACGCCTCCGCTCGCGGACCTTCGCGCGCCTTGTATCTGGGACCTTTTTGAGCGGTCTGTAAAAAGATATTCGTTGTTACCTCTGCCCCTCCACGTAACCGAAAAACGAAAGCTGCGTGTCGCCGTAGCGGCGCCGGTCGGCGAGGACGAGCGCGCCGTACCGCTCTTGGACTTTTTCTCTCACGCTGTGTTCCGCGACAACCACGCCGGATTCCGCCAATATGCCTTCCGCGGCTATCGCCTTGAGCGTTTCTCCGACCAGCTCCTTATCGTAAGGCGGGTCGAGAAAAATGAGATCGAATTTTTCCTCCCTGCGCGAGAGCATGCGCACGGACTTGAAAACAGACGCTGTCAACACGCGCGACCTCTCGGTGAGGCCGAGCCCCCGAACATTTTCCTCGATCGCGCGCGTTGCCTCCCTTGAAACATCGACCAGAACGGCTGCTCCAGCGCCGCGGCTCAATGCTTCGATGCTCAGATTTCCCGTGCCGGCGAAGAGATCGAGCACTTTCCGCCCCGAAAGATCGTGTGGCAGGATGTTGAACAGCGCCTCCTTAACTCTGTCCGCGGTCGGACGAAGCGCGTGGCCCTTGGGCGCTTTAAGACGCCGCCCCTTGGCCGCTCCGGAAATGACTCTCATCCCGGCTAAAATAGTTTGTTTCTCTCGCGTTGTCCATCTTCAATCCGCGATTTGCAAGACGACTTTGCCGAATTGCTTTCCTTCTTCGAGGCGGCACTGGGCCGCGGCGGTTTCTTGGAGAGGGAAAACCTGGTCGACGATGGGCCGCACGCCATTCACCTGCATGAAGCTCAGCAGTTGGCGGAACTCTCCTCGGCTGCCCAGGGTCGAGCCGAAAATCTTCAGGTGGTTCCAGAAGATGCGACGGATGTCGGTGGGAGGATTTGCGCCCGCGGTCGCGCCGCAGGTCACAAGGCGGCCGCCTTTAGCCAGCGCGGCGAGACTCTTCACCCAGCTCTCCCCGCCGACCGAGTCCACCACGACGTCGACCCCGCGCTTGGCCGTCAATGCGCGGACCTCTTTGGTAAAATCGCTCTTTAGGTAATTGATCCCGTGGTCCGCGCCCCAGCTTTTTGCCATTTCCAGCTTCTCGTCGCTACTGGAGGTGACGACGACATGCGCGCCCATTTGCTTGGCGAGCTGCAGGGCGGCCGTCGCCACTCCGCCGCCGATGCCGAGGATCAGAACGTGCTCGCCGGGTTTCAACTCGGCGTTGGTTACCAGCATTCTCCAGACCGTCAGAAACACGAGAGGAAACGCCGCCGCCTCCTCGAACGACAAGCCGGCCGGCACCGGGAAGCAGTTGCCCGCGGGTATTTTGACATATTCGGCGTAGGTGCCTTGCAGCCGCTCTCCCGGCACCCGTAGGTTGATGCAGAGAAACTCCCGGTCGGTCGAGCAGAACTCGCAGCGGCCGCAGCCGCTTGGCGGGTAGAGGCAGACTGGGTCCCCCGGTTTCACGTTGTGGACCTCTTCGCCGGTCTCGACCACGATGCCCGCGCCGTCAGCGCCGAGAATGTGCGGCAGCGCGATGTCCAGGCCGGTCAGCCCCTGGCGGTTCCACAGATCGATGCGGTTGAGCGCGGCGGTCTTAAGCTGGACGATGGCGTCGGTGGGAGAAGTCAGGCGCGGTCTTTCGACCTCTTCATAACGCAGCACATCCAGCCCGCCATGCGCGTGAATCCGAACGGCTTTCATAAAAGATTCAATGTCAACCCCGCCTCTTGAGGCGGGCACAAAGCCGATGGGGTTTCCAAAGGGGAGAAGCGGCAGCTCTCCCCTTTGGTCGAACACGGGGATTCAAGCCCCGTGTTCGATACCAGTTGATTGCTCCGGAAAAAGATCACTCTCTCGTTAACAAGTTATAGAACCAGAGTCAAAGGGAAGGGCGTAGAGATCGGAAGCGGATTATTCCGCCCGCAAAGCGGCGACGGTGCTCAGCCGGGCGGCGCGGACGGCCGGGAGAAAGCCGCCGAGAAAACCCATCGCCAGCGCGAAGCCGGCGGACGACGCCGCAATCGCCGGCGAAAGGGCGAAGGAAAAAGCGATCTCGGCGAACGAGTTGAAGTTCAAAGTCGAAATGGTGACGAACTGGAGCAGCGAGGCGAACGCCAGCCCCAGCGCCGCGCCGAGCAGCGAGAGCATGAAGGCCTCGCCGAGAAAAGCGGCCAGGATGCTCCGGCGCTGAAATCCGAGCGCTCTCAGCGTGCCGATCTCGACCGTCCGATTGGCGACCGCGCCGTACATCGTGATCATCGCGCCGATCGTCGCGCCGACGCTGAAAATCACGGTGATGAACAGTCCCAGGATCCGAATAAAGGCCGCCATCATCTCAGACTGCTCTTCGAAAAACTTGCTTTCTCTCTTGGCCTCGTATTGCAGCAGGCGGTTGTCGCCCTGAAACGCCTTCACGAACTCGGCGAATGCTTCCGGGTCCCTGAGCCTAAGCGTCAGCGTCGAATAAGAAGACCTTTTGAAGGAGTCGATGATCTGCGTCGAGTCCGCCCAGATCTCCGAGTCGAAACCGCTCCCGCCCGAGCTGAGAACGCCGACCACGCTCCAGAGATCGCCCGCGAACTTGATTCGCGCGCTGACCTCGGCCCCGGCAAACCGCCTGGCGATGGAGCGGCCGACGACGATCTCACGCGCTCCCCAGCGGAACATTTTTCCCTCGATCAGCCCGACTTGGGGGCGCAGCTCGAACGCGGCCGGCTCCACCCCGCGCACAGTAACGTTGCTCATGCCTCCGCTGAGCTTCTCCATGTTGATGATGACGACGGGCTCCCTGGAACTCAGTGGGGAGCCCGCGGCGGAGCGCGCCACTTGCGGCATGCCGGCAATCAACGTGGCGATGCTTCGATCGAGGATGCTCAGCGTCTCGCTGTTCGCCGCTTTCCTGAGCACCAGCACGTTGTCGTCGGAGCCGGTCGTCCGGAGAGTCTGCCGGATTCCATTTGCCATCATAAGCACGGCGGCGAAGACAAAGACGACCAGGCCGATGCCGAGAACGGTCATGGCTGTGGTCAGGCGGCGCGCCGCGAAACTCCGAAAAATGTAGCGAAACGGAATCTTCATGGCGCCATGCTCTTCCCAAATTCCAAATTCCCAATCCCATCTTCAGCCGACGTGTCTCAGTCCATCGACGATCCTGGTGATCGCGGCGCGCCGCGCCGGAATCAAAGAGGCGGCGAGTCCCACGAGCAGGCCCGCGAGGCAGCCGGCGACCACGGTCTTGGGCTCGATGTAAAAGACCGGGAACCATCCCTTGGGAAGAGCGCCCTGAAATCCGTCGACGGCCGGAAACGTGATGGCGAGGCCCAGGAGGCTCCCCAGCAGCGACAGCGCCAGGGATTCCCCGGCGATCAGCGTGAAGATATGGCGGCCGGAAAAGCCCATAGCTTTCAGCACGGCGTATTCGTGGGTTCGTTCTCTGGCGGACATGATCATAGTGTTGGCGAGGACCAGCAGGATGATGCCGATGATCACGAATGACATCAAATCCATCGCGGTGACGACCGAGCCCATCGAAGAGAGGAAGCTCTGCTGGAAAGCGCGCTCCGTTTCGGTTTTGGTTTCCGCGCGCGAGTTGGCAAACAGGCCGTCGATCGCTTGTGAAACCGCCGCCGCGTTGTCCGGGTCGGAGATCCTAACGACGTACCAGCCCACCTGCCCGACCCGGTTCGATCTCTCCTGTCGCCCCCGCTCCTCCAGGTATTTCCAGTGAAAGAGCATGCTCGCCGGGTCCGTGGTCTTGTCCCGGGGGCGATAGATTCCCCGGACCACGAACTGCCATCTCCCAGGGAAAATGTCGCCCTCGACGGGCATCAGGTCGCCGATTTTGAGCTTGTAGCGCTCGGCGATGTCCGCGCCGATGATGCAGGCGTTGCGTTCGCGTTTAAAGGCTTCGAATTCCGCGGGCGTCAGGAGAAACTCCGGATAGACGTCGAAAAATGTGTTGGAGTCGACGGCCAGCCGCGCGAAAAACTGATTCTTGTCGATATAGACGCCGGAAAACCAGACGGCGAAGGTGACGCGCTCGACTCCCGGGACCTGCGCGATGCGGTCGCGGTAGGCGTAAGGCAGCGGGAAGACAAAGGAGACGGCATGGCGCGTGATGAGCCGGTTGGCCGCCGAAGCTTCGATGCCGACGTGCCAGGCGGTGACCACGGTGCGCAAAAGCACGAACGCCATTACGGCGACGGCGATGCCCAAGACCGTGAGCAGGCTGCGGAGCTTATGCCGCAACGCGTTGCGCAGGATGAGCCGTAAAAGCTCCACGAAATCTCCTCAAGCCAGTTCGCCCTTTTCCAGATGGCGGATGCAGCCGGCTCTTTCCGCCGCGCGCGGATCGTGCGTGACCATGAGGATGGTTTTCTTCGTCTCCCGGTTCAGCTGCTCCATCAGGCCGAGCACCTCATCCGCGGAGACTTTGTCCAGATCCCCGGTCGGCTCGTCGGCGACGAGAATCGTCGGATCGGTAACGACCGCGCGGGCGATGGCGACGCGTTGCTCCTGGCCGCCGGAGAGCTGCCGCGGGTAATGGTCCATCCGGTCGGCCAGTCCGACGATCTTGAGCGCAAGCTCGGCGTGCGCGCGCCGCTCCCTTTTGGACAGCGGCGAGAGGAGCAGCGGCAACTCGACGTTCTCCAGCGCCGTCAGCACGGGGATCAGATTATAGAACTGAAAGATGAATCCGATGTGGACCGAGCGCCACCTGGCGAGGTCCGTTTCGTCCAGCGCCGCAACGTCGGTTCCGGCGACGATGATTTTTCCCGAGGTCGGCTTGTCGATGCCCGCGATGAGATTCAAGAGCGTTGTCTTGCCCGAGCCCGAGGGGCCCATGAAGGCGAGAAACGCTCCTTTGGGAATGGTGAGCGAGATGTCCCGCAGCACCGGGATCTCAAGGCTGTCGCGGCGGTAGGACTTGAAGAGATTTTGAATCTCGATCAGCGGCGCGGCCACGTCGGACCTAATTCTGTTTTACGGTGAGCCTCGTTCCCGGCGCAATCTTTTGATCCACGCTCGCGACGACTTTGTCGCCGGCTTTTAGGCCCTGCTTGATTTCGACCTGGTGGCCGGCGCGCCGGCCCAGGACCACCGGGATCTCGGCCGCCCTGCCGTGCTGTATCTGGTACACGACTGCTTTGCCGTCCCGCGCCGCGACCGCGGACGCGGGCACGGTGAGCAACGACACGGCCGGTTCGGTTGATTCCTCCGAGCCCGCCGGCAGAAAGATGATTTTGGCGCCCATCTCGGGTAAAACGCGCCGGTCGTAGGATTTAAACCTGATCTTCACCATGACCGTCGCCTTGGCGCGGTCCGCTGTCGGGACGATCTTTTCGACGTAGCCCGGATAGTGCTGTTCCGGATAAGCGTCGAGAGTTATTTCGCAGGGCTGGCGCGAGAAGACGCGGGTCAAGTTCGCCTCCGACACGTCCGCTTCGACTTCCAGAGAGCTCATGTCGGCGATCGTGACGACCGCGGCCCGGGAACTGGCGGCGCCGGCGAGCGGCGCGACGATCTCTCCCACATCGGCGTTTTTGCTCAACACCGTGCCGTCGAACGGCGCGACGATGCGCGTATTTCCCACGGCCGCCTCCGCTTCCTTGACGGAGGCGCGCGCGGACTCGATCGAGGCGACGACGCGCTGGTAGCGCGCCTCGGCGGCGTCGTAGTCCGCCACGGCGACGAACTGCTTCTCCTTGAGAATTCTCTGCCGCTCCAAAGACTGTTTGGCGTCGTGCAAATCGGCCTCGGCCACTCGCAGATCCTCTTTGGCCCGGTTGAGCGCGGCCGTCACGTCGTTGTCTTCGAGACGCGCGATCACCTGTCCCTTTTTCACCTCGTCTCCCTCTTCGACGCCGAGATAGACGAGCTGGCCGGTTCCCTTGGAAGCGACGGCGGCTTTCCGGCGGGCGACGACGTAGCCGCTCGCCGTCAGCACCGCGTTCGCCTGCGCCGCCGAGGTGAAAGAGGCCGTCGCCAACTGGACCTCGACGCCCGGAACGAGCACGGGCCTAAGGAGGAAAAATCCGCCCGGTAAAACCACCAGCGCGAGAGCCGTGATCACAAGTCGACGAATGAGTTTCGGCTTTGGCGAAAACCGGGGACTCTCCGTCCGGTCGATCCGCAGCGAGGAAAGGTCGGTACTCTTGTCATCCATGGTCGGAGTAGGGTTTCATTAAGCCGGTTAATTCGGGTGATTTCAAGCGTGAAAACAGAGGCAGCTTGAATGGAATCGAGGGCGATGAAACGGATGGCTTGCTAGCTTGCGAACAGCGCCTCGACGAAGCGGGCCGGGTCGAAGGGTTGGAGGTCTTCGACGTCCTCGCCAACACCGACGTACTTTACCGGGATAGCGAGCTCCTCCTGGATGCCGATGACGACGCCGCCCTTGGCCGTGCCGTCGAGCTTGGTTAAGACGATGCCCGTTATCTCCATCGCCTCTTTGAACACGCGCGCCTGCTGGAGGCCGTTCTGCCCGGTCGTCGCATCCATGACCAGCAGCGTCTCGTGCGGCGCGCCGGGTTGCTCGCGCGCGATCACCCGGCCGATCTTCTTGATCTCTTCGATCAGATGGACCTTGGTGTGGAGCCGGCCGGCGGTGTCGATCATGACGACATCGCAGCCGCGCTGCTTGGCCGCGCGCAATCCGTCGAACACCACCGCCGAGGGATCGACGCCCGCCTGTTGCTTGATCACTTCGGCCCCGGCTCTTTTTCCCCAAACCTCCAACTGCTCGACGGCGGCGGCGCGAAACGTGTCTCCCGCGACCAGCAGAACTTTCTTGCCTATCCCGCGGTATTGCGCGGCCAGTTTTCCGATCGTGGTGGTTTTTCCCACGCCGTTTACGCCGAGGAACAGGATCACCCACGGCGATTGGGAAAGGGGCGGTGGCGGCGGCGTCGACCTTTCACGGGCCTCGTTTAAGATGTGGACGATCTCGCGTTCCAAAAATGAAAAGAGTTCTTGCGCGCTCTGTCCTCTGACGTAGAGATTGGCGGCGTCGGCCAGTCTTTGAGTAGCCTTGACGCCGACGTCCGCCGCCAGGAGAATCTCTTCCAGCTCCGCCAGCGTTGCCTCATTCCAACTCGGTTCCTTGAAGAGGCCCTCTAGCCGCTGCCCCAAACCCGCGCGGGTCTTGGCAAGGCCGGTTTTTAAGCGCTGGAAAAGCGGAATGTCTTTCATGAATGACTCACCTCCTCGGGTATTTCGATGGGGTCTCAAACCCCTATAGATTCTGCTGAAAAAGACCGTTCATGCTTCGACCCTTCGACTTCGCTCAGGACAGGCAAGCTCAGCACGAACGGAAATACATCAATGATTTTAACTCCCCTCCGTTCGCCCTGAGCCTGGTCGAAGGGTGAGCGGAGGGGTTTTTCAGCAGAATCCCTATAACAGATTGCGCCGGGTTTGTATTCAAAAACGCCAGGCGAGGCTGGTGGTGACGACGTGGCGCTCGTAATCGTAGGGCTTGAGGTTCGAGCGGTTCCGGTCGAAGAGATACTCCAGCGAGACGGTGAACGAGCACTTGGGATCTTTGGCGGCATCGCAACTCGAAAGAGAAAAAGATTTTGAGAAGTCGAAGACAAAATCCTTGGCGATGCTGACAAGGTGGACCGGCTCGTTGTCCCTGCGCCGTACGGTGCCCATCGCGTCGACCGGGAGCAGGCTATTCTTGTGCGGGTGAAATCGCCAGTGGTAGTCCAGATCGTAACGGAGTCGAGCCGCCCCCCAGGGGAGGGTATAGAGACCGCCGATGAGGAGACGATGGCCCCGGTAGTCCCAGTTCTTCCCCTCCGCCCTATCGGTGTCGAATTGATATCCTACCTTTATGCTGTGGCGGCCTTGATCGAACAGAAAGACATGGAGCAGCCCGACCATGTAGTTCAAAGCATCGCGAATCTCCGACCTGCCGACGGGCGACCCCTGGGTGACGGCCTGATCGTCGAAGAAATTCTTCGCCTGAAAGCGAAATTGCAAGTTAGTCAGGTTCCCGGAGTTCTCCTGCAACGAAAAATAAGGGTTGACGATCCACCGCTCGGTATAGCGCCGGTTCCCCAGGGTGATGAAATCGTAGGTCCATTGCATGCCGGCAAAATAAGGCATGCCGAGCGTCGCGCTTTTATAGGTCAGGCCGAGGGTCGGCGTATGGCTCTGCGTGTTAAACTCCGTCAGGTGATTGTTGTAGGTCTGGAGAAACCGGTAAGAAACCGTTCCCTCCCAATCGAGAGTCCTGAGCCACATGTACGAGAGATTCATAGTGGCCAGCTCCCCTTCGCTTTTCCGCCGTCCCTGGTCTCCGCGTATGGTCTGGGCCACGAGATCGCTGCTGGCATTGGGAACTACCGGAACGTTGGTGTCATAATAGACCCCG
>MGSS01000007.1:0-1651 GCA_001798595.1 Deltaproteobacteria bacterium RIFCSPLOWO2_12_FULL_60_19 | reverse complement strand
AATAGACCCCGAACTTAATCTCCCCATGAAAAAACCGCTCGCGGTCGGCCGCGCTCTGCAAGACCTCGCCGAATCGCTGCGCCGGGGCGGTCAGAGGCGAAGCGGGCTGGAGCCGCATCGCCTCCTCGATCTCATTCCGCGCCTCCCGGGCGAAGCCCAAATTGCCCATTGCGAGGCCTGAATAAAACCGGCTCAACTGGGCGAAATTATCATCGCTCGGAACCGTAGCGCGAAAGAGATCAACCGCCGCGCGGTAATTCTTTTTCCGAAACTCGATCAAACCGAGATAATAACCGATATTCCGGCGGCGCGGCTCGGCCTTATAAACCTGGCGCAGCGGGGGCTCCGCCCTGTCGAATTGTTGTTGGTTGAAATAGTGGACGCCGAGTTGGAAGGCGATATCCGGATCTTCGGGACTAAGCCCTCTCGCCTTCTCCAAAGAGGCCTGGGCATCGGCGTTGCGGTTCAACCCGATATACACCAGCCCCTGATAATAAAGGGCATCCGCGCTATCGGGGTCTAACCGCAACGCCTCCTGCAGCTCTTTGAGGGCCTGCTCATACCGCTTTTCGTCGTAGGCCAGGATGGCCCGATCGACAAAGACCACGACCTCATGGGGAGCTTCTTGCGCCCGGGCAGCCGTGGCGTGAAAGCCGGCAAGGAAAACGGTCAAACAGAGAGCGCGGATGAAAAAATCAAGTTGCCGGCTCATAGTCGTAGCAGGAATAGACCTATTTTTTCTTCGTTGGCTGAGCCTCTCGCTTGGCGGGCGGAGCCGCCGGCAGGGTCGTTGTAGGAGCGGTGGGAGGAGGCGTGAGCACGATGGGCGTCCAGCCGCAGGCGGTCTTTTGCAGCTCCTGCTTGAGGAGCTGTTTTTGCTCGCTCGATAAATTCGATTCGTCGATCTTGCGCCCTAACTGCTGTTGCGCCCCGCTGCCCCAGCTCCAGTGGAGGTTTTCAACATCCATTTCGATGAAGGTGAGTCGCTTGGTTTGCGGGTTGGAGCCGAGCTGCCAGGCGCAGCCGCTCGCAGTGTCGATGAGGAAAACGCCCGCCTGCTGGCCGGCCGAGACTGAAACCAGTTGGAAACGGCCCACATTGATTTGCGTCGGAGCGGTCCGAGGCGAGGCGAAAAGAATTCCCAAGACCGTCAAACACCAGACAAACGCTCTGCTCATGTCCCAGCCTCTCCGCGCAAAATTATTTCGTTGACAAAGCGGAGTGACTATAATAACAACAATGACACTTTGCAATCATTTTCTGCGACTAAATAGCAGCTCTGTGAAAAACATCTATTGGCTTTGGGCCGTTATCCTCCAAGGCGCACTTTTTCTAGGTGCATCCGCGCACGTTTACGCTCAGCAGCAGCCGGCGGGAGTTGTGACCGCCCTTCAGGGCAAGGCACAGTTGACCCGGCCCGCCGCGCCCGGCCCCGTCGCCCTGCGCTTTAAAGACGGAGTCCTTATCCGCGACACCATCGACACCCAGGAAAAATCCCTGGTGCGCGTCCTGTTCGGCGGCAAGAGCACCGTCACGCTGCGCGAGCTGTCGCGCCTGGAAGTGAGTGAAGAGCTGCTTCCGACCGGCGCTACCCGGTCCACCATGGAGTTGTCCTCGGGGGCCATGTTGGTCAATGTCGCAAAGCAACTGA
>MGSS01000006.1 GCA_001798595.1 Deltaproteobacteria bacterium RIFCSPLOWO2_12_FULL_60_19 | reverse complement strand
GTCAAACACCAGACAAACGCTCTGCTCATGTCCCAGCCTCTCCGTGCAACGTTATTGTTGACAAAGCGGAGTGACTATAATAACAACAGTGACACTTTGCAATCATTGTCTTGGCTTAAAGGCGGGTCCGTGAAAAATATCCGTCGGCTTCGGGTCGTTGCCCTCCAAAGCGCACTGTCTCTAGTTGCATCCGCGCACGTTTACGCCCAGCAGCAGCCGGCGGGAGTGGTGACCGCTCTTCAGGGCAAGGCGCAGTTGAGCCGACCCGCCGCGCCCGGCCCCGTCGCCCTACGCTTTAAAGACGGGGTTCTTATCCGCGACACCATCGACACCCAGGAGAAATCCCTGGTCCGCGTCCTGTTCGGCGGCAAGAGCACTGTCACGCTGCGCGAGCTGTCGCGCCTCGAAGTGCGCGAAGAGCTGCTTCCCACCGGCGCTACCCGGTCCACCATGGAGTTGTCCTCAGGGGCCATGTTGGTCAATGTCGCAAAGCAGCTGATGCGCCCCGGCGACGAGGTCGTCATCCGCACGCCGAACGCGGTGGCCGCCGTGCGCGGCACCGTGGTATTTTTCCAATATTTCCAGGCGCTCGGCCAGACCGTCATGACCGTCCTTTCCGGCCTTGTCAATGCGTTCGGTAAGGATATCGGCGCGAACACTCAAGCTATTCTGACCGGCACGGATATAAAAATTTCTACTATCAGCCAACAGCAGGCCAACCAGATTTTGAACCAATCGCAAATAGGAGGGAAGCCCAGTTCCGAGAATAGCCAGATCCAGACCGCTACGGCGGCCGGAGTCGCGGATGTTTTGGTAACGCTTACAGGAGGGGGAGGGCCGACACCTCCTCCGCCGTCGTCGCCTCCTCCACCGCCTCCTCCTACTACAGTGCCCGAAACTAGCTCCTCACCCCCCGCACTCTTTCAATTCACCGATAGCACGGTCTTCATAGGGACAGACCTGGTGAAGATGAACGGAGGCTCCCTCACCACATGTGCCGGCGGTAGTACCTGTGCACCACTAACTTCATCTACACCGCCGCCGCCGCCGCCCTTCCCTCTTACCCCGCCTGCCACCGTTGTAGTCGCGAATGATTCACTTAACACCGGCGCCGGTTTCAGCCTGTTTAATTTGCCCTCCGGCCAGACCGTAGTGCAAAGCCAGCCGCTTCTCATAGCGACAAGCGCCGACATAACTGTTGGAGGTAACGGCTTCGACAATCCAGGGAACTTTACGAGCAGATCCGCCGGACCTCTCCTCAGGTTTTCCAACACCAACGTCTCGAGCGGCAGCCTGACGTTAGGGGCGACTTCCTTGCTGAACTTGAGCGGCGGGGCGAACGTCTCAATAGGCGGCTCCATATTGGATCTAACCAACCTCGATCTCACTCTCGGCGATCTCATTCTCGGCCTTGACCCGGTGGTCAGGAATACAGGAGGGAGCACACTTGCCAACACCGCCGGGCCGGTGATTAAAATCACCGGCGGCTCGCTGACGGCTGATGTGCTGGGGCTCGGCGACGGCACACAAACATGGAATTTTACCGGGTCACTGCTGGACCTCACCAACGCTGACGTAACGCTCAGGACATTCGGGAAGGATGATTGCATTGGTGAGGGTTGCGGAAACGACGCGCAGTTTAAGCTCGCCGCCAATGAGCCTTTACTTAAACTAAACAATAGCACGCTGACGCTGACCGACATGGCGGGTAATGATATCGGCCCAACGAGCAGCCCCGTTCCGCCACCATTCCCTGGGCAACACGGCGTGCTGTTGAGTGCAACGGGCAGCACTAGCACTATAGTCGTTGCCGGACCACTCTTTGGGTTTGGCGACGTCAACCTTATCGACACCATCCCCCAGATTCAGCTCACCGACTCGACAATTACTCAGACGGGTTCGGACGGCCTTATCAGGGTGCATGGCCTGGCTACGATCGGCGGGTCGTTAATCGCGGCCACCAACAGCATCATCAATTCAGACTCAAATTTGCTGGAGATTCAGGGCGGCGGCGGCGCACAACTCGTCATGAACTCCGCCAACCCTAACTCGCCCAACCCTGTGGCTGTGTTTAACGGCGGATCTTACACCTTCGGCGCCGATAGCAGCGGCATCAATTCTCCTAACAGTCTCTTTTATCTCCAAGGGATCAACACGGATGCCGCCGGCCTGGGCACGGACCAGCCCATCAAAGGCAATGGTGCCCAATTCACTGTCGCCGATCCTTTTAATCCAGGCACAGCAACGGCAACGAACCCAATCGGGTCTTTGTTAGAAGCTACGGGTGGAGCGAATATCCAGGTTCAGAAAGGAGCCGCAGATGCGTCAAGCGCCGCAGTGCGCATTGATACGGCTCTTTTCGAAGCATCCGCGCCGATCATTAATTTAGTCGGGTCGCTCACTGGCCAAACCCAGCTAATGATCGGCGCGGCTGCGGATCCTGCTGACGCCAACCGTGCCTTAGACCTGAATAGTGCTAACGTAATGTCGAAAGGGCCGGTTATCGCACTAGATAAGGGCCTGATAACTGTGAACAATGGACCCCTTATTAACCTCGTCGGAAGCAAGATGTTGGTGGATGCCAACGGTTTGGCCATGATTCGCCTCTCGAATGGTAGCCAGATCAACGTAGTGGACCTCTTTAGACTTTCTACTGCCAGCAAGATTAACGTGGTCAATGGTCCGCTCGTACTCGTCGACGGAGTTGGAAGCACCCTGACTGCCAGTGGCGCGCTGGTGAACTTCAACGGGAGCGGCGGGAGTCAGATTATCGTGAATAACAGCATCTGCGGGGGTGCCTGTGCAGTGACGAGCGGAATTCAGGTGAGCGGTTCGAACATTGCTATCGGCCCGAATCCAATAAAAAATCCAGGCCTCGGGAGTATCTCCGTATCAGGGACCAACACCGCAGTCATTCGAACCACCAACGGCGGCGTGGTCAACATCCTCGCCCCGTAATTCTCAAAGCTGGGCCGGAAACCGATCAGCTCATCCTCACTGACACAACTTTCGATACTCCCGGCTCCTGCATGGTGATGCCGTAGAGCACCTCGGCGGCCTGCATGGTTCGCTTGTTGTGCGTGATGAGGATGAATTGCGAGAAGCTGCTCATCTCGTGAATCATCTCGTTGAAACGGTCCAGATTGGCGTCGTCGAGCGGCGCGTCCACCTCGTCGAGGAAGCAGAAAGGGCTGGGCTTGGTGAGAAAGATCGCGAAGAGCAGGCTCACGGCCGTCAGCGCCTTCTCGCCGCCTGAGAGCAGCGTGATCGACTGGAGCTTCTTGCCGGGCGGCTGGGCGACGATCTCGACCCCGGTTTCTAGGACATCGTTCTCGTCGGTCAACACCAGGCGCGCCTTGCCGCCGCGGAAGAGGCGGGGGAAAACCTCTTCGAACTTTTGGCTGATCTCGTCGAAGCTTTCTTTGAAGCGCAGCCGGCAGACCCGATTCAATTTGGCGATGGTTTGCTGGAGATCGGCGATCGACGCTTCGAGATCCTGCTTCTGCTTGCTGAGAAACTGGTAGCGGCCGTTGAGCTCCTCGAACTCGCCGATGGCGGCCAGGTTCACCTCTCCCATGCGCTCCAGCCGCCCGCGCAGCTCTTCTATCTCCAGGTGGAGATCCTCTGCGGAGATTTCCGCGGGCGCGGGTTCAGCCCTTCGACGTTGCTCAGGACAGGCCGGCAGCTCGCTCAGGTTGATGTCGTATTTTTCCCGTATGCTGTCCAGGAGATGCTGCAAATTAAGTCTCTGCTCCGAGAGAGCGATCTGAATTTGATTCTTCTCTTCCTGGCAGGCCTGTCCCACGGGGCGCAGCTCTTTGACGGCTTCGTCGAGCTCCGCGAGAGCCCGCGAGATCTCACGGTAGCTCTGACGCTCGCTCTCCAGCGCCGCCTCCAACTCCGCCAACGCGACTTTTGCTTCAGCAACGGCGATCTCGGCCGCGGCGATCTCGCCGCCCAGTTGAGCTTTCCTGCGCTGCGCTTCGATCGAGTCGCTCTCCGCAGCCTCGATCCGGCGCGAGAGATCCTCGTGCAGGCCGCGGCGGTTCTCCAGGTCTAGGTTGGCGTGCTCTTTCTTTTCGCTCAGCGTCGCGCCGCGAATTCTCGACTGGGTCGCCTCTCCTTCGAGCTGCTTGAGCGCATTCTCGAGCCGCGGGAGAATCTCCTGCCGCTCTTCCAGCGATTTCTCCGCCAGCATTTTGCCGCCGGCGCAGAGGTCAATCTCAACGCGACATTTTTCGATCGCTTCCTCAAGCGAGCGCAAGACGCCGGCCAAATGACCCTGCTCCTCGGCGAGCGCCTGCCGCGTCTGCTCCAGCCGCTTGACCTCGTGTTCAGCGTCCGCCACGTCGCGCTCGAACCCGACGTGCGCCAGATCGAGCCGGTGGTTTTCCGCGACGAAATCGGCCCGGCTCTCTTCGGCTTTGGCCAGATCGGCCTTGAGACGGCCGAGCGCCTGTTCCTCGGCTTGCAGCTTTACCTGAAGCTCCGACAGCAGCTCCTCCATCTCCCGCATGCGGCGGCGCTGCGAGAGCAGGTTGCCTTCCAGGCCGTCGAGACTACCGCCGGTCACCACGCCCATCGGGTCGATGACGTCGCCCTCGGGCGTGACAACGGTGCAGCTGAAGCCGTTGCGATTCCACAAGCTGAGCCCGGATTTAATGTCGCGCACCATGACGACGTTGGCCAGCAGATATTCAGCAATCTCCTTGAAGCCGTCTTTCACCGAGACGAGATTGAGCATCGGCGCGAGCACCTCAGGCTCGGACAGCGGAAGCGCTTTAAACTCGCGCCGGGAAAGCTCGCGCGGGATGAAGCTGCCTCGGCCGGAGGACTCGCGTTTGAGATAGTCGATGGCCTCAAGCCCCGCGTCGTGGCTGCGGACGATGATATATTGCAGGCGGTCTCCCAGCACGGCCGTGAGCGCCTTCTCATAGGTTTGCGGCGCTTCGATCACCTCCGCCACCAGCCCGTAGACCCCCTCGAAGGCCGCCTCGCTCTGCCGTTTGACCATGATGCTGCGCACCCCTTGCTGGTAGCCTTCGTAGTTTTTTTGCAGCGCTTCGAGCGAGACAAGCTGGGAGCGGGTCTCGTGGAGCTGCGCTCTGAGCGCGTCGATCTTCTGTTCCTGCTCTTCCCTGGCCGCGGTCCAACGCTCAATCGCGCTTTCGGTGTCGCCGATCCGCCGCGCGATCTCCTCCGCCCGCGTCAGAGTCTTTTCCAGGGCTTCGTGTCTTTCGCGCCGCGTCATCGATTGCGATTCCAACGCGACCGCCGCCGCCGCGTCTTCCGAGCGGTTTCGCGCCAGGTCATTTTCAACCTCGCGGCGCTCTTTCTCCTTGGCCGCCAGGTCGTTTCGCGCGTGGGCCGCGCGATTGGCCAGCTCGATCAGCGAAGATTTTTCCTGCTCCAGCTCCATCTGGAGAGTGCGGATGTCGAGCCTGAGCTTCTCCAACTCGGTTTCTTTGTCGCGCAGGTAGGATTCCTCGAACAGCGAGAGCTGGACGAAGTGATTCTGGGCCTTTTCCAACTCCTCGATCTCGCGGGTGAGGCCGTGGACCTTGCCCCGCAGCTCTTGAAGCTGCGCCGCCGCTCTCTTCTCCGCTTCTTCGGCGGCGGTCCGGTCGCGCGTCAAAAATTCGATTCTCTGATCGTCGCCCTGAATGCGCACCTTGTGCTGATAAACGGTCTCCTGCTTGGCCGAGATCGACCGGTCCGCTTCCATGAGCGAAAGGCGAACGGCTTCTCCCTCCGACTCTTTGGCGTGGAGGGACGCGGAGATCCCGGCGAAGCGGTCTTCGACGCTCTTTAAGCGCGACTCCTCGCGCGCGATCTCCCGTGCGAGCCGGCTTTTTTGCCGGGCGGCCCAGGCAAGATCTTTCTCTTTCAACTCCTGGCGCAAGGCCTTAAAGCGCTCCGCCTTCTTGGCCTGCAGCTCCATGCTGCGGATCTGCCGCTCGATCTCGCGCACGATGTCGCTCACGCGCAAGAGATTCTGCTGCGTCCGTTCGAGCTTGCGCTCGGCGATTAGCTTGCGCCCTTTGTACTTGCTCGTGCCGGCGGCCTCCTCGATGATCAAGCGGCGCTCCTCGGGCTTGGCGTTGACCAGTTCGTCGACGCGTCCCTGCTCGACGATCGAGTAGGCCTTGTTGCCGACGCCGGTGCCGAGGAAAAACTCGATGATGTCTTTCAGGCGGCAGGGAACTTTGTTGAGCTCGTACTCCGACTCGCCCGAGCGGAAAAGCCGCCGCGTGATCATGATCTCGGTAAAGCCGCTGTACTCGGCCGGCCCGCGGCCGTCTTCGTTGTCGAGGATCAGCGAGACTTCCGCCATGTTGGTCGGCGCCAGGCTCTCGCTGCCATTGAAGATCACGTCTTCCATCATGTGGCCGCGCAGGTGGCGGGCGCTCTGCTCGCCCATCACCCAGCGCAGCGCATCGACGATATTCGATTTGCCGCAGCCGTTCGGCCCCACGACTCCGGTGATCCCGGCCGGGAACTGGATGACGGTTTTTTGGACGAAAGATTTGAAACCGACTGCTTCGAGACTCTTAAGGCGCATAAGTTAAAGCTTGCGTCTCAGCTCGTGCTGAAAACCGCTTGAGATGACTATTTCACAAGCGAAAAAGTGTGTCAAGACGGGATTACAAGATACAGGGCAAAAAGGCGGGGAGACCACAAGATATTGCGTAAAAAGCCAATCCTTGCGGAGCCTAAAAACAGCCCCAATAGGGCGAAACTACCTCTCCAGCAGCTCGGTATTCCAGTAGGAGACGTCGGCCATATTCAGGAACGGGAGCCATTCCCGGTAGCTGGACAGGCTGAAAGTCTCCTGCATAAAGGGGGTCCACTTCGGCCGGAGTGGCTTGCGCGCCAGCGCCATCCCGGCCTCGTGGGGAGTGCGGCCCCCTTTGCGCCGGTTGCAGTCCAGGCACGAGCAGACCACGTTTTCCCAGGTGGAGCTCCCGCCGCGGGAGCGGGGGATGACGTGGTCGAGATTCAGCTCCTGGCGGGGCAGCCGATCGCCGCAATACTGGCAGGTGCAGTTGTCCCTGGCGTAGATGTTGTAGCGGCTGAAGCGCACCTGACGCTTGGGCACGCGGTCGTAGCCGACGAGCAGGATCACTCGCGGCACCCGAATCAGCCGGTTGACCAATCCCACGGATTCCTCGCGCACCGAAACCGACAGATGACTCCAGCTCTCGAAATCGAAGGTCTGGTACTGTTCGTTTACCACCCTGGCGATGTCCTGATAGACGAGGGAGAAGGCCCGCTTGACCGAGGTGACGTGGATCGGCAGATACGAACGGTTGAGGATCAGAACCTTCGTGTGGAGGATCGAATAGGTTGGGATGGTCGCAACGTGATCCATGACAAAACCACCTGAGCAGTAAATATCTCCTTACGCACACGCTTGAGGTAGCCCTACTAAAATATCGGCGCAGGAGGCCAAAGTCAACCAACGGGAGGGGGGTCCCCGCCGCCGTCGCCGGCGGCCGGCGGTCTCTCGGAGGGCCTATGCGTGCGACGAAGAGACTCAAGCGTGGCTCACAGATACCCGAAGTTCCTGGGAGCAGCGTAACATCGACGTATCGCATAGGCCCGGAGAGAGATTGGCGGCCGCCGGCGGCAGTCATCCCGATCGTCTGTTGAACTTCGGCCCGCTTTGGACTATAAATAAGCTTAATTGAGCGCACATCGATGGATCCCCGAGTGGTGAGGAGTGCTCCTCCCATTTATCTTCCCTCCTTGCAGATCGCTTCCCAACGAAATGAGAGTGCATGAAACAGGACATTTACATTAATTCCACGCCCCAGGAGAGCCGCATCGCCCTGATGGAAGACGGCGAGTTGACCGACTTGCTCATCGAGCGCCGGCAGGAACGGGGCATCGTCGGCAATATCTACAAGGGCAAGGTCGGCCGCGTGCTGCCCGGAATGCAGGCCGCCTTTGTCGAGATCGGCATGGAAAAGGCGGGCTTTCTCCACGTCTCGGACTTCTTTCCCGTGGAGGACAGCGGCTCCGCCCTGCTTGCCGGCACCGACAATGAGATTGTGGTCGAGACCCCCAAGCCGGTCTCCCACCACCGCCGTCTGCCGATCGAAAAACAGCTCTCCCACGGCCAGGAGATTCTAGTCCAGGTCGCCAAGGACCCGCTCGGCACCAAAGGGGCGCGGATCACTTCTCATATCTCGCTGCCGGGCCGCTATATGGTCTACATGCCGACGGTGAATCACGTCGGCATCTCGCGGCGGATCGAAGACGACAAGGAGAGGAAACGGCTCAAAGAGATCGCGGTGTCGCTGTCGAAAAGCGAAGGCGGCTTTATTCTGAGGACCGCCTCGGAGGGGCGGAGTAAAAGGGAGCTTCAGCGGGACTTAGCCTTTCTCCACAAGCTCTGGCGCAAATGCCTCCAGAAGGCCGAGTCCGCGCCGTCGCCGTCGCTGATCCATCAAGACTTGGATCTCATTTCCCGGACGATCCGCGATTTCTTTACCACGGAGACCCACTCGGTGGTCGTCGATCAGGTGAAGGAGTATCGCCGGATTCTGGAGTTCGTCGGCCAGTTCATGCCGCGGCTCAAGTCGAAGATCACGCTCTACACCGAGACCGAGCCGATCATGGACCGCTACGGCGTAGAGGCGAAGATCACCAAGGCGCTCGAACGCAAAGTGTGGCTCCGCTCCGGCGGCTACTTGATTATCGAGCGGACCGAGGCGCTGACCGCGATCGACGTCAACACCGGGCGCTTCGTCGGCAAGCGGAGCCAGGAAGAGACGATCCTCAGGACCAACACGGAAGCGGTGCAGGAGATCGTCCGCCAGCTGCGCCTCAGAAACATCGGCGGGATCATCATCCTCGACTTCATCGACATGGAGAAAGAGGGCAATCGGAAGAGGATCTACGAGGCGCTCAGAGAGGCGATCAAGGGAGACAAGGCCCGCACCAATATCCTCAAGATCTCCGAGCTGGGGCTGGTGGAGATGACACGCCAGCGCACGCGCGAGAGCCTGGAAAACACGCTGCTCAGCCTCTGCCCGCACTGCGAAGGGCGCGGGCGGATCAAGTCCAACGTGACGGTCGCCTACGAGATTTTACGGGCGATCAAGAAGGAAAAGACCCAGCTGGCGGACGGGAAGAGGATCGTCGTCCGGCTCCATCCCGACATCGCCAACTTTCTCTACGACGAAGAGAGCCACAGCCTCGATTTTCTCGAGCGCGAGATCAACCACAAAATCATCCTGAAGGCCGCCGAGAACCTGCGCCACGACCAGTACGAGATCTCGGCGGTATAGGGGCGTGGTGCTTGGAGTATAGGCCCCATAAGTCCTATAGGACCTATGTTCGGCCTCTCTTCCTCGCCTCACTTCGTACCCGGTAGAGTTTCTCTGTGAACCCACCTTCTTCCAGAAACTGCCGCTCAAGCTGGCGCAGTTGCTGGTCGAGAAGGTAGTTAGTTTGGTTGATCAGACAGATGAGAGTGTTTGCGGCGACCTCAGGTGGGGAGTCTTCAACATAGGGCTTATAGGTCGTATATGACCTATTCTGCGCGTAAGCGAGCTTTCTCACCGCCTGCGCTGTCGCGTGATCTTTTCCCCAAACCGTCAGGCCGCGTTGGCGCAAAAAATCCTCGAAGTCGAGCAGCAGCTCTTCGAGGCTCGCCCGCGCCACGTTTACCAGCTTGAGTTCGGTTTTCTTGGAGGTGGCTGAGGCCATGCTCCCCTCGGCGATGTTCTGCTTGCCGCTGCGCGCCGCCTGCACCATCTGGTCGTGCGTGCGCGAACGCCGGTCCACGAACCGGTCGCAGAACCTGACCGTGGCGTCATAGACGATCTCCGAGTTCTGATACGACTTCAGCTCTTGGTATCCGCCGTGCGCCGGAATCAAACCCGGGCGTGGCTTGTCCTGTCCGTCCGCCATCTCGTTACCTCCTGCGATTCTTTATTATCGGTCCTATCTGTCTTATGCGTCCTATTCTTTCGGCCAGGCGCGGATGTCGGAATCCTCGCGAAGTTTCTTCGAGTCGTAGACTTCCCGGTGGGTGAAGTCCGAGATTTTTCTCCGGGGTTTGGCCTTGGGCCAGGCTTTGGCGTGGCCGATCGGCATGATCCAGAGCAGGCGCAAGGGCTGAGGGACTTTAAACAGCTCTCGCAATTCAGCTTCGACTTCCTCGCGCACGGAAACCCACACCGTTCCCAGTCCCATGCTCGCAGCCATCAGCATCATATGTTCCACGGCATTCGCAACGCTCGCCTGAAAGAGTTTCTCCCGATCGCCGGGCTGGCGCGTCGTTAGATAGACGCGCATGGTGCGCGGGTCGGCGCAAACGAGCACGAGGACGCTCACGTCGCCGACGTAATCTTTTTTTAACCCTTTATAATTGACAGGATCCTCGAGCTTGCGCTGCTTCCACTCCTGATCGTATATCTGCCGCACGCGCTTCATCTTCGCGCGGTCGCGCGTCACGACGAACTCCCATGGCTGGGTGTTCGCGCCCGACGGCGCCCAGCGCGCGGCTTCCAGAATCATCTCCAACTGCTTGTCTGTGACCTTGCCCGTGCGGTAGACGCGGACGCTGCGTCTTGAGCGGACGACATCCAACAACTCTTTGCTGTTCATCCGAACCCCTATAGCATCGCGGTAGTAAGTTTGCGAGCCAGCCAGCCGCTTGCTATTCTACTATGATAACGCAAGGTTCTGTAAAGCAGACATGGTAAAAGTCGAAGAAAAATTAACGCAGCTCCTCGGTGAGAGGATCCTCGTCATCGACGGGGCGATGGGGACTATGATCCAGGCGCTCAAGCTCGACGAAGAGGCGTTCCGCGGGCGGCGCTTTGCGCATCATTCCCGGCCGCTCAAGGGCTGCAACGATCTGCTTTCGGTGACTCAGCCCGAGGCGATCGAAAAAATTCACCGGAGTTTTCTCGATGCCGGCGCCGACATCATCGAGACCAACAGCTTCAACGCCAACGCCATCTCTATGGCGGACTACGCTCTTGTGAGTGAGGTCTATGCGATCAACCTGGCCGCGGCGAAAATCGCCCGCAGTGCGGCGGACGCCGCGAGTAAAAAGACGCCGGACAAGCCGCGCTTTGTAGCGGGCTCGATCGGTCCGACGAACCGGACGGCGTCGCTTTCGCCGGACGTCAACAACCCCGCTTTTCGTGGAGTGACGTTCGACCAGCTCGTCGAGGCCTACTACGAGCAGGTGCGCGGTCTGGTGGACGGCGGAGTGGATCTACTCTTGCCCGAAACGACCTTCGACACGTTGAACCTCAAGGCCTGCCTTTTTTCCATCGGCAAGTTTTTTGACGACCGGGGCGCCCGCCTGCCGGTTCTCGCTTCGGTGACGATCACGGACCGGAGCGGTCGGACTCTTTCCGGGCAGACGCTTGAAGCGTTTTTAACTTCAATTTCCCATGCGGAACTCACCGCCGTCGGCATCAATTGCGCTCTCGGCCCAGCGCAGATGGTTCCGTTCATCGAGGAGCTTTCGCGCCTCTCGCCTCTCCCGATCTTCGCCTATCCCAACGCCGGCCTGCCGAATGAGTTCGGCGGCTACGACATGGGTCCGGCGGAGTTCGCCAAATTTTTGGGTGACTGGGCCCGAGAAAAATGGCTCAATCTGGTCGGCGGCTGCTGCGGCACGACGCCGGAACATATCGCCGCCGTCGCTGAGGCCGTGCGCGGCGTACATCCGCGGGTCCCCGTCGAGCGCGACAGCTTTACTCACCTGAGCGGTCTGGAGCAGCTGACGATTCGCCCCGACTCCAACTTCATCATGATCGGGGAGCGGACCAACGTCGCCGGCTCGCGCAAATTCGCCCGGCTCATCCGGGAAGAGAAGTACGAGGAGGCCCTGACCGTCGCGCGCGAGCAGGTGGAAGGCGGGGCCAACATCCTCGACGTCAATATGGACGAGGGGATGCTCGATTCCGTCAAGGCGATGGCCACCTTCCTGCACCACATCGCGGCCAATCCGGAGATCAGCCGGATTCCGATCATGATCGACAGCTCGAACTTCGACGTGATCGAAGCGGGGCTCAAGTGCGTCCAGGGCAAGTCCGTGGTCAACTCTCTGTCGCTCAAGGAGGGCGAAGAGGAGTTCAAACGCAGGGCGCGGCTCGTCCGCCGTTACGGCGCGGCGGTGGTCGTCATGGCCTTCGACGAGCAGGGCCAGGCTACGACCGTCGAACACCGGCTCCGGATCTGCGCGCGCGCGCGCGAAATACTGACGCAGGAAATCGGCTTCGACGAGAGCGACATTATCTTCGACACCAACATCCTGGTCGTCGCCACGGGCATGGAGGAGCACAACGACTACGCGATCAACTTCATCGACGCGGCCCGGCAACTGAAGCAGCTCTACCCGCGCTGCCACATCTCCGGGGGCGTGAGCAACATCTCGTTCTCATTTCGCGGCAACGACGCGATGCGCGAGGCGATGCACGCGGCGTTTCTCTACCACGCGATCCAGGCGGGCATGGACATGGGGATCGTCAACGCCGGCCAGCTCGCGGTTTACGAGCAGATTCCCCGGGAATTGCTCGAGCGCGTCGAAGAGGTGCTGTTCAATCGTCGGCCCGACGCCACGGAGCGGCTGCTGGAGCTTGCCGAGCGCTACAAAGGGAGCGCGAAGAGCGCCGCCGCGGAGGCGGCCTGGCGCGAAGGCAGCGTGGAGCACCGCCTCTCCGAGGCGGTCATCAGAGGAATCCTCGATTACATCGAGCAGGATCTCGGAGAGGCGCTTAAGAAATACCAGCGCCCGCTCGAGATCATCGAAGGGCCGCTGATGGACGGCATGAACGTGGTCGGCGATCTGTTCGGCGAGGGGAAGATGTTTCTTCCCCAGGTGGTGAAGAGCGCGCGCGTGATGAAAAAGGCCGTCGCCCAGCTCACGCCTCTCATGGAGGCGGAGAAAAAGGCCGCCGATCAGGGCAGGGCCCGCGCGAAGCTTATCTTCGCGACCGTGAAAGGCGATGTCCACGACATCGGGAAGAACATCGTCGGCGTGGTGCTCGGCTGCAATAATTACGAGGTCATCGATCTGGGCGTCATGGTCCCGGCGGATCGGATCATCGAAACCGCCGTCAAAGAGAAGGCGGATATGATCGGCCTGAGCGGACTGATCACGCCGTCTCTCGACGAGATGGTCCACGTCGCCAAGGAGATGGAGCGGTGCGGCCTCAAGCTGCCGCTGCTGATCGGCGGCGCGACGACGAGCAAGAGGCACACGGCGGTCAAGATCGCGCCTGCGTATGAGCATGAGACCGTTCATGTGATCGACGCGTCGCGCGCCGTGCCGGTCGTCGGCGCTCTGACCAACTCCCGCAGCCGAAAGGAATTGGCGGCGAAGAACCGCGCCGAGCAGGAAGAGCTGCGCCGGCAGTACGAGGCCAAAACGGCCGTTCAATTGCTGACCTACGAGGAGGCGGGGCGAAAAAAGCTCCACATCGACTGGGAAGAATCCCATGTCTACGCGCCCGACTTCACCGGCGCGAAGGTCTTGCGAGAATTTCCGTTGTCCGAGCTGGTTCCCTATATCGACTGGTCGCCTTTCTTCCACACCTGGGAGATCCGGGGCCGCTACCCCGACCTGCTCAACGATCCGGCGCGGGGCCCCGCCGCGCGAGAGCTTTTCGCCAACGCCAAAGAGCTGTTGAAAAATATCGTCGAGAAAAAACTTCTGGCCGGCCACGCGGTCTACGGCTTTTACCCGGCCAACAGCGAGGGAGACGATATTATTCTGTACACGGACAAATCGCGGAGCAAGGAGCTGGCGCGATTTCACACGCTCCGCCAGCAGAAAGAGAGCCAGGCCGCCAAGCCGCAGCTGGCGCTGAGCGATTTTGTCGCGCCGCGGGAGAGCGGCGTGGGAGATTACCTCGGAGCGTTCGCCGTCACCACGGGCCACGGAACGCAGGAACTGGCCGAGCGCTTCGAGAAGGACAACGACCAGTACAATGCGATCATGGCGAAAGCTCTAGCGGACCGCCTCGCCGAGGCGTTCGCCGAATATCTTCACCAGCGGGTACGGCGCGAGTGGAGCTACGGCAGGAACGAAAACTTGACGCATGAAGAGCTGATCGGAGAGAGATATCAGGGCATCCGCCCGGCGCCCGGCTATCCCGCCTGTCCGGACCACACGGAGAAGCGGACTCTGTTCAATTTGCTGGAAGTCGAAAAGACGACCGGCATTTCTCTCACGGAGAACTTCGCCATGCTTCCCGCGGCGTCGGTCTCCGGCCTCTATTTTTCCCATCGGGAATCGCGCTACTTCGCCGTGAGCGCCGTCGGCCGCGATCAAGTCGAATCCTACGCCAGGCGCAAGGGGATGACGGTCGCGGAAGTGGAGCGCTGGCTCTCGCCCGTCCTCGGCTACGATCCCTCCCGCTCGTAGGCCGGCCATAACGGCCCATCTACCGTCAGCCCGCCTGGGAATCTCTCTCCGGGCCTACGCGATACGTCGGTGTCACGCTGCTCCGAAGAGCTGAGAGCATGTGTGAGGTACGCTTGATCCTTCTCGTCCCACGCGTAGGCCCTTCGAGAGACCCCCAGGCGGGCGGTAGTGATAGGTGCGCTCGGCCCGCTTCGCGTCAACGTACTGGAAAAGTACGCCTCCGCTCGCGGACCTTCGCGCGCCTTGTAGCTGGGACCGTTCTGACCGGCCTCAATACAGCAGGTCGTGCTCGTGGGGAGGGGTCGAGCACGAGACACGATCACGAGCCACGAAGCCGTCCGTCGGTTGGACATTTGCCCGGCCCTGCGATAATCAGGGGCGGGGATCGTAGGCATGACACCGAGTTGGAGATCGCGGGTCGGCGGAGCGCTCGAAGAGAGCGAGGCAGGTTCTTGGCTGAGGGGCCTGGTTGAGTGTTCCCTGCTCGTGGTAATCGTCGCCAGCGTGGCCGCCGCGGCGTTGGCAACGGTCCGATCGCTCGCTTCCGAGTATGCTTCCCTGTTCACCGCCGCTGAAGTCATCGCCGTCGGCGTGCTGACGGTCGAATATTTACTCCGCTGGTGGGTGGCGCCGGAGGACGATCCGCAGGGCGCCCGCGCGCCGTGGCGTGCGCGTTTTTGTTATGCCGTGTCGGCCTACGGACTGATCGATCTGCTCGCCGTCGCGCCATTCTATCTGAATCTTTTCGCGCCGATCCACGCCGACTGGCTCCGTGTTCTGCAACTGCTCCGTCTCCTCAAAGTCGCGCGCTACGCCTCGGGGCTGCCGCTCTTTGTGGCGGTGATCCGCACTGAAAGCCGGCCCTTGCTCGCGGCCCTGCTCGTCATGGTGGTGTTATTGGTCGTGGAGTCGGGCATCATGTTCATGCTCGAGCGCGAAGCTCAGCCGGAACTCTTTAGCAGCATCCCGCACACCATGTGGTGGGCGATTGTCACTATGGCCTCGGTCGGTTATGGAGACATTGTGCCGATCACGCCGTTGGGCAAAATGTTCGGCGGCATGCTGATGATCCTCGGCATCGCAATGTTCGCGATCCCCGCGGGCATCCTCGCCACGGGTTTTGCCAACGAGATCCGCAAGCGCGATTTCGTCGTTACCTGGCAGAGCGTCGCCAAAGTGCCGCTCTTCGCCGGCCTGGACGCCAGCCGCATCGCCGAGATCGCCGGACTGCTCAAGCGCGAGATCGTTCCCGCCCACTACGTCGTGGTGCGGCGCGGCGAGCCGGCGGACGCGATGTTTTTCATCATGTCCGGCGAAGTCGAAGTGGATGTTCAGCCCCACCCGGTCCGTCTCGGGCGCGGCCAGTACTTCGGCGAGATTGCGTTGTTGCGCGACACGGTGCGCACGGCGACCGTGACCTCCGTGAGCGAGTGCCAACTGCTCGCGCTTGAAGTGGCGGACTTCCGCCGCCTGCTCGAAGCGCATCCCGATCTTAAAGCGGCGGTCATGGAAGTCGCCGAGCGAAGAATGTCGGGAGCGCAGGTGGATGGACAAGCGGCCAAGCGCTAAGGGGGCGTGCTCGTGATCGTGGTTCGTGTTCGGTAGAGAAATACGAACACGAGCCCGACACTTCGGAGGCCGGCCTCGAAGTGACACGAACACGATGTTTTCTAAAGCGCGCGTTCTGTTTCCTTCCATGGCGCCAGCCGCTTTTCCCAAAGCTCCACGGCATGGCTCAGGATGACCCCTAAAACGGCGAGGAAGATCACCGGCACGAAGAACTTGTCCGTCGCCAGCGCGCTGGAGTAGCGGATGAGCAGCGCGCCCAGGCCCGTCACGGCGGCGAACATCTCGGCGGTGATGATGCCGATGAGCGCCCGGCCGACGGCGAGGCGGATGCCGGCCATGATGAAGGGGAGGGAGGCGGGGAGGATGATCTTGGCGAAAATGTTTCTCTCTCCGGCGCCGTAGGCCCGTCCGACTTCGACGAGCGAAGCGCTCACGGTCCTCACGCCGCTGAAAGTATTCATCAGCACCGGAAAGAGGCCGCTCAAAAAGACGATGGCAATTTTCGACATCGGCCCCAGGCCGAACCAGAGCAGCAGCAACGGAATCAGCGCGACGCGCGGCGTGGCGTCCAGAGCGTAAACGTAGGGGTCCAAAATATACTCCGCCAGGCGGTAGCGTCCCATGAGAAGGCCAAGGGCGATGCCGAGAAGCAGCGCGGCTGAAAGGCCGATCGCATAGACCTGCAAGCTCCCCAGCGCCTGGCGCTGGAACTCGCCCGCCGTGAGCAGCTGCATCGTCGCGCGCGCGATCGCGCTCGGATAGGAAAGAAAGAGCGGGTTGACGTCGCGTCCGAAGATTTCCCACGCAAGAATGAGCAGGCCGACCGAGAGGACGCGGACCGCGCCGAGACGATCGGCCAATCGAAAGGGCCGGGCGCGGGAGAGATCGAGATCGGTTAGGGCCTGCTGCTCAAGAGCGTTCAACGCCATCGACTTTTTTCCAATTCAAGATTCAAAATTCACAATTAAAAATTATTTCACCGGTTCGCGCGCTCGGTCTCCTTCCAGCGGGCCATCCGTGTTTCGAGCGCCTGCGTGGCGCGGATGAGCCCGACGCCGAGCAGTCCGAACACAACGATGACGACGAACATCTTGGCGGTCTCGAAAAGGTTGCCGTAAAGCGTGAGCATGGCGCCGAGACCGGTGATGGCGGTGAACAGCTCCGCAACGACCATTCCCACCAGCGCGCGCCCCACCGCCAACCGGATTCCGGCCATGATGAAGGGGAGGGCCGCGGGAAAGACGACTTTAAAAAGAATTTGCCGTTCCGACGCAAGGTAGGCGTGCCCGACTTCCACCAGCGACGCGCTGACGTTCTTCACGCCGCTCGTGGTGTTGATGAGGATCGGGAAGAAAGCGAACAGGAAAATAATGACCACTTTTACCGCGAAGCCGAGGCCGAGCCACATCATCAACAGCGGCGTGAGCGCGACTTGAGGCGTCGCGTAAAGGGCGTTCAAGTGAGGGTCCAGAACCGCCTCGGCGACGCGCGAGCGCCCCGTCAGAAGGCCCAGGCCGACGCCCAGCGCGATGGAGACGCCGAAGCCCACTCCCAGCGTGGCCAGGCTCACGGCCGCCTGGCGGAGCAGTTCTCCGGTGCGGATCAGCTGGATCGCCGCCCAGAAAACGGCCGTCGGATAAGTCAGCAGGAGAGGGTCGCTCCGCCGGCCGTAAACCTCCCACAGCGCGAGGAAGCAGAGCACGGAGGCGGCGCGGATCAGATTCGGGTGATCGTAAATCGACCGGGCGCGTTCGCGCCGCAGGCCGAGCTCGTCGATGATCTGCTCATCCGTGGGGGTCGCCATGGGATTCAACCTCTGAGCGATTCCCGGATGCGCGCGCGCAGCTCGGCGAAGCGCGGGTCGGCTTTGACGTCGCCTTCCCACCGCGGGCGCGGCAGCTCCACGCGCACCTCTTCCTTGATGCGGCCGGGGCGCGACTGCATCACGATCACGCGATCCGACAAGTAAACCGACTCGTCGATGCTGTGCGTGACGAAGATGACGGTCGTATCGGTCTTGGACCAGATCTTGAGCAGCTCCTCTTGCAACTGCTCGCGGGTCTGCGCGTCCACGGCGCCGAAAGGCTCGTCCATAAGCAGGATGTCGGGCTCCTTGGAGAGGGCGCGCGCGATGCCCACGCGCTGCTGCATCCCGCCGGATATCTGGTGTGGGTAGTAGTTTTCGAAGCCGTGAAGCCCCACCAGCTCAAGATACCGGCGGGAAATCTCGCGACGTTGTTCGCGCGGGATGCCGTCGATCTCCAGGCCGAACTCGACGTTGCCGAGCACGGTGCGCCAGGGGAGCAGACCGAACTGTTGGAAGACCATGCAGCGGTCGCGCCCCGGCGCCGTCACCGGCTTACCGTCGACGCGTATCTCGCCTCGATCGGCCTGAATCAGCCCGGCGATGACGCGGATCAGCGTGGTCTTGCCGCAGCCGCTCGGGCCGAGCAAGCAGACGAATTCGTTCTTGCGAACGGAGAAGGAGACGTCGTAGAGGGCAACGAGGCCGGGCTTGCTCGGATCGTTCTGCTCGAAAAAAACTTTACTGAGCTGCCGAACCTCAAGCATACGTTATCGTGACTCGTGCTCGTTGCTCGTGCTCGCGCTCGCGACGAACATGAACACGATCACGAACACGTGGTCATTACTTCCGGCCTAATTCTTTCAGCGCCTGATCGACGAAGCGCCGGTCGAAAAACCGATTGAACGGGACCGGCGTTTCCAGGTAGCCGACCTTCTTGAGAAATTCCGCGGTGAAGTTGTACGACGCCTCCGAGATGTCGCCGTTGACGCCCCAGATGCGCGGGTCCGCCAGGTCGTAAGCCTTGCCCAGCACGTCCGCGCTTTCCTCCGGCAGAATTTTTTTGGCCACCTCGACCGTGCCGGCCTTGTTGGCGGCGATCCAACGGTTGGCTTCCATGATGGCCTTGGTGAGTTTCTGGACCGTGTCGGCGTTCTTCTGGAGGTAGTCTTCTCTCGCCATGCCGAACTCGTAGGGAATCTCCGGGATGAGCTTGGGCACATTGACCAGAGCTATGATTTCCGGATATTTCACGAGCTTGGCTGCCTCCGAGTTGGTGACGACGGTCGCATCGACTTTTCCCGCCACCAGCGCTTTGAAGCGGTCCGCCGGAGAGCCGACGGCGACGTATTTCATTTTTTCCGGATCAATGCCGCTTCGCTCCAGCACCATGCGCGGAATGTGATACGAGATCGCGCCGATGCCGGAGACCGCAATGTTCTTTCCGACTAGCGCCTGGAGCGTCGTGCCGGCCTCTTTGCGCGCGACGAAGTGATACGGCGTGATCGGATTGGCGACCACCCAGAGCCGGATCGGCGCCTTTTTCGAGGCGCTGACGATCCCTTCGGTAGCGCCCATGTTGATCGAGAGATTTATGTCGCCGGAGAGCAGCGCCTTGACGTGCACGGCGTCGCCGCGGAACTCCGTCACTTCGACATCAAGCCCGTACTTCTTGAAAAAGCCTTTCTCGATGGCCACATAGGGCGAGATCGAGTCGAGCGACGGCGGGCTCAGGGACGAGCCCAATTTGATCTTTTGGGCCTCGGCCCGGCCGGCTGCGGCGATCGAAACCAGGACGGAAAGGAACAAAACGGCCAGGGCGTTAATTCTCTTGCGGTTCTTCATAGCGTTCCTCCTCTAGCAGAGATGGACTTTAACGTGAGCATGCTGAAGGCGTTCCGTAATGCTGAGCGGATACTATGGCAGGGGCAACTCGGTGTCAAGCATCACAGGGGGCTGCCGTGGTAGAGGGCGTGCGCGATGATCTCAAACAGGACCATCAGCAGAGAAGCGGTGGCCGAAACCAGAATGATGGCCGCGCTTCGTTTTTCCAGACGGGTCATCCCGGCCAGATGCTCCGCGGCCTGCGCCCGCAGCTGTCGCGCGTGCCACAGAGTGTAGAGATTGGCGAGCGCCGCAAGCGCGGCGAAAATCAGCACGGGAATCCGTATCGGCCCCTGATCGAGAAAGGCGAGCGCGCCGGAGAGGCCGAAGAGTGTTCCCACGCCGAGAATGACGGCGAGCGGGCTGATCAAGGTCGTCACCGCGCAGGGCGCTCCCAGGAGGCCGAAGATGACCGCGCCCCAGCTGATGCCGCGCTTCTTTGATTCTTTCTCCGCCGCCTCGATGCGCGGCGCGCGGGCGCCGCCGTGCAGGCGATAGGCGGGAACCGCCTCCTTGAAACCCTTGAGCGCGAGCCGCTCCGGGGCGACGTCGGGGAACTCCGCCGCGATCTTGTCGTAGGTCTCCCGGCTGACGAGAATTTCTCCGGGATTGGTTTTTGCTTCGAGGCGGGCCGCAAGATTGACCACGTCGCCGATCGCGGTGAAGTCCTTGCTGTCGCTTGAGCCGACCCGCCCGACCCGGGCCCAGCCGGAGGCGATGCCGGCGGCGGTTTTCAAGTCCATCTGGAAGCGCTCGCGCAGCGCCGTCATGTCGCTTTGCAGCTCAAGCGCGGCGGCGACCGCCCGGCGGGGGTGGTCTTCCAGTTTGACCGGCACGTTGAACAGCGCCATCGCCGCGTCCCCGATGTATTTGTCGATGAAGCCGCCGAATTTTGCGATCGCCGCGCTGGCGGCGCGCAAAAAGGCGTCGACGATCTCGTGCGTCCGCTCGGCGCCCAGCTCCTGCGTCAGTTCGGTGAACGACGACAGATCGGCGAAGAGGACCGTCACCTCGACGAGCCGCCCTTCCTGCACGTGCGCGCCGCAGCGGTTGCAGATGTTGGGGTTGCGCGGGCTGCGCTTGATGCCTACCAGGTGAAACAGGTGGCGCAACGGTCCGGCGAGCACCGTCCCGCAGATGCCGCATTGAGGAGAAAGACTAAGTTTGCTTTGCGCTGCGCTCATGTCAGCACACGTACGGTTGCGCGGGAGCTTCGTCGCGCCGGGCGCGCGCGCCCAGCCGGTAGCGACGCCGTTCCAGCAACAGCCTGGCAATCTCCTGGATCGACGTGACCACCGGGACGGCCACGATCAGGCCGATCAATCCGAAGACGTTGCCGCCGACGATGACCGAGCCCATCAGCAACGCGGGATGAAGGCGCACGCTCTTGCCGATGGTGGTCGGGTGGATCAACACCATGTCGACGAGCCTGATCGACAGAAAGAGCGTCAGGACCTTGGCGAGCGGAGCCAGGCTGGCGAATTGGATCATGGCGACCACGGCGACCGCGCCGCCGCTCAGCACCGGGCCCACGTACGGCACGGCGCCGGCCAGGCCACAAAACGCGCCCAGCAGCAGCGGATAGTCCACTCCCAGCGCCCAGAGCCCGAGAGCGGTGATCGCGCCGGTGATCGCGCTGTTGATCGCCAGGCCGCGCAAATAGCGGCCGAGGACCCGCTCGATCTCACACCAGACGGCGACCGAGGTCTCGATGTGCGCCGGCGGGAGGGAGTTGATGAGGAGTTGGCCGATCTTGGCGCCGTCGCGCAACAGAAAATAGGAAAACGCCGGCACCAACACGATCGCCAGGACGATCGATACCATGTGCGTCAGCAGGTTGGGGAGATAGGCGGTCTGCTGTTCGAGAAAGGCGCTCAGGCGCTCGTTGCGCGTCTCGGGACTGCCGACCCAGCGCCGGGCGGCCGGGTATTTTGCGATGATTTCCTGTTGGAGGGCGTTAATCGCCTGATCGATCCGTTCCGTGTTGGAAGGGGAGCCGGACGCCAGCTCGTTCACCTCGGCGGTTAAATGGGGAGAGAGGAAGATCCATGCCGCCACCAGGAGGACGGCCAGCCCGAGATAGATCGCGGCCACCGCCAAATCGCGCTTGATCGCGAGCCCCTCGGCGATTTTGACGAGCGGGTTCAGCACATAGGCCAGGCCGGCTGAAAGCAACAGGATGACGACGAATTCGCGGGAAATATAGAGCAGGACGGCAAAGGCGGCGATGCCCAACCCCCAGAGGATAGAGGGAGGCGGAAGCCAGCGGCTTGACTCGCGCGTGTCTGGATGAGTCTGCATGCGCCGTCCTTACGTCAGCGTCGACCGCGCTCCGCCGGCATCGCGCTTTGCTCGGCCGGCCTGGAAGAGGCGGGACGGATAGCGCCGCGAGCCTGGACCACTCTCAGGTAACCCGCGAGGGCTTTGAGCAGGTTCCCCATCACGTGGATGGCGAGCGATTTATTGCCTTCGCTCAGCTGGTCGAAATGGCTCTTGTATAGAATCAGCAGCACGGAGTCTTCGTCGGCGCGGGCGGTCGCGAAACGGGGCTGGTCGTCGATCAACGCCAGCTCGCCGAAGTAGGCGCCGGGCGATAGAGTCGCCAGCGGCTTTTCGACTCCGTCGACGCCATGCGTAATCGCGACCTTGCCTTCGAGGACGATGAACAGGGCATTGCCCGGATCGCCTTCGCGAAAGATTGCCTCGCCCGCCCCGTAGTGTTTCTCGAAGAGCTTGACGTTTAGCTTGCCAAGCTGCCGCCGGGTGAGGCCGGCGAACAAAGGCACCGCGCCGAGCAGCTTGAGCCGCCGCAACTGCTCGCCGTCGGTGATCCATCTTCGAAAACGGGCTTTAAGCATAAGCGGTCCTTAATTTGTGCAACATAGCACGGAACGCGACGTTCATTCCACCATGCTGAAGCCGCGCGACTACCGAACAGCGCGCCGCGCTTCTTCCAGGTAACTATTGTCGATGTACTTGTCATGCCGGGGCAAAGGCGGTTTCAGCGTGCCGTCTTCGACCAGGAGCTGCATGACCTTGTCCATGCCCTTGAGATTCACCCCTCCGTCCCTCGGCACGATGCTGTTCTCTGTGAAGTAGCGCCAACTCTCCTCGGAATGCCTGTCGGTGAATTTAAGCTTCTTGGCGATGATTCGCGCGGTATCTTCCTTCTGGCTGTAGATCCAGCGCTCGGCCTTGACCAGCGCCCGCATGAAGCGCACGAGCACGGGCCTTTTCTCGTTGGCCCAGGCCGCGCGCACGTTGACCACGGTTTGAGTGAAGTCGGGAAGATACTTTACCGTCGAGCCGAGGTTGTTAAAACGGGCCTCTTCGGCGGCAAAGGTGTAAGGGGGATTGAGGATCGTAGCGGCGATGTTGCCGGTCTGGAGCGCGATCCATCGATCCGCCCCGCCGCCCATCTGGAGCATCGCGTAGTCCCTAGGGTACTCGAGGCCGTTGGCCTTGAGCATCTCTTTCATGGCGATGGTGTCGCTGGTGAGCAGGCCGGTAACGCCGATCGTCGCCCCCTTGAGTTCCTTCATGGATTTGTACTTCGGCAGGGCCATGAGGTCGTATGTGGGACCATTGACCAGGCCGCCGACGATCTTCAATGCGGCGCCTTTCTCGATGGCTCTGATGGTCGTCATCGCCGACGACGCGGATATGTGAATCGACTGGCCGACCAGCGCGGGGATGGCGCGGGTGCTCGCGTTCAGGACGACCGCCTCGACGAAAAGGTTTTCTTCCGTGAAATAGCCTTTTTCCTGCGCGACGTAGATGGGCAGGTTATTTAGCGAAAGAGTGATCGTGCCCAGAGTCACTTTCTCTTTTTCCGTTTGCGCTCGAAGCGGCTGCGGCACTCCCAACGACGTGGCTGCAAGCAGAAGAAAGACGAAGAGGCAAGTGTATTTCATAGAGCCCTCCGCATGGCTTCGGAGTCTATTAACATGCCGGTTGTTTAAGCCGGTACTGCTCGAAGATCGGGAATAAGTGTTTACCTCAGGGAGCCGAACAGCTCGGCGAGTTTTTGGCGGACGACGGTTTCGCCGCCGGGCAGGACATCGAACTTCGTCGTGCCCTCGGTCTTTTGCAGGACTTTGCGCCCCTCCTCGTCCTGATGCATGGCGAGCAGAACGTCTTCGAGCCGGCCGATCGCCGCCGGATCCAAATCTTTTCTAACCGAGAGAAAGTTGCGCGGGAAGTAGTCCGTCTCTCCCAGGATTGCGATCGACTCCTTTCGCTTCTCCGGCAGCCGCTCGTAGTCGTCGTTGCTGAAGGCGCCGGCCGCGACCGTCTTGGCGAGAACCAGATCGACGATTTTGTTGCTGGAGCGGGCGAAGAAAAAACCCACTTGGCCGGCGGGAACGGCGGCCTCGGGCGAGGTCTTCTCGACAAGCTTGAGCCCGTTCCTTAAGAGGAAAAGCTTGGGCAGGAAATAGCCCGAGGTCGATCCCGGATCTTCAAAAGCGACCATCTTGCCCGGCAGATCCTCCAGCCGCGAGACGCCGTCGCCTTTCTTCCCGAACAGCACGCTGCGGTAGTCGCCGCTGCCGCCTTTCCAGCGCCGGAGCAGCAGCACGGAGGCGTTCTGGTGATTGATGAGATAGGTCGGATACGGGCTGTCCATGTAGAAATCGACCTGTTTTTGTTCGAGCTGCTTGACGAGCTGCCACACGGAAGGCGCGACGACCACTCTTCCTTTGATGTCCTCGCCGGGAGAGAGCTTGCGCGCGACGTAGCCGATAAAATCCCGCAGCAGCGGCTCGATCTCGGCATGGGAGCGCCGGGTGACGATGCCTAGCGAAATGGTTTTGATTCTCAGCTTCTCTTGCGCTTCGCCGGCGCTCGCCTGAGTTGCGGCAACCAGCGGGAAGACGAACCCAAAGATGAACAAAAGGGCGTTGTTACGTATTTTCATTCCAACTCCGTATAGGTCTATTTTTTTTCGACTGTAGGAAACAATATACCGAGAGCGGGCGGACGTTGGCAAGCTACGCCTAACTCTTCTTTCCGCTCCCTTTCTCCTCCCAATCTTTCATCCGCTCTTTGATCGCTTTCTCGTGGCCGGAGTCGGAAGGGGAGTAGTAGCGCCGTCCCTTGAGGGCGTCGGGGAGATGCTCCTGCTCGACGATGTGGCCGGGAAAATTGTGCGCGTAGCGGTAACCCTTGCCGTAGCCCAGTTTTTCCATCAGCTCCGTCGGCGCGTTGCGCAGGTGGAGCGGAACCGGCAGCGCCCCTCTTTCCTGGACATCTTTGTCGGCCGCGAGCATCGCCTTGTACGACGCGTTGGACTTGGGCGCGGTGGCGAGATAGGTCGTCGCCTGGGCGAGCGGGATCCTGCCTTCCGGCAGGCCGACGAAATGCACGGCGTCTTTGGCCGCTACCGCCACCTGGAGCGCCTGCGGATCGGCGTTGCCGATATCTTCCGCCGCGAAGATAATCATCCGCCGCGCGATAAACAGAGGGTCTTCGCCGGCTTCGATCATCCTCATGAGCCAGTAAAGAGCGGCGTCCGGGTCGCTGCCTCTCATGCTTTTGATAAAGGCCGAGATGACGTTGTAATGCTCGTCCCCGGCCTTGTCGTAGAGCAGAGCTTTTTTCTGGAGCGCTTCCTGAACGGGCGCGAGATCAATCTCATTTTTTTTGTTTTTGTCCCGGCGCACGAGCGCCGTCGCGGTTTCAATCGCGTTCAGCGCGACGCGGGCGTCGCCCTGGCTCTGCTCAACGAGAAACTCTTTTGCATCCGCCGTCAGGCGGAGGCCCAAATCTCCCATGCCGCGCTTCGCGTCCGTGAGCGCCCGGTCGACGATCGCGCCGATCTCCTCCGGCGAGAGCGGATTTAGGACCAGCACCTGGCAGCGCGACAGCAGCGGCGCGATGACTTCGAAGGAAGGATTCTCCGTGGTCGCGCCGATCAAAACGATGACACCGCGCTCCACGTGCGGAAGAAAAGTGTCCTGCTGCGCCTTATTAAAATGGTGAATCTCGTCGACGAACAGGACGGTGGGTTTTCCCAGACGATGGAGATGCTCGGCCTCCTCGATGATTTTCTTGAGTTCCTTGACGCCGGAGGAGACCGCGGAAAAGGGGACGCACTCGGCGCCGCCGGATCGCGCGAGGATTTGCGCCAGCGTCGTCTTGCCGCTCCCCGGCGGCCCCCAGAGAATGAGCGACCGTAAATTGCCCGCATGCGCCGCTTCCCGCAGTAGCTTTCCCGGGCCGAGCAGGTGCTGTTGCCCGATGAATTCGTCGAGCGTCACGGGACGCATCCGCTCCGCCAGCGGGGCGGGGCCGCTTCGAGCCTTGGAGGGAGGGGAGTCGAACAGCTCCATCGCCGCCATGCTAGCACAGTTTTTCCTCGGAGGCGTAGGAGATTATTTTTTTGTATGTGTACTGAGTTAGTGGTATAGGTACCTAACGTCACGGGTGGATTCGCAATGAAACAGCGCCAAGACAATCCTTCTTTCTTCGAGACCGCCCCGCGCACGATTCTCCCCGAAGGGGCGGTGGTGGCCGGCAAGCTCAGCTTCGACGTGCCGGTCAAGATCGACAGCCGCTTCAAAGGCGAGGTCAAAGCGAATGGGCTGCTGGTGATCGGCCCGAACGGGCAGGTTCACGCCAAAATTTCAGCCGGGGAGCTGCGCATCGAGGGGAACCTCGTTGGCAACGTTCGCGTGGAGGGTTGGATCGAGATTCTGCCCGGAGGCCGGTTTCAGGGAAAGATCGAAGCCGGAAAGCTCAAAATCCACTCCGGCGGGGTTTTCGAAGGGCAGGGCTACGTCAGCTGCGCTCAGCCCTCCTCTTCGTGAAGCCTCGCGCTCTTGCCCACTCTCTCTCTCAGATAATAGAGCTTGGCGCGGCGCACCTTGCCGCGCGAGACGACTTCGACCTTGTCGATGCGCGGCGAGTGGAGCGGAAAGATGCGCTCGACGCCGACGCCGTAAGAGATCTTGCGCACCGTAAAGTTCGTTCGATGGCCCTTGCCGGAGATACGGATCACTATGCCCTCGAAGGCCTGCGTCCGCTCTTTTTCGCCCTCGACCACTTTCACGTGGACCCGCACGGTCTGTCCGGGGCGCAGCTCCGCCGTTTCTTTGGTACTCTGTCCGGCTTCGACTTGTTCCAGCGTATTCATAAGTCTCGCTCCTTGAATCAATCTCTTCCCAACAGGCGGTCCAGCATAATCGCCGCCGCCGAGCGGACAGAGAGATGGTTGTAGGCGGTTCCCCCCTCGATCGGCTCCAGGATATAATCGGATTGTGCCAGGACTGCGTCGGTCAAACCCCATCCCGTGCCCAGGAGGAGCAAAAAAGGCGCAGACTCTTCTCTTAGCATTTTCCGCAGGTGAGCGAAAGAGGCGCGGTTGCCGCCGGGCCGGGCCGAGCTGGCGACGATCTGCGGCTTCGCGCCGCATTCCCGCTCGACGTCGATAATCGCGTCGTCCAGCGTGTCCTTCACGCGCGCCAGCGCGAGGGCCTCTTTGCGGGTTTCGTTGTATCGGCTGCCGTAACCCTCTTCCCAGTGCGCGATGATTTTGAGCGCCAGCCGCTGGAGCGCCTTTACCGGCGTCACCACGTAAAATCCCCGCAGGCCGTAAGTCTTGCCGGCGCGGGCGATGTCGTGAATGTCCATGTTGGTCACCGCGGTGGTGACGATCTCGCCGTTCTTGTCATAGACGGGGTGATGGAGGAGGGCGATATAAAGACGCCGGCCGGTGGCGGTTGCCTTTTGTTCCGCCGCAGGCGGTCGCGCTTTCGCCAGGAGATCCGGCCGCCGCTCGCGCGTGAGTCGGAGGCTCATCGCGCTCCGCCATTCGTTAACTTTTTCATGATCTCCCGACAGCAGCACCTCCGGCACCTTCATCCCCCTGAACTCTTCCGGGCGGGTGTACTGCGGGTATTCGAGCAGGCCCTCGGTGAACGATTCTTCCTTCGGTGAATCGAGATTTCCGAGGACGCCGGGGATCAAACGCGCCACCGCGTCGATCACCACCATCGCCGGCAACTCGCCGCCGCTGAGAGTGTAGTCGCCGACGGAAAGCTCCTCGTCAACAAACGCCTTCACCCGCTCGTCCACGCCTTCGTAACGGCCACAGACCAAAACCAGCTCTGTTTCCTGCGAGAGCCGCTGAGCCTCCGCCTGATCGAAGGACTTGCCCTGAGGACTGAGCAGAATCACGCGCGGGCTCGCCGATTTGCTCTTCACATCCTCGATCGCCGCCGCCAACGGCTCCGGCTTCATCACCATTCCCTGGCCGCCGCCGTAGGGGGCGTCGTCGACCGTTCGATGCTTGTCCGTCGTGTAGTCTCTAGGATCGACCAGGCGAACGGCGATCAATCCCTTCTCCTGCGCCTTCTTCAAGATGCTGTGGCCCAACGGCGAGGCGAACATGGGGGGAAAAAGCGTTATGACCGTAAAGTTGAGCATGACTTTTGGGGAGTCAGTCTAACGCCCAGGTGCAATGAAGTCTAACGCTTCGGAGGCGAGCGGGAGGGGACGACAGTTATTGCTGCGGCTTGACCGGTTCGGGGCCGGCGGACGTTCCCGGCGACGCGGCGCCGAGATAACGGCCCAAAAACTCAAGGGCGTCGTTTTGCCAGATGTTCATTCCTTCCTCGGAAAATATTCTGTGTCCGGGCGGCGTGTCCGGATCGCTCCGTCGCGGTGCAAACGGCGGGTAGATTACGGCCCGATGCGGCACGCCGCGTCTCTTGAAAATTTCGGCGAGGGCGGTGACTGGAGCGGTCGTGCGGTCGTTTTGCGCGATCATCAACAGCGTCGGCGTCGTCGCTTTTTCGGCCGCCGCGATGAGCGCGCTGCGCACGTCCGGATTTCCGTCCCAGGTCAACGCGCCGCCGGCCTGAGGTATGGCGACAGAGAATGCGCTGCTTCGGCTTATGCTGAACAGGGTGACGATACCGCCGAAGGACCAGCCCATGATGCCGACGCGTTTCATATCGACAAACGGCAGCGTGCGCAGATAGTCGAGCGCCGCGAGCACGTCGCCGGTCTCTTCTTGTAGCCGTGGGACGACCCGCGCCTTCCTGCCGCCGACTTCCTCGGCCCACGTCGCGCCGTCGGAGCGGCCGTAGCCCCGGCGCTCCGAGACCAGCACCGCATAGCCGGCTCGGGTGAGCAGCCAGCCGATATGCTGCTGCGGCACCAGGTTGCGCTCGCGTCCGTGGCGCGCGCCGTGGTTGTAGATGACGACCGGAAAAGGGCCGTCGCCGGAAGGCTTGTAGAGATAGGCCTGGATCTGCAAGTCCCCGCTTGGATAAAAGACCGGGGTGTAAGGAGCTACGACAGCCGCTTGGCTGTATGTGACTGCCACCACGACGGCGAACACGACAATGACGGCAGCCATTGGCGGCTTTGTACCCATCATCCTATGCGCTCCGCACCTCCACCACTGAGTAGCATTAGTGAACCGTCGCGCGCAATCATCCTCACCTCTGCGCCACGGCGCCGAGCGTTTCGGCCATGCAGACGAGGCGGACGAATTCGGCGCGGTAGCCTTCGGGGTCGGCGCCGCGCGCGGCGTTGGCGAGGTCGGCGATGGCGGCGTAGCTGAAGCCGTCGAGGGCGCTTTCACCGCGCAGGCGCTGAGCGAAGGCGACGGCGGCGGCGGCGAAGCGCTGTTCTACGGGAACAGCGTCGAGCCTGGCGAGCACGTCGGCGGCGCGCACCGGCTGTTCGATCAACCGGCTCGCCGCTTCGCCGGGCAGCTTGTAGCGTAGCCTCACGAAGGCAAGCTCATCCGTGCGACTGGTCGGCGGCGGTGGTGCAACCGGCTCGCGTTCAGACTGATAGCGCAGTGGGTCAATTCGACGCTGCTTCGCCCCCGTTGGCGTGATCTCGTAGAGCGCCGTCACCGTATGGCCGGCGCCGATGTCGCCGGCGTCGACTTTATCGTCTTTGAAATCCTCGCGGCTGAGCATCCGCGTCTCGTAGCCGATCAGCCGGTATTCGGCGACGGCTGCCGGGTTGAATTCGACCTGGACCTTCACGTCGTCGGCGATCGGAAACAGCGTCGAAGCCAGCTCCTGGCTCATCGCCTTGCGCGCTTCGAGGAGCGAGTCGATGTAGGCGGCGTTGCCGTTGCCGGCCTGCGCCAGCCGCTGCATCAGCGCGTCGTTCAGATTGCCGACGCCCACGCCGAAGATCGAGAGATAGATGCCGCTCTTGCGCTTGGCGACGATGAAGCGTTCGAGCTCTTTCGGATCGACGATGCCGACGTTGAAGTCGCCGTCGGTGGCGAGGATCACGCGGTTTACCGCCTGCTTGTCGAAATGGCGCTCGGCCAGCGCATAGGCGCGCTGCAACCCTTCGCCTCCGGCGGTCGAGCCGCCCGCCCGAAGATTGTCGATCGTTTCGACGATCTTGTGCCGGTCACGCCCGGCCGTCGGCTCGAGCGCGGTCTGAGCCTGGCCCGCGTAAGTCACGATCGCCACGCGGTCGTCGTCGCGCAATTGCTGCGCGAACAAACGAAAGCCCTGTTGCAGCAAAGGCAGCCGATCGTTCGGCTGCATCGAGCCCGACGTGTCGATCAACAGGACGACGTTGGCGCGCGGCCGCTCGGCGCGCGCGATGTCGTAGCCGCGAATTGCGATGTGGAGCAGTCGGCTGTCCGCGCTCCAGGGAGTCGGCATCGCCGTCGTGGTGACGCGGAACGGCTGCGCGCGGTCCTGGGGCGCCGGATAGGCGTAGGGAAAATAGTTCACCAACTCTTCGACACGCACCGCCTCGCGCGGCGGCAAGCGCCCGCCGGTCAGGGCGCGGCGGACGAAGGCATAGGATGCGGTGTCCACGTCGACGCTGAAGGTGGAAACGGGATGCTCGGCGACACTCAGCACGCCGGTCGGCTCTTTATCCGGGAATCGGTCGTTGCCGGGCGGAATGACCGGCGGCCGCGGGTAATAGGGCGGCGGTGGATAGGGATGATAGTAGTGTAGCGCCGCCGCTCCGGTCTGCGGGCTGCGTTCCAGTGACATCGCCGCATCCATGCTTGCGCGGGGCGACGGCGCCTCCATTGCCAGCGGCGCTTCTCCGCGCTGTAGCTTGCGTTCCGCCAATTCCGCTTGCGGCCGGCTTGCTTGCGGCGGCGGCGCGGACGGCGTGGACTTCGAGGCGGGCGCGGTCGGCTCGGTGGTTTGGGCGCAGGCGGCGAGAAAGAGCAGCGCCGCCAAGAGCGCGCCTGGCAGGCGACGGCCTGGGATATCGCAGGTCTGTTGCATGACTGTTTCCTCCGTAATCAGCTTCGATGGGCGAGCGCCGGTCGGTATCGACCCGCCTCTGACACCATTAGACAACCGCGCCTCCGTTTGGTTCCCGAAGCCCACATCCATACCTGTTAACAGCTCGATTCCCGCCCTAGACTTGCGCGCGCAAAATCGTTAATAGTCGAAACGGGGAGGGAAGAATCATGTCGAGCCAGGAATTTCGGATCGAAAGAGACTCGATGGGCGAGGTGAAGGTGCCGAAGAGCGCCTACTACGGCGCTCAGACGCAGCGGGCGGTGGAGAATTTTCCCGTGAGCGGGATCACTTTTCCGCCGCGATTTATCCGCGCGCTGGCGATCGTCAAGCACGCGGCGGCGACGGCCAACCAGGAGCTGGGGCTGCTGGACGGCAGCATCGCCGACGTGATCCGCCGCGCGGCTCAGGAGGTGATCGACGGGAAGCTGGACAAAGAGTTCGTCGTCGATATCTTCCAGACCGGCTCGGGCACTTCGACCAACATGAACGTCAACGAGGTGATCGCCAACCGCGCGCTTGAGCTGCTCGGCAAGGAGAGAGGCAGCAAAGGCGTCCATCCCAACGATCACGTCAACATGGGACAGTCGAGCAACGACGCGATCCCGACGGCGATCCACGTCTCGGCGCTGGAAGCCGTTCACAAAGAGCTTCTGCCCGCGCTCAAGCAACTCCACAAAGCGCTTCAGGACAAGGCGAAGGAGTTCGACAAGATCGTCAAGATCGGCCGCACCCACCTGGCGGACGCGACGCCGATCCGATTGGGCCAGCAGTTCAGCGGCTACGCGCGGCAGATTGAGCTGAGTCTGGAGCGCGTCCAGGAGGCGGCGCGCGGGTTGGAAGAACTCGCCCTGGGCGGCACCGCCGTCGGCACCGGCATCAACGTCCATCCGAAATTTCCGCCGCAGACGATCAAGAAAATCTCCGCGATGACCGGCCTCAACTTCCGCGAGGCGGCCAACCACTTCGAGGCGCAGGCGGCGAAGGACGCGGTGGTGCAGGTGAGCGGCGCGTTGAAGACTCTCGCCGTGAGCTTCACCAAGATCGCCAACGATCTCCGCTGGCTCAGCTCCGGCCCGCGCTGCGGCATCGGCGAGATCGGCCTGCCCGACACCCAGCCCGGCTCGTCGATCATGCCGGGAAAAGTAAATCCGGTCATGTGCGAGTCGGTGCTGCAGGTCGCGGCCCACGTGATCGGCTGCGACGCCACGATCACGATCTGCGGCCAGGCGGGGAATTTCGAGCTGAACGTGATGATGCCGATCATGACGCTCAGATTGCTCGAAGCGATCACCTTCAGCGCCAGCGTGGCCAAGGCCTTCACGGAGAAGTGCGTGGTGGGGATCGAAGCGAACCAACAGCACTGCGAGGAGATGATCGAGAAGAGCCTCGCGATGGTGACTGCGCTCGCGCCGGTGATCGGCTACGACGCCGCCGCCAAGATCGCCAAGGAGTCGTTCACCACGGGCAAGACGGTGCGAGAGGTCGCGCGGGCGCACAAAGTTCTGCCCGACGACAAGCTCGACAAGATTCTCGATCCGTGGCGCATGACCGAGCCGGGGATTCCGGAGAAGGAGTGAAGAAGGCAGAAAAGATTGGATTTTAGATAACTCGCGCAAAGACGCAAAGGACGCCAAGTTCGGAGAAAAATATCTCTCTTTGCGAGCTTGGCGTCTTGGCGCGATAAACTATCCGACGAGGTGCGAGTTTTTTATTGACAGAGGCGGGCTGCTTCCGTAAACTGGGGGCCAGCAGGGAAAGGAGGTGGTCCAGTGATAAATGACAAATGTACGGACTGTGAGGTGGCTGAGACTTAGGGTCTGAGCCTACTCGTTTGACGGGGGTTCAGGCTTAGGGCCTTGAATTCCCCTCAGTCACCGGGGCCCGCGCTGTCTACCTGGATGGCGCGGGCCCTTTTTTTCGGCCGCCGAAGGGCGGCCTTTGCGCTCTTAGCGTCCCTTCGGCTTTGCTCAGGACAGGCTTGGCGCGATGAAACATAGATTGTAGGGGCAACCCTCCGTGGTTGCCCTCCTGGGCAGGCACAGGGGGCCTGCCCCTACCGCAAAGGCGCAAAGGACGCCAAGGAAGAAAAAAATCTATTTCTTTCCGAGGATATCCAAAGCGGCGCGGGCGGCTTTGCTGAGTATTGGGTCGCTGCTCTGGCCGGCATCGTCCAAGGCCGCTCGGACGTCGCTTCTGCCGGCTCCGAGGCGCGCGAGCGCGAGCGCGGCGCTCGCGCGCACTTTCATGTCCGCATCCTCAGCGAACATGCGCAACAGGAGGTCCAACGCCTCGTTGCCGATTATGGGCATGACCTTAAGACTCGTAATGACCGCCACGCGGACCAGCGCGTCGCTGTCACCAAGCGCGCCGATCAACGCCCGGCTTATGCCGGTATCCTGAACGTCGATATCGCGCAGGCAGTAGACCGCCATTCTCCGCTGCGTCGGCGAGCCTGAGCGAAGCAGGCCGGTAAGCTCGGCGACCAGACTATGGTTGCCCTCCCTGGCCAGCCGCGCGAGCAGCACCACGGCCGCCCAGCGAAGATCCGGGTCGGCGGTTCCCAGCATCTCTTTGAGCGCCGCGACGCAGGCGGGGCTAAGAGGGGAGGTGTGCGCCAGCACGTAGGCGATCGGCCAGCGCCGCTCCGCCGGAGTTTCATCGAGCAAGCCGTGGAGGCGCTCGTTGATCTCCGGCTGCTCTCGCGCGACGGGGATCAGCGCGT
>MGSS01000005.1 GCA_001798595.1 Deltaproteobacteria bacterium RIFCSPLOWO2_12_FULL_60_19 | reverse complement strand
GTTCACCTTCCCGATGGTCTATCACTACGCGATGGAGCCGCACTCGGTCGTCGCCGACTTCAATGACGAGGGGATCACGGTCTGGTCCTCGGCGCAGCATCCGTTCCAGGTGCGCGGCGATATCGCGAAGATCTTCGGCCTCCATCCGACAAAAGTGAGAATGGTGATCCCTTTCCTCGGCGGCGGCTTCGGCAGCAAGTCCTACACCAAGTTCGAGCCGCTGGTCGTCGCCCTGGCGCGCAAGGCGAGAAGGCCGGTGAGGATCTGTAACTCGGTCGCCGAGTCGATGCTCACCGTCCGGCGGCACGCGGCGCGCGTGCGACTCAAGACCGGCGTCAAGCGGGACGGGACGCTGGTCGCGCGCGAGGCGGAAATCTACATCGACACGGGCGGCTATGCGGACAACGGCCCGCAGGTGGCGATGCGCGCGGCCAGCCGGGTGCTGGGGCCGTACCGGATTCCGCACATTCGCACTGATGCTTATGCCGTCTACACGAACACGGGCGGCGCGGGCTCGTTCCGCGCCATCGGCGCCCCACAGACGATCTTCGCTTCGGAGTCGCAGATGGATCAAATCGCGGCCAGGCTGGGGATCGACGCGGCGGAGCTGCGGCTCAAAAACTTTCTGCAGAAGGGCGAGGAGCTTCGCCCCAAGCTGCGCGGGATGGACGCCGACCTTGCGTCAAATCTCAAGACGCTCGTGCGCGCCAGCCAGTGGAAGCGGCGCTCGAAGAAAAAGGGCGCGGCGATGGGCCTCGCCTGCGGCGCGACCAACGCCGGCGCGACGCCGGTGTCGGTGGCGATGGTGCGCTTGCAGCCCGACGGGTCGCTCCATGCGTTCGCGGGCAGCACGGAGATGGGGCAGGGGGTGCGAACGGTGCTGTCGCAGATCATTGCCGAGGAGCTGGCCCTTCCGCTGGACGCAATCCGTATCGGCGGCGCGGACACCCAGGTCACGCCCTACGACGCCTCGACGGGTTCGAGCCGCTCGACGACGCTCATGGGGACCGCCGCGCAGCGCGCGGCACGCGATCTTAAAAGCCAACTCTTAAAGATCGGCGCAGAGGCTTTCCACGTCAAACCAAACCAGATTCGCCTGGAAGAGGGCGCGATGATCTGCGGCGAGATGAGGATGACGTTTAAGGAAGCCGTGTCACGGCGCTTCGGCGGCAGCGGCGGCGAGTTGATCGGTCACGGCGACGTCGGCCCGGAGATCACCGGCACGCTGCCGGTTTTCTGGGAGATCGGCATGGGGACGGCGGAGCTGGCGATCGACGAAGAGACCGGCGAGGTGAAAATCAAGCGCTATGTTTCCGTGGCGGATGTCGGCAAAGCGATTCACCCCGAAGGCTGCGTCGGACAGGAAGAGGGCGCGGCGATGATGGGCATCGGCCATACGATGTTCGAGCAGATGATCTACGAAGGAAGCGAGCTGGTCAATTCCAGCCTGGTCGATTACCGCGTGCCGAGGTTTTCCGACGTACCCGAGGAGTTTCACACGGTCCTGGTCGAGAACAAAGACGGCCCCGGCCCCCACGGCGCCCGCGGCATGGGCGAAGGCGGTCTCGTCGCCGTCGCCCCGTCCATCACCAACGCCCTCGCCCGCGCCACCGGCCTCCGCATCAAAGACCTCCCCCTCACTCCCGAGCGGGTGTGGCGTGCGTTAAGGGAGAAAAAGTGAAAACGTCACGTCTCGTCGCGGAACTCAGAAAAAAAGTTGCGCTGTCGTGCCGGATCGTCGGCGGGCAGGGGTTGACGCGGGGCTCATTGGGCCACGTAAGCGCGCGGATACCGGGGACGGACCGGGTGCTCATCAAAGGCAAGGGCATCGACGAAGAGGCGGTCGAGTTCGCGCGGGAAAAAGACATCATCACGGTCGATCTCGAAGGGCGGGTGATCGAGGCGCCGAATGAAAGCGCGATGCACCTGGCCGTCTATCGCAAGCGGCCGGAGGTGATGAGCGTCATCCACACGCACCCCGACTGGATCGTTGCGCTCACGGCCTGCGAGAAGCCGCTGATTCCGCTCTACGCCGCCTACAACCCGGCCGGCATGCGGCTCGTGCTCGACGGGATTCCGATCTATCCGCGCAGCGTGACGATCGTGAATCAAGAGCTGGCCGAAGATTTCATGAGGACGATGGGCGAGAAAAAGGCCTGCCTGCTCATCGGCCACGGGATGACGGTTGCCGGTGGCAGCGTGGAAGAGGCGACGGTCATAAGCCTCAATCTGTATGAGCTGGCGCGGGTTCACGGCATGGCCTATGCCATCGGACAGCCCAGGCCGATTCCGGAGGCCGACATTTTCGAGTACCAGAGGCGGACTGAACGCCAGGAAGGGCCGTTCCGCAACTCCTCTTCCAGATTTCTGTCCGACTGGCGCTACCAGTTGAAGCTGCTGCAGAGAAGAGAGAAATGAGGGGGGGAATCTCCGATGGCAGAAAAAATCGTTTCGATGCATGCGGCCTACAAGAGCGGGAAGGAGATTGTGGACGGATTTCTATCCCGCCCCAATGTGACGGAGGCGCGAACCGCGATTGTGCTGATTCACGGCTATCGGGGCGTGGACGACGGCCAGCGGGCGGTCACGCGCCGCTTTGCCAGGGAAGGTTTTGTCTGCCTGTCTCCGGATCTGTTCCATGGGAAGATTTATTCCACGCCCGAAGATTGCGCCCTGGCGAAAACCTCGCTGAACGTCCCGCGCGCGGTGGAGAAGATCGTCGACAGCATTCCCTACCTGCGGAAATTGCCGTACGTCGGCAAGAAAAAGATCGCCGTTCTCGGCTTCTGCATGGGTGGGGGGCTGGCGCTCTACGCTTTGGGCAGGTCGAAAGCGTTCGCGGCGGGCGTCATCTACTATCAGAGCCTGTTTCCCGATCCTGAGGAGCTGCGCGGCATCGCGGCGCCCCTCCTGTGCCACTACGGGACGGAAGATGCGAATACGACGAAGGCGGAGATCGAGATGTTTCGCGAGGCGCTGGATCGCTACGGCAAGAAATACGAAATCCACATGTACCAGGGGGCCGGTCACGCCTTTCTCAATAACCCGGTCGGTAAGAGCGAGGCGAATCGCACGGCGGCCGACGAATCAGTGTCGAAAAGCTGCAAGTGGCTGAAGAAGACGCTGGGGTAGTGGGTGGTGTCTAATTTGATTTGAACGACGCGTCCTTGTAGGGGCAGGCCCCTGTGCCTGCCCGGGTTTAGGCGACCACAGGGGGTCGCCCCTACAGATTTTCAACCCCGGTGATCGATCAACGGCAACAAATCGGTGAGCGTGCGGACGCGCGGAAAAGAGTTCGCAGCGATCTTCCCGCCGCGATCCAGCAGGACGCCGGAAAGTCCCGCGCCGCTTGCGCCGGCGGCGTCTTTGTCCGGGCTGTCGCCAACGTGGAGGGCCTCTTCGGCTTTTACGTCATGCAAAGCCAACGCCCGGTGAAAAATTTCCGGCGCGGGCTTGGCGTATCCGGCGTGGCTGGAGATGACGATGGAATCGAAATTGGCCGCCACTCCGAGTCCTTCGAGAATAGTGAACAGGCGCGAATCGAAATTCGAAATCACCGCCAGTGTCAACCCGCGCTCTTTCAATGCGGCGAGCGTTTCTAATATTTCCGGATAGAGGCGCCAGGAGTCGGGCCGGCTGAAGTAATCGAAGAGTTCCGCGAAGTAATCATCAAAGCGGGCAAAGGTCCCATACGGCTCGAATACCCGGCGCACCAATTCCTTCCACCAAGCTCGCTCAAGGGATGAAAGCTCTTCGGGCCGCGCGCCGGCAAACGCCAGCGGCGGGGCCGAGGAAAAGCAGGCGCGAAATCGCGCTGCGATCTCTTCCGCCGGCGCCTCCATCCCATGCTTTCGCGCAAAGAGGGCGTAGCTCTCTCCGACCGGACGAACGGTTTTCATCAGCGTCCCGGCGGCGTCGAAAAAAATTACTTTGAAAGGCATGTCGCAAACGTCTTTGTTGAAACCATCCTATCTTCCATTATAATGAACGCTGATGAAAGGCAAAGATGCCCTGTTGATCATCGATGTCCAGAACGACTTCTGTCCGGGCGGCGCGCTCGCGGTAGCCGACGGGGATCAGGTCGTTCCGGCGCTTAACCGCTACATCGAAAAGTTTCGACGGCGGAAGCTTCCGATTCTCGCCACGCGCGACTGGCACCCGGTAAAGACGCGCCACTTCAAGGCCTTCGGCGGCCTGTGGCCGCCGCATTGCATTCAGGGGAGCAAGGGGGCCGAGTTCCGCGCAGATCTGCGGTTGCCCTCCGACGCGGTCGTCGTCTCCGCCGGGATGTCGCCCGACGAAGAGGGCTACTCCGGATTCGATGGAAGGGACGACCGCGGCATCGAGCTGGCCGATCTTTTGCGACGCTTGCGCGTCGAGCGGATTTATGTCGGCGGGTTGGCGACGGATTACTGCGTGAAGCACACGGTTTTGGACGGCGTCAAACACGGCTTTCAAGTTGTTTTGCTGGAAGACGCGTCGCGCGGTGTTAATCTCAAGCCGGGCGACGCCGAGCGCGCGGTGGCGGAGATGGTGCAGGCGGGCGCGGCGAAGATCGGCGGCGTGGAAGCTCTTTCCGAGTGAAGTCAGCTTTTCTTGGGCGGCACTTCCCGGCAGCGTTACGGGCTCAACCGGCCCTCGTGGTTTGAAGAAAGGATATATGGCGTGAGCATGCAGAGTGATCTATCCGAAGAACTTGCAACCGCGGAGCGGGCGGCCAGAGAAGCCGGCTCGACCATCATGGCGATGTTCGGCAAGGAGTATCACATCGAAGAGAAGAGCAAGGGCAATCCCGTCACCGCGGCGGACTTCGCCGCCAATCACAAGATTCAGGAGATCATCCAAGGGCGCTTTCCCCACGACGCGTGGCTGTCGGAGGAGAGCAAGGACGATCTCAAGCGGCTGAGCGCCTCGCGCGTCTGGGTGATCGATCCGATCGACGGGACCAAGGAGTTCATCGAAGGGATTCCGCAGTTCGCCGTGTCGATCGGTCTGGCGATCGACAGCCGGCCCGTGCTCGGCGTGGTTTATAATCCCGCGCAGGAGAAGTTCTACAAGGCCGCGGCCGGTCTCGGGGCCACGCTGAACGGGCAGCCGATCCGCGTATCTCAACGCGCGGAGGTGGCAGGGGCGGCGCTCCTGGTGAGCCGCTCCGAGCCGCGCAAGAGATTTCAGCCGTTTGCCGATCTGTGCCGCGTCCAGCCGATCGGCAGCATCGCCTTCCGTCTCGCCCTGGTCGCCGGCGGAGAGGGGAACGGCACGCTGACGTTTCGCTCGCTGCGCGAATGGGACGTGTGCGCCGGCGTGGCGATCGTCGAACAGGCGGGCGGCATCGTGATCGACGGCGAAGGGGAGAGATTGACGTTCAACCGGCGGGATACTTTCTGCCGCGGCATGGTCGCCGCCAATCCGCCTCTGGCTCGGAGCCTGCACGCGATGCTGACGAAGGCGCTGGCCGGGAAGCTCGAACCGGAGCCGCCGCGATGACCCGAGGGCGTTGTGTTTACTGCGGCGAGCGGAGCGGCTTCTGGGCGAGCGCGTGCGGCGATTGCAAAAAGCTGCTCGCGCGCGTGGAGGAGCTGCGCGGGCGCGTCGGGTACGGGGAGTTCCTGGACGGCCTGGCTGAGGCCGGCGTGGCGAAGGAAAAGATACTGGTCTTCCTCAAGGCCGATCCGGACGGCAAGGGCAGCATTCAGGACCAGGTGACGGCGGAGATGACCAGCGAGCTGATGCAGGTGATGGGGCTCAAGGGAAGCCAGAGCGCGGAGAACGTAAAGCAGATCCGCAAATCTATTGAGAAAGAGACGAAGTAAGTTCGCCGGTTCTCTCTCTTCGATCTTCTTCCAGGTTAGTCGGTTATGCGGTTGACCATTTATTTTTCGCTGTTTTTTCTTGCCGTCTACCTTGTCGCGCTCGCTATCCGCAGGATTATCTTCCTGCGGGATAAGGCGCGGATGGAGCGGGAGAGCCGGACGGGAGGAAGGGTGATCGCGCGGGTGGGGGAGCTGGCGCCGGGCTCGGTGAAAAAATTCCGGTTGATTTGCCAAAAATACCGCCTGGACGCCTTTCTCGTCAATTACCAGGGGAGCTTTCAGGCCTACGTCAATCGCTGCCGCCACATGGAGACGCCGCTCGATTTTGTCCGCTACCAGTTTTTCACCGAGGACGGCCGCCATCTGGTCTGCCTGACACACGGAGCGCTCTACGAGCCCGGCTCCGGGCTTTGCGTCGAAGGACCCTGCAAGGGGTTGTCGCTCTACGCGCTGCCGGTCCGCGTGGATCGCGGCGAGGTGATCGTCGGCTGCCCGTCGGGCGATCTCTCGCATTTAGCAGAGTGATGGATGAGCGCTAAAAAGGCCGCCAAAAAACGGCGCCGGCGGGGCAAACTGGTCGCGCGCGCCGATGAGCTTCCGCCCGGGAGGACGAAAAAGTTTCTGCTCAAATGCAATGGAAATACGGTGGAGGCTCTGTTAGTCAATTACGAGGGGCGATTGCGAGCTTACGTCAATCGCTGCCGGCACATCGCGCTGTCGCTGGACTGGGTGGACAACGAGTTTTTTACCGAAGACGGGCGTTATCTCATCTGCGCTAATCACGGCGCGACCTACGAGCCGACAACCGGAGAGTGCGTTTGGGGCCCCTGTTTCGGCGCGTTTTTGCAGAGCGTCCCGCTGGAGATCGCCGGCGGCGAGGTGCGCGCCTTCTGTCCGCCGGAGGCGGAGGATGGCGGATAAAGAATCGAGGATGGAAGATGGAGGATAGAAGATAGACGGGAAGGAGGCCCAAAATTGGACGACTGTCTGTTCTGCGGGATTATCGAAGGCAAGATTAAGGGCGACATCGTGTATCGAAACGACAACGTCGTTGCCTTCAAAGACGTCAGTCCCAAAGCGCCGGTCCATATCCTGATCGTCCCGCGCAAGCATATCGCCACGCTCCTCGACGCGACGGTCGAAGATCACAAGCTGATCGGGGAGGTGTTCGGCGTCGCCAATCGATTGGCCGAGGAGCATGGGATCGCCAAGAGCGGTTTCCGCGTCGCGGTCAATTGCGGGGCGGGCGCGGGGCAGAGCGTCTTTCATCTCCATTTTCATCTTCTCGGCGGGCGGGCTTTTTCGTGGCCGCCGGGATGACGGAGGAATTTTAGATTTTCGATTTTAGATTTTGGATTAAAAAGCCTAATCGAAAATCGGCAATCTAAAATCGAAAATGGGGCAGGGTTAGGTTAGGAGGTTTTATGGCGACGGTTGAGTGGCGCAGCCCGGCGAGCGAGATGGCGGTGAAACAGTTCGAAGCCGCCGCGGAGAGACTCGATCTCGATAAGAACGTGGCCGCGCGGCTGAAAAGACCCGACCGCGCGTTGATCGTGAGCGTGCCGGCGCGCATGGATGACGGCAGCGTTCACGTCTTCACCGGCTACCGCGTCCAGCACAACGACGTGCTGGGGCCTTTCAAAGGGGGCATTCGTTACCATCCCGATGTCAACCTGGGAGAGGTCTCGGCCCTGGCGATGTGGATGACCTGGAAGTGCTCTCTCGCCGGCCTGCCGCTGGGGGGAGGAAAGGGCGGCATCGCCTGCGATCCGAAAAAACTCTCCCGCCGAGAGCTTCAAGACATGACGCGAAGGTACACGGCGGAGATTTTGAATTTCATCGGACCCGACGTCGATGTCCCCGCGCCCGACATGGGCACCAACGAGCAGGTGATGGCGTGGATCATGGACACGTACAGCCAGCACCGCGGCTTCGCCGTGCCCGGCGTGGTGACGGGAAAGCCGGTCGCCATCGGCGGCACGCTGGGCCGGCGCGAAGCGACTGGTAGAGGCGTCGTGTACACGATCGTCGAAGCGGCGAAACATCTGGGCTTGGCTTTGGAGAAATCCACCGCCGTCGTGCAGGGCTTCGGCAATGTGGGCTTGATCGCGGCCCAGGAACTGGCCCGCCTGGGCGTCAAGATCGCGGCCGTAAGCGACAGCTCCGCCGCGCTATGCCGGGACAACGGGCTGGCTTTGGATGAGGTGATTGCCTACAAGGAAAAGAACGGAGAGTTGGAGGGTTTTCCCAACGCGGACAAGATAGCGGGCCAATCGCTGTTGGAGCTGCCATGCGATATCCTGATTCCGGCGGCCAACGAGATGCAGATCACCGGCGAGAACGCCGGCAGGACACAATGCCGGATCATGGCCGAGGGCGCCAACGGGCCGACCACACCGGAGGCCGATGCGATACTGAGGCAAAAAGAGGTCTTTGTCATCCCCGATATTCTAGCCAACGCCGGCGGCGTCATCGTTTCGTATTTCGAGTGGGTGCAGGACTTGCAGAACTTTTTCTGGACCGAGGAGGATGTCAACAACAAGCTCAGGGCGATTTTGACCCGCGCGTTTCACGAGGTGCTGGGGCTGAGCCGAAAAGAAAAAGTGGATATGCGCATGGCGGCGCTGATGCTGGGAATCAGTCGCGTCGCGCGAGCTATGCTTTGGCGCGGTCTGTACGCGTAACGGTCCGTGCAACTAGACGGAATAACTTTGACTGGAGGAGAAACGTAGCAAATGTTGATTCAAGCGACGCAACTGAGACCGGGAATGATCATCCTTTACGAGGGGGATCTCTATCGGGTCAGCACCATTCATCACCTGACGCCGGGCAACAAGCGCGGCTTCATGCAGACCAAGATGAAGAATCTCAAGACCGGAGTCGGCACGGAAAAAAAGTTCCGCTCCGAAGACCGGCTCGAGCGGGCGAGCCTGGAGACGCGCGCGATGCAGTATCTTTATCACGAAGGGGACATGTACACCTTCATGGATACCAAAAACTACGAGCAGATCTCTCTGCCGGCCGAGGAGATCGGCGAGATTTTGAACTATCTGCTGCCCGATCACGTCGTGGAGATCGAGCTATTCGATGGGCGGCCCGTGGGGATCAGCCCGCCGTCGACCGTCGATCTTGAGGTGGTGGACACCGAGCCGTCGCGCAAGGGGGCCACGGCCAGCGCGTCGTACAAACCGGCCAAACTGGAAACCGGCGCGACGATTCAGGTCCCGCCCTTCGTTCAGATAGGCGACAAAGTCCGCGTGGACCCGGTGGAAGGGGCGTATCTGGAACGGGTGAAGTAACGGCGGAAGGCCCTTCGACAAAGCTCAGGGCAGGCAGTAGGCTCCGCCAGAGGCGGATCAGCCTCCGGCTGAAGTAGGCAGAAGGGCTGCTCACTGCTGGCTGCCTGCTATCTTGTCCCACACGTCTTTCACTCGCCGTCGGAGGTCGTCTAAGTCGCCATTGTTCTCGATGACAAAATCGGCGAGCTTGCGCTTTTCCCCGGCCGGCATCTGGGCCGCCAGGTGGCGGTCGATCTCGTGCGTCGTCAGGTTGTCCCGATCGCGCAGCCTTTGGCGCTGCACCGCCACGTCGCAGGCGACCAAAATCACCGGTCGAATCCAGACCTGCGCGTTGGCCTCGAAGAACAGCGGCGCTTCGTAGACGACGACCTCCGCCCCTTGAGCGGCGAATTGCGCCGCTTTGACTTTAGCCAGCGCGCGGATGCGCGGATGGGTAATCGACTCCAGCCGCTTGCGCAAGAGGTCGTTCTTAAAGGCGAGATTCCGCAGCTTCTGCCGGTCGATCGTCCGGTCGTCGCGCAACACCGCCTCTCCGAACGCCGCGACGATCTCTTTCCAGGCGTCCTGCCCCGGCCGCACGATCTCGCGCGCCAGCTCGTCCGCGTTGATGATGCTCGCTCCCAACTCCCGCAACATGGCCGCGACCGTCGTCTTTCCGGACGCGATGCCTCCGGTCAAGCCGATCAATTTCACGGCCCACTAATGGCAGAAACAGCCGGCCGTTTCAACAAAGCTCTTTATTCGACATCGGAGCTGGGTTAATAATAAGTTTGCATGACCTATCGAAGTCTCGCCGAGATGTTCCTTTCCCAGGCAAAGCGCTACGGAAGCAGGACTCTTTACCGGTTCGCCGTCGAGGGGCGGTGGGAGGAGCTGAGCTGGCAGAAGTCGCTTGCGCGGGTCCGCGAGATCGCGCTGGGCCTGCTCGCGCTGGGCGTGCGGCGCGGCGACCGGGTTGCGATCGCGGCGGCGAATCGCGTCGAGTGGAGCCTGATCGACTGGGCGGATATCTGCGCCGGCGCGCTGACCGTTCCACTCTATCCCTCCAGCACCGCCTCTCAGGTCGCCTATATCCTTGCGCATTCCGGGGCGACGGTCCTGTGTGTCGACTCGCCGGAGCGGCTCAAAAAACTCGATTGGTCTCAACCTTCTCTTGACGCGGTCCGCACGATTGTTCTGATCGATAGCGCGGCGCCGCTTGTCGGCCTCCCCGCGGGAATCTCCGTGATCTCCCTGAACGAGCTTCAGCGGATGGGGCGGGAATACGACCGGGAGCACAATGGGATTTTCGAGCAAACGGCACGGTCGCTGCGCCCCGAGGACGATCTCACGATCATTTACACCTCGGGAACGACCGGCGAGTCCAAGGGGGTCCTCACGACCCACGGCCACTATCTATTCATGCTGCAATCCGTCGAAGCGGCGATCCCTTGCGGCGCTGGGGACGTCGTGCTCCAATTTCTTCCGCTGGCCCATTCCTTCGGCCGTTTGGAGCACTTCCTGGTCGTAGCGGAGGGTTTTACCTGCTGCTTCGCCCGCTCGTTGGAGACGGTTGCCAGAGATCTGCTCGCCGTTCGGCCCACGCTGCTTTTTTCCGTCCCGAGAGTTTACGAGAATGCCTACCGGCGAATTCTGTTGCGCGCGGAGGCGGCGTCCGCTCCGCTCCGTGCTCTCTTTCGCTGGGCGCAGTTTGTCGCGGCGAGACGGCTGGGCCGCCTGGACCGCAAAGAGCCGCTTCCCCTGACGCTGCGCGTCGCGTATCGGGTGGCGGAACGATTGGTGTTTGGCCGCATACGGCGGGCTTTCGGAGGGCGATTGCGCCTGGCGATCTCCGGCGGGGCGGCCCTGTCGCCCGAGATCGCCGGTTTTTTTCACGGGCTCGGGATTCTGGTTCTGGAGGGCTACGGGCTGACCGAGTGCGCCACCGTGTCTCATGTGAACCGGGTCGAACGGCACAAGCGCGGCACCGTAGGCCCGCCGCTTCCCGGAGTTGAGTGCCGGATCGCCCAGGACGGAGAGGTGCTGCTGCGCGGGCCGAACGTCTTAAAGGAGTACTATCGCGATCCGGCGGCCACGCGGGAAATTCTCAGCGCGGAAGGCTGGCTTCACACCGGGGATATCGGCGAGATCGACGACGACGGCTTTCTCCGCATCACCGACCGCAAGAAAGATATCATCGTCACCTCGGGCGGGAAAAACGTCCCCCCGCAGGCGATCGAGAGCGTGCTCAAGGCCGACCCGCTGATCCTTCAGGCGATGGTGATCGGCGACGGGCAGCGGCATCTGATGGCCCTGGTTACGCTCAACCAGGAACGGGTCGCCGAATGGGCCGCGCGCGAGGGTATCGAGTTGGTCGCCGCGACGGACGCAGTGTCGCATCCCCGGATCAACGCGCTCATCCAGGAGAGCATCCGTCGCGCCAACCGGGAGCTTGCCGCATTCGAAGCGGTCAGACGCTTCCGCATCGTGCCCCGCGAGTTTACCGTGGAAAAGGGAGAGTTGACGCCCACGCTCAAGCTCCGCCGCCACGTGATCAGAGAACGATACCGGCATCTCATAGAGGAAATGTCTCGACGACCATGACTCGTCCCGACCGAGTAGTCGCCCGCTACACCATGCCGTGGCAACGGATTGTTCCGCGCTCCCTTGACACTACCGGCGCCATTGGATAGCTTGGCCGCGATTTCAGTTCGAAGGAGGCAACCACGATGAGAAAGAGATTTCTGTGGCTTGGGTTGTTCGCGTTTGTCGGCATGAGCAGCGGGCTGGTTTCGATGCCGGGATGGCTGGCGACCCGCGCCGCCGCTCAGTCCCAGGACGACGTCGAGTCGAAGAAGATCGTTCCCTACGTCCCTACGCCCCAGGAGGTGGTGGACAGGATGCTGGAGCTGGCCCAGGTCAAGAAAGGCGACGTGGTGTATGACCTCGGCTCCGGCGACGGGAGAATCGTCGTCACGGCGGCCAAGAAATACGGCGTCAAAGCGATCGGCTTCGAGATCGACCCGGAGCGCATTCGAGAATCGCACGAAAACATCCGCAAGGCCGGTGTCGGCCATCTGGTGGAGATCCGCCAGCAGGATATCAGAACCGTCGACCTGTCGCCCGCCAGCGTGCTGACCATGTATCTTCTCCCCGAAGTGAATTTGATGCTGCGCCCGAACATCTGGAGCCAGATGAAGCCCGGCTCGCGCGTCGTTTCCCACGACTTCGACATGGGCGACTGGAAGCCGCTTAAAACAGTGGAGCTAAAAGACAATTCGACCTGGGGGCACACGCTCTACCTCTGGCGGGTCGAAGCGAAGAAATAACGAAGCCTTTCGAAAAAGTTGTCGTCGCGATAGCCCGCCTGGGGGTCTCTCGGAGGGCCGACGCGTGGGACGAAGAGTGCCAATCGTACCTCCTGGCTGCTCTTATCTTTTAGGAGCAGCGCAATACCGACGTATCGCGTCGGCCCGGAGAGAGATTCCCAGGCGGGCGGCGATGCCGGTCACGTTCGTCTTCCGCGTTTGACCCACTCCAGTACTCCTTCTCCTTCATGCGTCTGCGCAGGGGAAAAAGCCTTGCCGCGACTTGGGCGAAAGTATATGATGCGTGCAAATTCCCAAATTCCGCGGTCTCGGAGCCTCAACAAGGAGCCAACTCATGAATGCCTTGATCGCCGTGATCATGGGCGCGGCCACGGTTTACCTGGCCTATACGCGCTACGCGCGCCGGATCGACCGTAACGTCATTCAATCGGACCCCAAACGGGCGACTCCCGCGACGCTCTACATGGACGGCGTGGACTTCATGCCGACCAACCGCAATATTCTGTTCGGCTATCACTTCAAGTCGATCGCGGCGGCAGGCCCGATCGTCGGCGCGATCGTGGCGGCGAACCTGTGGGGCTGGCTGCCGGCGATGATCTGGCTGGTGCTCGGCGTTGCGTTCATGGGTTGGGCCAGCGATTACAGCGCGATCGTTCTTTCCGTGCGCAACGAAGGTAGCAGCCTCTCGGCGGTGGCGCACCGTCTGATCTCGCCGCGCACGCGCACCATCCTGTTTATCTTTATCTTTTTTTACCTGCTGCTCATCGCCGGCGCGTTCGTCGGAATCATGGCGCAGGTGATGGACTCCCAGCCTAAGACGCATCTCGGAATGATCTTATTGGTCGCGATGGGGCTGCTCCTGGGACAGATGCTCTATCGTTGGGGCGTGGGCCTGTTGCCGGCCACGGCGCTGACGGTGGGGATAGCCTTTGCCGCGGTCCTTGCCGGTCCTCTGACGGAGGGGCTGTTCAAGGGGCTCAACGAATTCTTCAACTCTCTGACCGGGGGATCGGCGATCGTGACCTACTTCGATCCGACGCTCGCCGGTTTCAAGGGCGCGGAAGCGAAGATCATGCCGAGTCTGCTCTTTTGGGCTATCGCGATCTGCATCTTTTGCTATGCCGGATCGGTGCTGCCGATTTGGCGCATGGCGCAACCGGTGGTTTACGTCGGCTTCTGGATTACGGCCGTGGCGATGATTCTGGGACTGCTCGGCGCGTCGCTGGGGACCTTCATCAAACCGGAGGTGGCGCAGTTTCAAATCCCCGCATTCAAAGGCTGGAATCCGCAGCTCGGTCCCTCCGGCATCATGCCGCTTTGGCCGATGCTGTTTGTCACGATTGCGTGCGGCGCCATCTCCGGCTGGCACTCGCTGTTCGGCAGTGTCGGAACAGCGCGACAAATTGAAAGCGAGGCCGACATGCTGCCGGTCGGCGCGGGGGCGATGTTCGCCGAATTTCTGTTGGGCCTGCTGGCGCTGCTCGCCGTTACCGTCGGCGCCAAGGGCCCGCCCGTGGCCGCGTTTGCGAATGGACTGGGAGGGTTTATCAGCGTCTGGGGTTTGCCCCTCGAATACGCGGTCTCGCTCGCTTTTGCGACTTTCATCGTGATCGTGTTGGTCGTCACGCAGTTGATTTTTCGTGTCATGCGCGTGACGCTGACGGAATGGCTGGGGGAGGCGATCCCGCCGCTGCGCAACCAGCACGTGGCGTCGTTCATTTCCGTCGCCTTGGCGATTCTGCTGGTCCTGACCGGCACCTGGATTTATCTCTGGCAGCTCTTCGGCGCCGCCAATCAGCTGATGGCGGCGCTTTCACTGCTGCTCGTCACGATCTGGCTCGCCTCGGTCGGGAAGGACTGGCTTTACGCGGGTCTGCCGATGATTTTTATGTACGTCACGACCGTGGGATCGATCCTCGTTACGGCCTACAATCTTTACTTTAACGTCTACGTGCCGAATTTGGACGCAGGCCGGCTGTTGCCGGCGGTGGGCTCCGGGCTGATGGTCCTGGTAGCGGTTCTCCTCGTGGTGGCGGCCCTCTTCATCGGTTTCGACGGCTGGCGGGCATTTCTTAAATACCTAGGGCAGCCTGCGGCAGCCGCGCGCGCGGCGACGGCGCGGAAGTAAAAGATGCAAGACGCAAGATGGGAAGCGTAGATACTCATCCTGGTTGGAAGGAGCGGGTCAATAGCGCGCTGAGAACGCTCAGCCAGGTGCTGTACGGCGCGACGGGATACGAATTCGCGCGCCATGCGCTGGAGATGCGGCGCCAGGCCGAGACGCTTTTCATGCTGGCGACGATGGGCCAGCTCGTCGGCGTGCCGATTTTACCGCCGATCTCGGCGCTGCGCTTGATCCCACACTTCATGCCCGACATCGCCAGGTGGAAGCGGGAGATGGCGAGCCAGAAGGAGATTTGGGAACGGGAGGAATTTGAGCTACACGGGGTGTAGGGCGGAAGGCATCCGTAGGGGCGACCGGCCGGTCGCCCCTACCCATACATGACGGTTTATCAGGAGGTTGGATGGCAGAGGAAACGAAACCGAAAAAAGGGTTCCTGGGGGCGCTCAAGGATATCGTCTACGGTATGTCCTCGCACGAGATGACGCGCCATGCGGTGCGCACGCGCGCCAGTATGGAGCATCTGTTTATTCTCATCACGATGGGGGATTTGCTCGGCATTCCGATCCTCCCGCCGTACTATTCGTTGCGTCTGCTCCCTTACGTCACGCCGCAGATCAGCTCGTGGAAGCGGCGCATGTTGCGGGAACGCGATGTGACGGATGTCCTGGGATAAGTCTGCTCGGCTCAATGCAAAATGAAAATTGTGGTTCGACCTAGCTCACCACCATGAGCCTGTCGAATGGTAAAGTGCAAAAATCAAAAGTAAGAAAGCGTTTTCCGTCATCTTGAAGTTTTCATTTTGCGCTTTTCATTTTGCACTTTGAATTGCTTTCAGCGAAAATGTCACTGAAACAGGTATTCGAAAGCCATCCGGAGCGCCGCTACATCATGTTCGGCGGGAAGGGCGGGCTTGGCAAGACAACGCTATCCGCTACGAGCGCCTTCTGGCTGGCGAGCCACGGCAAGCGGGTGCTGCTTTTTTCCGTCGATCCGCAGGCCAGCCTTTCCGACATCTTTCAGCGCGATATCTTCGGCAAAGGACCGGTCCCGATCATGGAGAACCTCTGGGCGCAGGAGGTCGACGCCGACCGCCGCATCCGCGACTATCAGGACGAGATCCGCAAGAAGATTCTCGACATGTACGGTTTCGACCGGGTGCCGGAAGAGATCGACAGCTACATCGCGGCGGCCTCGGCCGAGCCGGCGATGGAGGAGAGCGCGATCTTCGACGCGGTCGTGGACATCATTGTTCAGGGCGACTACGACTACTACATTTATGATCTCGTCCCGCTGGGCCACGCGCTCTACTATCTCTCGATGGCGAAGGTCTACGATGAGTGGATCAACAAGATTACCGGGTTGCGCGAAGAGATGCGCCAGTACGATCGGGTCGCGGCCACGATGCGCCGCCAGGCGACCGTGGAAGAGGACAAGATTCTCGAAGAGCTTAAGTACATCAAGCACCGGATCAACGCCTCCTCGCAAATTCTGACCGACAAAAGGCGGGCGGCGTTTTTCTTCGTGCTCGTGCCGGAGGAGATGATCATTCTCGACACCCGCAAGGCGGCGGAGCTGTTCGCGCGTTTCGACGTGCCGATCTCCGGTTACGTGGTGAACCGCGTGCTGCCGCCGGAGCTGGGCGGCGAAAAGGTTCCGCAATATTTGAAGAACCGCCTCGCCATGCAGCAGAAATATCTCCAGGACATCCGCGCCACGCTTGGGGAAAACGTTCTCGCCTACGTGCCGGAGATGGAGCGCGACGTGACCGGACTGCCGATGATTGAACGGCTAGCCGAGAGGCTATTCACGTAGAGTTCAAGATAGTTCAAAGTGGTTCAAAATAGTTCAAAGTAGTTTGAATCCGTTGAACAACCTTGAACCATGTTGAATCTCTTGAACAATTTTGAACGAGTTAGAAGATGAGCAACATCACTACATCGATGAGCCAATATATCGAGGAGCACCCGGAGCTGAAGTATGTTTTTTTCGGCGGCAAGGGCGGCGTCGGCAAGACGGCGATGGCTGGCGCCACGGCGCTCTGGCTGGCCGGCCGCGGCAAGCGGACGCTGCTGGCATCGACCAATCCCGTGCACAGCCTCTCGGGCCTCTTGGAGCAATCGGTCTTCGGCGCGCCGACGCCCGTCCAACAGGCGGAGAATCTCTGGGCGTATGAGATCGACACGCGCGAGACGATCGAGCGATCCAAGAAAGAAATTCGAGAAAAGATCCAGTGGTTTCTCAAGTTCGCCGACATCAGCACCAAGGCGGACGACTTTGTCGAGTCCGCGACGATGAACCCGGCCTTTGAAGAGTCCGCCATGTTCGAGAACATGGTGGACCTCATGTTGAAGGACGAATACGACGTTTACGTCTTCGATACCGCGCCTACGGCCAATGCCCGCCGCCTGCTTGGGATGTCGAAGATCTATTCGCTGTGGGTGGACAAGATGCTCAAATCGCGCGAAGAGGCGCGCACGCTGCGAGAGATGCTTTCCTTTACCAAGAAGAAAGAAGAAGACCCGCTGCTCGGCTATCTCCTCCAGTTCAGGCAGCGCATGGGCCAGGCGCGCGAGCGGCTGACCGACGCCGGGAAGACGGCGTTTTTTTTCGTGACCCTGCCCGAGGCCCTGCCCATCGCCGTGATCACCCGCTTTATCGGCTGGTTTCACGACTTCGGCATTCCCGTCGGGGGGGTGGTCGTCAATATGGTGCTCGACAAGCAGGCGCTCGGCGATGGCACGCCTGAGTTCGTGCTCAACCGGGTACAGATGCAGGACGAGCACATGAAAACGATCTGGGAAAAGTTCGACGGTTCGGTGCGGGCGATCCTCCCCCTGTTCGATCAGGAGGTGCGGGGACTCCCGATGCTGCGCCAAGCCGGGCAGGCCTTGTTCGCCGGCGGTTGAAATTTATCCGGCCGATTTACCATCCCACGCGTGACAAAATTTGTAGATACCCGTCGGTTTAGTCACTTTTTGTCACGCCCATAGCTCCATTTCTCTCCCTTCGAGCCAAGCAAACCCTCTGTAAACACAGGACTTTTTTATTTTACCTCTATCGTGAGGCAGCTGGCATAAATCCTGCATTTTTGGTGTATCCTAGACAACCCAAGCAAACCCAGGAGGTACGCAAAAATGGAACAAATATTGACTGCTTCGCAGGTAGCGGACATGTTGCAGGTTCACCTGAGGACGGTGTATAAGCTTGCCCGTAAGGGGTTGGTGCCGGGAAGGAAGTTTGGCGGAGGTTGGCGCTTCAGCCGGGATGAAATCGTGCGGATGCTTTCCGGTGGGCAGGCCGGCTTGTTGGAAGTGGGGCTGGCCGACGCCAAGAAAACGCTCTGATGAAACATGCCTGGATTTTTGTTTTCCTCCCCATCTTAGTTTCCGTCGGCCCTTCACACGCTCAAGCTCAAAGGGTCTACCGCGTCGGCTCGTTGAATACCGGAGAGCAGTTTGCCAGGTCGTTCGACGGATTTAAGAGCCGCATGGCGGAGCTGGGATACGTCGAGGGGCGCAACGTCCGCTACGATTTTCGCAACGCCAAAGGGAGCGATGAAATCTTGCTCAAGCTCGCGCACCAGCTGGCGCAGGACAAGGTGGATCTCATCGTAACCACCTCGACAACGGCCACCGTGGCGGCGGCGAAGGCTACGGCAGACACGAATATCCCCGTGGTTTTTCTCAGCTCGGGCAACGCGCAGATCCTGGTCAAGAGCTTCGCCAGCTCCGGCAGCAATCTGGCGGGCATCAGCTCGGCTTCGATGGAGATCACCGGCAAGAGATTCGAGCTGCTGAGAGAGCTGGCGCCGTGGGTCAAGCGCATCGCCGTGTTCAACAACCCTGCGGGGGTCAACTATCAATCGATAGTGACCGAAGTCGGCGAAGCGGCCAGGAAGCTGGGGTACTCGGTCCGTGAGATCAAGACGACCAGTCTGGAGGAGATAGCGCGCGCCGTGCCGACCGTCACCCGCCAGGTTGCGGACTCTATCTTTACCCCGCCGGACTCGTTGGTCACCGAGGCCATCGAACTTGTTGTCCAGCAGTCGATCAAAGAGCGGCTGCCGGTCATCACTTCATTGGCCGCGAACGTAAGCAAGGGATGTCTGGCCACGTATGCGGCGGACTATGTCAGCCTGGGAAGGCAGGGCGCCGCGCTGGTGGACAAAATTTTCAAAGGCATCAAGCCGGCCGACCTGCCCGTCGAGTTTCCCGAAAAGCTGAACCTGGTGATCAATCTGAAGACGGCTAAGGCGATCGGCCTAAAGGTCCCCAAAGAGATACTCCTGCGCGCGGACGAAGTGATCGAGTAGAGAGGAGCGCCGGAAGCAATGACACCGCGTCGATGCGCCCTCGCCCTCATGGGTGTGCTGGCTCTATGTTTCCCACCGGTATCCGACGCCCAGAAGGTCTACCGTATCAGTGCCTTGGTAGCTTCTGATCTGTTTGTGCCCGCCTTTGAGGGGTTCAAAAAGAAGATGACAGAACTAGGCTACGTGGAGCGAAGAAATGTCAACTATGATTTTCATAACGCCAAGGGACATCAGGATACTCTTAACAAGCTGGCCCAGAAATTGGCCCAAGACAAGCCGGATCTTATCGTAACCTCATCGACGTCGGTTACCATTCCGGTCGCCAAGTTAACCGAGGGAACCAATCTTCCCGTGATATTTGTCAGCGCCAGCGATCCGCTAAGGTTTGTGAAGAGTTATGCCAGCTCAGGCAATAACCTAACGGGGATCTCCAACTCCTCCCTCGATCTCATCGAGAAACGAATGGAACTTCTGAAGGAGTTCGTTCCCGGGATCAAGCGGGTCATTGTGTTAGAAGTCCCTTCGGGGACCAACTATGAGATAAGTCATCGTCTCATATGGGAGGCCGGGAAAAAACTTGGCGTCGATCTAACTGAAGTCCATGCGGCTGGCCATGAGGAGATCAAAAGCAAAATATCGGCTTTGATTACCCGCAAGCTAGGCGAAGCCGTCTTCACACCTCCCGATGTCCTGGTCACTGCCGCTATTGAAGAGATTGCCCGGCAGGCTATTAAGGAAAAGCTGCCGCTTATTGGTACCAACATTGACACCATAAAGAAAGGTGCGTTAGCGACCTATACCGCAGACTACTTCGAGCTGGGTCAACAAGGCGCGATAATGGCGAACAAGGTCCTCAAAGGCGCCAAACCAGCCGACCTCCCGATCGAGCAGCCTTCCAGGCTGAACCTGGTGATCAACCTAAAGACCGCGAAAGCGATCGGCCTGAAAGTCCCCAAAGAAATTCTCTTGCGCGCGGATGAGGTTATTGAGTAACCTAACGGACGAACGGGCGCGATATGGACTGGAAGGGCGCAAGAGAGCTATTGACGTGGCGCAAGGGGGGGATCCGCCGCCGCCTCCTTTGGATCGGACTTTTGTTCCTGGGCATCGCCCTTCTCGGGAACACGATCGCGGGCACATTCTACACGCGGAGCCAGATCAGGAAAGCCGCCGCTCGACTGCAAGTCGAGGTCGCTTTGAGAGTCGCCAATGAAATAAGCGCGATCATCGAGCGGAAAAAGGAGCGGCTGTTCGACCTGGCCGTCTCCCTGAGCGTCCATCGGTTCGGCAGCGACGACCAAAGGCTGCTCGCTTTGTTGCTGCTGAAGAATGACCGGGCTTTCACCGAATTGGCGGTGCTGAACGAGAGCGGGATGGAGACAACCAAGGTCTCCGAACGGCGGGTCTATCTTCCCACCGAGTTAGCGGACCGGAGCGAGGAGGATGTCTTTACACGCCCGATCGGCGGCAGCCCGTACATCAGCCCCGTCTACACCACGGACAAAGCGGAACCGTACGTCACCATGGCCGTGCCGATTAATATCGGCCCCAGGCGCACGGAAGGTGTCATCATCGCCGAGGTCAATCTAACCTTTCTTTGGCAAATCATCGGCGCGGTGGCCTTCTCCGGAGCCGGCTCCGCCTATCTGGTGGACGACCAGGGAAATCTTATCGCCCATCGGGACCCTTCCCTGGTGCTCAAGCGGACCAACCTGACCGACCACTTCAAGGTGCGCGAGTTTCTCCGCAACCCCGGAACGCGAGACGTTGCTCCCGCGGCGGAGGGGGCCGGCATTATGGGACGGCGCGTGCTCAGCACGTATGCGCCGGTGGGGGCGCTAGGGTGGGCCGTCGTGATCTCGGAGCCGGCCGACGTAGCGCTCGCCGACCTTAACCGGATGGAGCGCTACGCGCTGGCGCTGCTGGTTATCGGGCTGGCGATCGGATCGGTGGTGATCGTATGGGCCGGCAACCGCATCACGGAGCCGATCCGCGAGCTTCATCGCGGGGCGCAGGTGATCGGCCAGGGAAATCTCGACCATCGAGTGGCGATCCGCACCGGAGATGAGATCGAGGAATTGGCGCAGGAGTTCAACAGCATGGCCGCGGAGCTGGGGAATTCCTACGCCACGCTGGAAAATCGAGTCGAGCAGCGCACCCGCCACCTCGCGGCGCTTTACGACATCACGAACTCGGTCAACCAGTCCTTAGATCTCGACCCGGTGCTGGAAGAGGTGATCAAGAAGATCACCGGGATTTTTCAGTTTGACGCGACCCGGATATTCTTGTTCGACAAGTCTATGGAAGAACTCAGCCTGCGGGCTTCGTTCGAGACCGATCCGAAGTTGTTTGCCAGGGCGACACGTTTTCGCCGGGGGCAGGGGATCATTGGGAAGGTGGCGGAAACCGGGGAGTCGGCTGTTTTTGAAGACGTCCTGACCGACCCCGCCTACCAGGCATTGAGCAGCAGCAGAGCGGCTAAAGAAAGCGGTTATAGCTTCTTTGCGGTCTTTCCCGTGAGAACCAAGCTGAAAATCGTCGGCGTCGTTATCTGCATCGCCAAGCAGCCAAGACGCCTGAGCGCCGACGCCATCCAACTCCTCGCCTCGATGGCCGACCAGATCGGCGTGGCGACGGAGAAGGCGAACCTCTTCGAGGAAACGGTTACGAGAGCCAAGGAGCTCTCGGCGCTCTACGACGTCACGGCCGCGGTGAACCAGTCACTGGATCCGGACGTGGTCTTGCGGGAAGTCTTTCGCAAGGTTTTGGAAATCACCGGGTTTGACGGCACCCGGGTCTACCTCTTAGACCCTGACGGCAAAGAGCTTAGATTGAGGATGCATCACGGCATCAGCGAGGAGTTTGCCGCTCAGACGGCGACGGATCGCCTCGGCGTCGGCATCACCGGGGCCGTGGCCGCGACAGGGGAGCCTGCGATCTTTGAAGACATTCAGTCTGACCCCGCTTATCTGGCGCAAGCGTCTCGCAGCCTGGCGCGACAGGAGGGATTTCGCAGCTACGTTAGTTTGCCGCTGAAGAGCAAAACCCAGACGCTCGGCGTCATCAACTTCCTCGGCCGTAACGCGAGTCGAATATTGCCTAAAGATGTAGCTCTGCTGACTTCCATGGCCAATCAGATCTCGGTCGCGATGGAAAACGCGAGCCTCTTCGAGCAGGCGGTGCGGCGGGCGAGAGAGGTTTCGGCGCTCTACGACGTGACCGTCACGGCGAGCCACTCGCTCGACCTCGACACCCTCCTTCAGGCGGTGATCGAAAAGATCACCGACATCTTTCACTTCGACACGACGCGGATCTTTGTCCTGCGCCAAGAGACCAACGAGCTGCACCTTCGGGCGCATTACCCGCCCGGCCGCGCGGACGTGGACCGGGTGAGAGTATTCCGGGTTGGAGAATCGATCGTCGGCAAGGCCGCGGAGACGGGCGAGCCGATAATTTTCGAAGATCTCGTGAGCGACCCGCGCTATCGCGAGTTGAGCACCACGAAGAACACGCAGACGACCGGTTTCCGGTTCCTGGCGGTGTTCCCGATAAAAACCAAGCGCGGCTCGGTGGGAGCGATTCTGTGCAACGGCCGGGCGGCGCGCCGGCTGACGCCGGGCGAAATTCAGTTGATCAGCTCGATGGCGGGCCAGATCGGCGTCGCGGTCGAGAACGCCAAACTCTTCAACGAGACCCGCATGAAATCTTTGGAACTGGCCAACGCCAACCGCCAGTTACAGGAGGCCAACCGGGCCAAGGCCGACTTTCTCGCGTCCATGTCGCACGAGCTGCGCACGCCGCTCAACGTCATTATCGGCAACGCCGATCTGTGCCGGGACGGCCTGTTCGGCGAGCTGACGGACAAGCAGCGGGATTCACTGGATAAGATCCTGCGCTATTCCAGGGTGCTGCTGAAGCTCATCAGCGACGTGCTGACGCTGACCAAGATCGACGCGACGAAAATGTCGCTCGATCCTTCCACCTTCGAGGTGAGCGAAGTGATCGTCCACGTGCAGAACTACGCCGATCAGCTCGATCACAATAGCCGCGTCCGATTTGTATGGGACGTGCCGCCGAATCTGCGCTCGCTCACGACGGATGCGCTGAAACTGGAAGAGATATTGCAGAACCTGATCGGCAACGCTTTCAAATTCACGCCCAAGGGCAGCATCGAGGTGCGGGTGCGCGACCTCAACGGCCGGGACCGGATAGAGTTCTCCGTCGCGGACACCGGCATCGGGATCGAAGCCGTGGACCTGGATAAGATTTTCGAGGAGTTCCACCAGCTGGAGGACGCTCATACGGGAACCTACTCCGGCGTCGGTCTCGGCCTCAGCATTGTAAAAAAATACCTCGAGTTGATGCAGGGGGAGATCCGCGTCGAGAGCCGACCCGGCGTGGGAACGACCTTTACCTTCACCCTGCCGTACGCCGTATAGTGAAAAAGTGAGTAGTGAGTGGTGAGTAGTAAGGAGTGAGCGACGACTCCGAGCCTTATTGCTGTTCACTTACTCACTGCTCACTACTCACCGGTTGATATATCCTCTTGACTTTCTCATGGCGTAAGGGAAAGAACGTGGAGTCAGCATCCTGAGATTTGGAACGGAGTTACTATGGCCGGCGCGCTGGAAGGGATTCGTGTCGTCGAGATCGCGAGTTATGTGACCGGGCCGTTCGCCTCTCTGCTGTTGGCCGACCTGGGCGCCGAGGTGGTCAAGATCGAGCAGCCGGGGCAGGGCGACCCGTTTCGCGGCTGGGGAGAGAACCTCTACTCTTCCAACTTTCGCAGCCTCAACCGCAACAAGCGGAGCCTCACCCTCGATCTCCGCCACGCCGAAGCGCGGGAGATATTTCTCAAATTGGTTTCGCTCTCCGATGTCGTCATCGAGAATTTTCGCCCTGGCACGATGGAGAAGAGAAACATGGGATATGACGCCGCGCGCGCGGTCAATCCGAAGATCGTCTATTGCTCCATCTCCGGCTTCGGCCAGAAAGGGCCTTACCGCGACATGCCCGGCTACGATACCGTCGGCCAGGCGATGAGCGGCCTGCTGAGCCTCGTCACCGACCCGGAAAAGCCGCAGGGCATGGGCATCTCTTTTTCCGACCATCTGACCGGCATTTATGCCTGCTACGGAATTTTAGGCGCGCTGGTCAACCGGCTCCTGACCGGCCAGGGGCAACAAGTCGAGACATCGCTGCTCCGCGCCTCGGTCTCCTTCCTCAGCGAGAATGCCGTCCGCTTCTTCGAGACCGGGGCCGTGCCGCGCCGCGCCAGCCGGGTCCGCACCGCGGGAGTGTTTGCGTTCGTCGATCAAGCCGGCCTTCCCTTCGTCATCCATCTCTCCTCGCCGGAGAAGTTCTGGCGCGGCCTGCTGGATGTCGCGGGAAAGCCCGAATGGGCGGACGATCCGCGCTTTAGCGACCGCAAGGGGAGGCAGAAAAATCACGACCTGCTCGAACGGATGCTGCAAGACGTTTTCGGCGCCGGGGCGCGCGAGGAGTGGCTCAGGCGGCTGCGCGAGCGCGACGTGCCGTGCGCTCCGCTCAATACGCTGGACGAGGTCTTCAAAGATCCGCAAGTCAGGGAGTACGGCTTTCCCATCGAAGTGGAGCATCCCGTCATGGGAAAGATGCAGCTGGTCGGCAGCGGCGTCGATTTGAGCCGCACGCCGCCCGGCGTCCGGCTGCCGCCGCCGATGTTGGGCGAGCATACGGAGCAAATTCTCGGAGATCTCGGCTATGACAAGGCAGCGGTCGCGCAGCTCCGGCAAAACGGCGTTATCTAAAAACCCTGATAGAGTTTGTCGATAAAGCCGCTCTCGTCGAGCCTCCGGCAGAGGCTCATCTCGACGACATCTTCCGGCTTGAGTTGAGCCGCCTTGGGGTTGAGTCCGTGCTGGGCCATCAGCTTGAGCACCGATGCGACTCCTTCGAGCGTCGGGCAGGGCTTGCGCGGCAGCTCTTTCAGTAATTCAACATAGGCTTTCTCCACGCGCTCGGGCTTGTCCAGCCGCAGATTCTTGGCGAGGGTCTGCTCGACGGACCGCCGGTTCGCCGGATTGTGGATCGCGGCGACCCCTTCGACGATCGCCCGGACGGTGTTCTCGACGAGTTGGGGATTCGATTTCATGAACTTGCGCGAGACGACCAGGCCGGAGGATTGGAAAGGAATGTTTTCCTTGCCGGTATCGACGAGCACGCGGTAGCCTTCGCTCGTCACGATCTGGCCGAACTCGGGCGAGAGGCTCGTCGCATCGACGCTGCCGGCGCGCAGCGCCGCCAAGCGCTCGGGCACCCCCCCGACATATAACAGCACAATATTGTCTCTCCGGGGGTTTAGACCGAGATATTCAAGCGCGACATAGGTTCCCAGCGAGGCCGAGCCCGACGGAGTGCCGATCGCCACTTTCTTGCCCTTGAGGTCTTCGGGCCCTTTCACCGTAGGGCGGGCGATGAACAGATAGTCCAGCCGATTTTGCAGGCCGAGGATCATCGTCAGATCGCCGCCGCCGGTGACGACATTGGTGACGTGCGTGGCGCCGATCAGCCCCACGGCGACCTGGCCCGCCATCATCGCCTGAGCGGCGCGGCCGGCGATGATAAAGACATTGTCCACTTCGAGACCGTATTTGCGGAAAATGCCGTGCTCCTTGGCAAACCAGAGCGGCGTGACGTTGCTGCTGATCGCCCCCTGCGCGATAAACAATTTGGTCGGAGCGTCGGCGGCGCTTGCCGCGTCGTGCGCGGAGCCAAGGAAGAGGGCGACCGCCGCCAGTACAGGGAAAAACGAGCGTCTCATCGGCCTGGTAGGCTTGTAACATGGCGGCAGATCCGTGTAAACAGGATCATATGCCGCTCTCGGTGGGTACACGGTATCAACCATGCGTCACCCCAGTCTGATCCCGCTCTCCCACGACCATCACCACGGCCTCGGTCTGGCGCTGCGCTGCCGCAAACAGGCGCTGGGGCGGATCAAGCCGCTGGGGTCGCAGGGATTGAAAGAGCGCGCCGAGGAGTTTAAGAACTTCTTTGCGCAGAACCTCACGCCGCACTTCAAAGCGGAAGAGGAGGCGCTCTTTCCCTGGCTGCGCGCTGCGGCGGCCGATTCTCATCCGTTGATCGACGATCTGCTGCGCGACCACGAGCAGCTGCGCGCGGCCGCCGCCGGGCTTGGAGAGGGCAGGGAGCTGGCCAAGATCCTGTTTGACGTGGGCGATCTTCTGGAGCGCCATATCCGCCGCGAGGAGCGCGAACTGTTCCCGCTGTTCGAAAAGCATGTAGGCGCGAGCGACGGCGAGCGGCTCAAAGCGGAGATCGAAAGAATTCTGGCGAGGTAGGGGAGACGTTGGTTTATGTGGAGATTCACGCTGCAATCGACTGGGAAAGGGATCGACTTTACGCCCGAGCGCGTGATCATCGCGGGCTACACGGGGCGGAATCAAGAGGAAGTGCGCGCGCATATCAAGGAGCTAGCGGCGCAGGGGATTCCGGCGCCGGCGGAGACGCCGACGATCTTCCGCACGACATTGGATCGGCTCACGACCGGCGGTGAAATCGAGGTGTTGGGCGGAAACACGGCGGGAGAGGCGGAGGTCATCCTCCTGGTGAAAGGCGACGATGTCTGGGTCGCCGTCGGCAGCGATCACACGGATCGCGAGCTGGAGAAGAGCGATATACCGGTGTCGAAGCAGGTCTGCCCGAAGCCGGTCGGCGCGGAGGTGTGGAGCTATGCCGAACTGCGCGATCGCTGGGACAACCTCACTCTGCGGAGCTGGGTCGGCGAGAGCGGGCGCGAGCGGCTCTATCAGCAAGGGCGCATGTCGGCCCTGCTCAGGCCCGAAGATCTGCTCGCTATTTTGCGCCGCCGTTTAGGCAAGCTTGTGGACGGCGCGGCGATCTACACCGGCACGATCCCGCTCATCGGCGGCGCATTCGCGTTCAAGCCCTATTTCGAAGCCGAGCTTTGCGATGAGAGCGCGGGCCGTTCGCTTAGATGTCAATACAGAATTCAGCCTGTGCAAGAGAGTTAAAAATTACCGACCAAGGAGGCTGTAAGCCGGTGAAAGCAGAGTTGGAATTTTTTGATGTGACCGCCAGGCCGTGGCGGGATGTTCCGGGGAGCAAATGCGCGGGACTTCGCGAGCGCATTCTGACCGGTGATCCCAACAGCGGAAACTACACGCGCATTCTCAGGTTCGAACCGGGCTGCGATACGACGCCCAACGGCGTGTTGACGCACGATTTCTGGGAAGAGGTCTATATCGTCGAGGGAAGCATCATCGACCTGCGATTGAACCAGGAGTTCAGGGCGGGCCAATATGCCTGCCGGCCTCCGGGGATGGCGCACGGTCCCTGGAAGTCGCCCAACGGCTGCACCACTTTCGAGGTCCGCTACACTAAAAAGTAACGCTACTGTCCGCGCAGCATGACAACCAACAACGAAGCGACTCGTCCGTCCGCCGCGCAGTGGCTGATGCTGGCGAATGTTTGCCTGGGGCAGTTTGTCGGCGCCGTCGATGCGCGCTCGGTTAACGTCGCGCTGCCGACGCTCTCGGTTTATTTCGGCACGAGCATGGAGGTCGTCCAGTGGATTCCGCTGGCCTACCAGCTCACGGTCGTCGGCCTCGTCCTGAGCCTGGGCCGCCTCGGCGACGCGGTGGGCCGAAAAAAAATCTACAACTCCGGTTTTGTAATTTTTATGGCCGGCTCGGCGCTGTGCGGATTGGCGACGGGAGTCCTGCCGATGATTTTCTTCCGCGTCCTGGAAGGCATCGGCGGCGCGATGATCCTCGCCAACGGCCGCGCCATCGCCTCGGCGGTCTTCGGCAGCGCGAACCGGGGAAAAGCTTTGGGCATCACATCGATGGCCTTTCACATGGGCTACATCGTCGGCCCCTCGTTCGGCGGCTTTCTTATCGACACCCTCGGCTGGCGCTGGATTTTCTTTGTGAATCTTCCGTTTGCGCTGGCGGGCGCGGTCATGGCGTGGAAGGTGCTGCCTGAGAGCGTGAAAAAAAATGGCGCCTACAGCATCGATCCTCTGGGAATGGCGACGCTATTGCTCTCGGTGGTTTTTCTGGTCCTGGGGTTGCACCAGGCGACGCGCTCAGGGTTGGAGCTGAGGACGGCAGGCATGTTGCTCCTGTCTGCGCTCTCCCTCGCGCTTTTTATCTTTTTCGAGCGGAGAACGGCCGTTCCGCTGATCGATCTGGATCTCTTTCGCATGCGCGCGTTCAGCGCGGCGCTGATCAGCCAGGCGCTGATCTCGCTCAGCCAGACGGCGACCTTCTTGCTAATCCCGTTCTACCTGCAGGGGATTCTTTCGTTCAGTCCGACGCAGGTCGGTTTGACCATCATTTTCTACTCCGTCGTGGTCGTCTTCATGGCCCCGATCGGCGGATCGCTCTCCGACCGGCTCGGCTCGCGCGTGCTCTGCACCGCGGGCTGTTTCTGCACCTTTATCAGCATTCTTTCGCTGGTTCGCTTGCAGTCGACGTCGGCGCATTGGGAGGTCATGCTGCCGCTGGCCGGCATGGGGCTGGGTTGGTCGCTCTTCGCCTCGCCCAACCTGAGCGCGTTGTTCGGCTCGGTGACCTCGGAGCGGCTCGGCGCCGTGAGCGGCGCCACGGTCACGGCGGCCAATACCGCCAACGCCGTCGGGATCGCGCTGGCCAGCCTGTTATTTTCGCGCTGGCTGGATTACTACGGCGTGCCGGCCGCGAGCGCGACGACCTACGAGGGGTGGCTGAAAAATCCCGTTCCTTACCTGTCCGCTTTTCAGAATTCCTGGGCGATCGTCGCCGCTTTCGCGTTGGTGGCCGTCGCTATGTCCGCGGTGCGGGGAAAGAGAGCGACCAAGCCGTAGCACGCAGTGGCAGTTTGCTGCAAGAATGCTTTTTTGGAGCCTGGTCAAAAAGGCTTGACCTGAGCTAGGTCGAAGGTTCCCAGATGCAAGGCGCGCATCTTCGTGTTCGTGTCCGTGAGTCGTGTTCGTGAATCCGTACGAACACGCAACACGATCACGATCCGCTACTTCGCCGGATGGTGGTCGATGTGGATGTAGGACTCGATAAAGCGGGCAATCCTCTTCTCGTCGAAGTCGTTGAACTTGTCGATGCGCGTCCAAGCCGTGAGGACGATTTTGTGGCTCAGCCCAGGGTAGGGCGCGAGGATCACGTGGTCGTATTTAAGGACGATCGACGTGAGTTTCTCTACTAACGTCTTGCACTCCTGGCTGGTCGCCGGGCAATTGTATTGAACGACAACGCCGCCGTCTTCGAGGTTATGCACCTGTAGTTCTTTCGTAACCGGCTGCTCGTGGATTCCCCAGCGCGCGACCATGGGAAAATGCGGCCCGGAGGTCGGCGGATCGCTGTTATACTTTGTGAGGCCGGCTTCGGCTTCGGAGACGTGACGGTTGCCCAGGCTGGGAATAAAGTCGCCCGGCGAGCCCGTGTTCAACCTGCCGTAGCCCCAATAGGCCACGCCCGCCACCAGCAGGGCGGCGACGCCATACACAACGATTTTCTGGGTCAACTGAGCCGCCTTTTGCTTGCCTTTTGTATTTTCCTTCTCCGCCTGCTTGGCTTCGCGAGCCGCCCGTCTCCGCTCGGTTCGTGACATCTCCTCTGGGGTTGCCATCAATTTACCTCCAGCGTGGATTTTACCGCGGGACGCGCCAGCAACCGCTCCATCCAACGATTGAGGTCCGGCAGACTGTCGTCGATGGCAACGCCGTAGCGCTGCTGGCGGGTAAAGAAAGGGATGTAAGTAATATCAGCGAGCGAGAAGTCTTCGACGATGTAGGTTCGGCCTGTCATCTCCCGGTCGAGGGTCTTAAGGTGCTCTCTCAGCCTTCCTCTCGCTTTCTCGGGATCGTCGCCGTGCACCACGTCGCTGCCCGCAGCTTGGAGGCGGCTATTGCAGAAGTCGACCCAGATTCTCGCCCGCGACCTTTTGCCCAGCTCTTTTGGCATCAGAGGAAATTGAGAGAATTTTTCGTTTAGGTATTCGTTGATGATGGCCGATTCATAAACCACCACGTCGCCATCGACCAGCACGGGAACTTTCCCGTAAGGGTTCAGCTCGAACAGCTCTTTCGGCTTGTTCTTGAGATCGACCTCGATCAGCTCATAGGGAACCTTTTTCTCCGCCAGGACAATCCTTGTCCTGTGAGCGTAGGGTCAGGTGTGGCAGGAGTAAAGTTTAAGCATTTTCGATTTTGGATTTTCGATTTTGGATTGAAGAGCGGCAATCCAAAACCTAAATCTTTATTCCTCGGTCATTCGTTTCTATCATCGTTGTCCTTTTTTTTCCAGCCGGTCGCGCAAGCCGTCTCCCACGAGATTCAGGCCCAGAATCGCAACCATGATCGCCAGTCCGGGAAACGCTGTCAGGTGCGGAGCGACCAGGATAAATTGCCTCCCTTCATTGAGCATCGAGCCCCACGACGGCGTGGGCGGTTGCGCGCCGAGTCCCAAAAAACTCAAGCTGCCCTCGGCGATGATCGCCGCGGCCATGCCGAAAGTCGCCTGAATCACCAGCGGCGGCAGGAGATTCGGCAGCATGTGGAGCGCGATGACGCGCGCGGGCGAGCCCCCCAGAGCTTGGGCGGCGTGGACAAAGTCTCTCTCCCTGAGCGCCATGATCTCGCCGCGCACCAGCCGGGCGTAACCGGTCCAGCCGAGGAGGCTGAGCGCGAGAACAACATGATCCAGGCCGGGGCCCAGCACTGCGGTGAAGGCGATGGCGAGAAGAATTCCGGGAAATGCCATGAGAATATCGACCAGGCGCATCAACAGGTGATCCACCCAGCCGCCGAAGTAGCCGGAGAGAGAGCCGACGAGCAGGCCGATCAGAACCGCGATCGTCACGGTGCTCGTCCCGACCAGCACCGAGATGCGGCTCCCGTAAACGACGCGGCTCAGCATATCCCGCCCCAGCTTGTCCGTTCCCAAAGGATGGCCTCTCGACGGGGTTGCCAGATCGTTCTCTAGATTCTGCTGCGTAGGGTCGTAAGGCGCGATCCACGGCGCGAGTCCCGCCGTAGCAAGCAGGACGAGAAGAATTGCGACACCGGCAAACAGGAAAACTTTACCGTTCATACCTGATTCTCGGATCGACAAGGCGATAGAGAAAATCGGTCATGAGGTTGACGAGCAGGTAAGAGACGGCGATCGCCAGAACGCATCCCTGAACCAACGGGTAGTCGCGGGTTTGGATCGCCTCGATCGTCAACCGGCCGAGCCCCGGCCAACTGAAGATCGACTCGGTGATGATCGAGCCGGCGAGCAGCGAGCCAAACTGTAATCCGATCACCGTGATCACGGAGAGGAGAGAATTGCGCAGCGCGTGCTTCAGCCAGACACTGCGTTCGCTGAGTCCTTTGGCGCGCGCGGTGCGGATGTAGTCCTCGTGGATGGTTTCGAGCAGCCCCGAGCGCACCATACGGGTGAGAATCGCGGCCATCGCCATCCCAAGAGTCAGCGCGGGGAGAACAAGGTGCGCCGGGCCGCCCCTTCCGGAAACCGGCAGCCAGCCCAACTCGATCGAGAAGACGATCATCAAGAGCGGCCCGAGCCAGAAGTTCGGCATGGCAAGTCCCAACATGGAGAAAAGCAGCGAGAGCCGATCCACCCACGAATCGCGCCGCGCCGCCGCCGCGATTCCCAGGACAAAAGCCAGCGCGATCGCGACTCCCAACGCGGCGAGCGACAGCTCCAGCGTCGCGGGCAGCCGCTTTGAGATCAATTCCATCACGGCGCTCTGCCGGTAAAGCGAGCGTCCCAGATCTCCCTGTGCGAGGCCGGCCAGAAAATGAAGGTATTGCCGCGAGAGGGGCTGGTCCAGTCCAAGCTCGCGGCGAAGCGTCTCCTTGTCGGCGTTGCTCGCGGTCTCGCCGAGCATCGCCTCCACCGGGTCGCCGGGAACCACGTGGATCAAAGCGAAGACGAGCGTCACCGCGCCAAGCAGCGTGGGCAGAAACAGCAGCAGGCGGTGGAGGAAGAATCGTCTCATGGAGTCGGCCGGTCGGCGAGGAAAACCTGCTTGAGGGAGCCGAAATCGCCGTCGGGATAGAGCGCGAAGCCCCGCACCTCCGGCTTCCTCACGACGACGTTTTTTTTCCACCACATCGGGATATAGGGGAGGTCGGTTGCAAGGAGCTGCTGGATTTTGCCGTACAGCCGCTTGCGCTCATCGAGCGCGGAATTTCGCCTGGCTTGTTCCAGCAGCTTATCGATTTCAGTATTGCGATAGCGGCCGCGGTTGTTGCCGTTAGGCGGAATGCTGCTCGAATGAAAGAGGTTGTAATAGATATCGGGGTCCACGACGCCGACCCATTCGAGAGAGTAAAGCTGAAAATTCCCCTGCTTCACGTCGCCGTAAAAAGTCCCCCATTCGTAAGTGCGGACCTCCAGGTCTATTCCCACGCGCGAGAGCTGCTCTTTCAGCGCCTCGGCGATTCGCTTTCTCAGATCGATGTTCGTCGTCTTATACGACAGTTTGAAGCGGGGTAGAGGACCCTCGCCGTCGGGATCGGCGAAGCCGGCCCGGTCGAGCAACCTTTTCGCCTCGTCGGGGCGATAGGCGCGTTGCGGCACGGACCCTTCGTAAGCCCAGTGGCCTGGCGCGAGTAGGCCCGTCGCCGGAATCGCCAGCCCTTTCAGCAGGTGGCGGATGATCGCCCCGCGGTCGATCGCATAAGCCAGGGCCTCGCGAACCTCGCGTCGCTTGAGGATGGGGTGTTCGAGGTTGATACCGACGTACTGGAAGATGTCTCCTTCCCGGATCTCGATGGCGGCGTCGGTATGGCTGCGGAGCCACGGGACCATGTCGGGCTCAAGGTCGTTCTGAATCAGGTCGATCGTGCCTTTCTTGAACTCGAGCGCGCGGACCACGGCATCGGGAATGACTTTGAAGGTCACGCCGGCGAGCCGCGACGGCCCTTCCCAGTAGGCGGGATTGGATTTGAGGACCACCTTTTCACCGGGCAAATACTCAGCCAGCGAGAAGGGGCCGGAGCCGATCAACCGCTGTTCGCCTGAGGCGTCGTCGGACCGCGCTCCCTCAGGCACGATCCCTAAGGTGAGACTTTCCAGAAACGGAGCGAACGGGCCCGACAGGCGAAAGCGCAGCTCGTAAGGCCCGAGCCAATCCACGGCTTCGAGGAATCTGAGCGCGCCCCGCTTCGGCGAGCGGGAGTCGGGTTTAAGCACGGAGTCATAGGTGTATTTTACATCCGCCGCGGTCAGCGGCCGGCCATCGTGGAACGCCGCGCCCTGCTTTACGCGGACGATGTAGGTCCGGTCGTCCAGGGCCTGCCAGGTTTGCGCCAGCTCCGGTTGCAAGCGCAGGTTCTCGTCCGGCCGGGCGAGGGAGTTGAAGATCAATGCGCTGATCCGCGCCGAGGTTGCGTCGGTCGCGTAGCGCGGATCGAGCCGCGTCGGACCGCTCTCTAACGCGATGACCAACATGCCGGGAGGCCGCTCGACTCTCGGAGCGGGGCGGCAGCCTGGGAGAAGCGCCGCCAGGGCGGCGGCAAAGATCGGTATTTTATCGAGCTTCACTTTAGGGCGAGGCTTTGACAAAGAAATAGCTCTTTTGCTAGAATGCGTCAATTCCATTTTGACTTATGCATCGATCAACGACACAACGAACTTTGATTCAATGTAAACCCCGCCTCTTGAGGCGGGCACAAAACCGATGGGGTTTCCAAAGGGGAGAAGCGGCAGCTCTCCCCTTTGGTCGAACACGGGGATTCAAACCCCGTGTTCGATACAAATTGATTTTTCCGTCCTTCGTTTTCTTCTGCCTCTTGGCCGGCCTGAGTCCCGTCTCGGCCGCAGAGCAGGAAAACCCGTTCCCCGTGCTCCCCGGCCTTGAGAACGCGGTTGAATTTTGGAAGCTCGTCTTCACCCGTTACGGCGCCAACGAGGTCATTTTTCACGACCCGCAGGACCCCCTCAAAATTCACAAAGTGGCGCAGGCATCGGAGCGTGAGGACTTGGGCCGGCTGATCAAGCAGGAAACGCCGGGTATCGCCGCGGCGCAGGGCGTCGAGGCGGGGCGGCTCAGGATCAGGGCGCAGCGCGGCGTGAAGGAGCGTTTCGTCTCCGGGCTTGTGCTGTCGCGGCGCTATCTCGATCAGATGCAGAAAATCTTCCGCGAAGAAGATGTCCCCGTCGATCTGACCTATCTACCGCTCGTGGAATCGTCCTTCGATATCACCGCCCGCTCGCGGGTCGGCGCGCTGGGGATGTGGCAATTCATGCCAGCCACGGGCAAGAAGTTCATGCGCGTGGGTCCCCTGGTGGACGAGCGGCGCGATCCGTTGGAATCGACCCGGGCCGCCGCCAAGCTTCTCAAGCAGAACTACGAGGTCTTAGGGAGCTGGCCGCTGGCGATTACGGCGTATAACCACGGGCGGGAAGGCATGCTGCGCGCCAGCGCCGCCGCAGGCTCCACCGATCTGGCGGTTATCGTCAAGAACTATGACAGCCCCACGTTCGGTTTCGCCTCGAAAAATTTTTATGCCGAGTTTTTGGCCGCAGTCGAGATCGCAAAAAAGAGCGAGGAGCACTTTCCCGGCCTCGACTTCCATCCGCCTCTGCCGCTCGAAGAGTTCACGGTTGAGCGCGCCACTACGATCTCGACCCTGCTCAAGCGCGCGGGCCTTTCTCACGCGGAATTCCTCGCCTGGAATCCCGCTCTGACGGCCAAGGTCAGGGACATTCCGGCCGGGTACCGGGTTAAAGCGCCGGGTGAGAAGATCGAAGCACTGGCGGCCGCATATCAAAAGCCGGCTCAGCCGGTGGCCGTCGCCAAGGCCAAGCCGGCCGCTCCCGCGGCGAGCGCGCTCTCGTGGATTTTCCACCGGGTCGTTTCGGGGGATACGCTTTGGGACATCGCCAAAAACTATCGCGTCACGGTAACGGCGATCCAGACCGCAAACAGGCTAAATAACGGCCATCGCCTCGCCATCGGCCAGCAGCTCAGAATCCCCAAGAAGGCTTGATTTCTCCTCAGACCCCGCTTACGCGCTGGCATTTGAGCAGTCCCGGGTTTACGCTATAATACCCTGGCTTAACCGTCGGGTCCGATCTCCGAATCCAAGGGTGACTCTGCATGGATGTTTTGTTGCTGAAAGGCGCGGCGATTTTATATCTGGTTGGCGCCGGCGCGTTTATCGTCTATGCCGCGTTGCCGCGAGATCTCCTCGCGCGCGTATCGCCGGTCGTCCTGCTGGCCGGCTTTCTACTGCACGGCGCGGCGCTGGGCTTCCATTTTTTTCATCTCGGCTATCCTCCCGTGACGGAGTTCCGCGAGGCGCTCTCTTTATTCTCCTGGGCGATGGTCGGGGTTTACCTGTTGGCTCAACTCAAGTACCGGCTGGCGGTGTTGGGGTGCGTTATCGCTCCCCTGGCCTTTCTCATGTCGCTTGCCGCGGTGGCCTTCGGCCCCGGCGGCGGAGAGCTTCCGCCGGCGCTCAAGACCTATTGGGTTCCGCTCCACGTCACGCTCGCCATGTTGGGAAACGCTGTTTTCACTTTGGCCTTTGCCGTGAGCCTCATGTACCTCATCCAGGAGTATCGACTGAAAAGCAAGCGGACGACCGCGCTTTACAAAGGACTTCCCTCGCTCGAGACGCTCGACCGGCTCAATTACGTCTTTCTGGTTTGGGGATTTCCTTTGATGACCCTTGGCATTCTTGCCGGCAGCTTTTTGGCGCGCGCCCACTGGGGGGATTATTGGTCCTGGGACCCGCGCCAGATCTCCTCGGCGATCACCTGGCTGCTCTACGGCTCGCTCCTTCAAGGACGAGTCGCCGCCGGCTGGAGAGGGCGGAAGGCGGCGTTTTTAACCATCGTCGGCTTCATCGTCGTGCTCGGCTATTTTCTCTGGGGAAGCTCGCTTTTTCCCAGCCGCCATGCGGGGAGCTTCGAGTAGATCGTGGACAAAGCGATCGTGATTGTCGGCCTCAATCACCGCACGGCGCCGGTGGAGGTGCGCGAGCGGGTCGCTTTTGAGAAGGCGTTCCTGAAACACGCCCTTGAGCGGCTCCGTTCTTTAGCGTCGGTCGACGAAGGGGTGATCCTTTCGACCTGCAACCGCGTCGAGGTGGTCGCGGCGGCCTCCGACGAGCAGGCCGCGTTCCGGGAGATCAAGAGGTTTCTCGTCGAGCAGGAATCGGCGTCGGCCGGCGGCGGCAATTTGGACGAGCATCTCTATGCCTACGCCGGCGATCAAGCCATCCGTCACCTGTTTCGCGTCGCCGCCAGCCTCGACTCGATGGTGGTGGGGGAGCCGCAGATTCTCGGCCAGCTCAAGGACTATTATCTCATCGCGCAGGAGGCGGGTTCCGTCGGGGCGGTGCTCCATCGTTTCTTCCATCGCGCCTTTTCCGTCGCCAAGCGGGTCAGGACCGAGACGGGGATCGCGAGCCGCGCGGTGTCGGTCAGCTCGGTGGCGGTGGAGTTGGCGAAGCGGATCTTCGATCGCCTGGAAAACAAGACGGTGATGCTCATCGGAGCGGGTAAGATGGGCCAGCTCGTGGCGCGACACCTCCAACGCAACGGCGTCAGCAGCCTCATGGTCACAAACCGCACTTTCGAGCGCGCGGTCGAGGCGGCGGCCGAGTTTCGCGGCAACCCCATCCGCTTCGAGGAATTCCCCCGGTACCTCAAGCTGGCGGACCTGGTGATCGGCTGCGCGAGCGCGCCGGAATTCCTGCTCAGGCCGGAGACGGTGGAGGAGACGCTGAAGCAGAGAAAACAGCGGGCGATGTTTTTTATCGACATCGGCGACCGGCAGAATTTCGATCCGCGGATCAACGAGATCGACAACGTCTATCTCTATAACATCGACGATCTCGAAGCGGTGGCCAAAGAGAATCTCCAGGGGCGCGCCGGCGAAGTGCGCAAGGCGGAGGAGATCGTCGACGAGGAAGTGGGCGGCTTCCTGCGCTGGGTTGGCTCGCTGGACCATGTGCCGACCATCGTCGCGTTGCGCCAAAGGCTGGAGGAGATCCGGCAGGCGGAGTTGGAAAAATCTCTTCGCAGCAGCCTCAAGGAGCTCTCGGAGAAAGAAAAGCAGGCGATCGAAGATATGACGGCGGCGATAATCAACAAGATTTTGCACGCGCCGATCTCGCGGCTGAAGCGGCCGCCGGACGACGAAGACGAAGCGATCTACGTCGAGGCGCTCAGGAAGCTGTTTGGCCTTGAAAACAAGTAGTTCAAATTGCAAAATGCAAATTGCAAAATTGCTCGGATCTCTCCTTCATTTTGCATTTTTCAATTTGCGCTTTGCATTTTGCATTGATGGCTAAGACATGAACGTTATTCGTATCGGCAGTCGCGGCAGCGCCTTGGCGCTGGCGCAGGCGAATTGGGTGAAGCGGCGGCTGGAGGAGCGTTATCCCGGCCGGCGGGTGGAGATCGTTACGATCAAAACGAGCGGCGACCGCTTTCTCGATGCCTCGCTGGCGGCGATCGGGGGGAAGGGCGTGTTCGTCAAAGAGATCGAGGACGCGCTGATCGAGAAAGAAATCGACATCGCCGTTCACTCGATGAAAGACCTCCCGACGGAGCTCGCTGCCGGTCTGGTCATCGCCGCGGTGCCGGAGCGCGAAGACGCGCGCGACGCGCTGGTCAGCGCCGACGGCCGATCTCTCGGCAGTCTGCCCTCCGGATCCGTCATCGGTACCGGCAGCCTGCGCCGGCGCGCGCAGATTCTGCACTATCGGCCCGATCTTGCCGTGCGCCCGATCCGCGGCAACGTCGATACGCGGCTCAAAAAATTGGACCAGGGCGAGGTCAACGCGCTGGTGATGGCGGTGGCCGGGTTGAAACGCATCGGCCAGGAAAGCCGCATCGACGAATATCTCGCGCCGGAGATCTGTCTCGGCGCCGTCGGGCAGGGGGCGCTGGCCTTGGAGACGCGCGCGGGCGACGGTGCAATCGGCGAGCTGGCGTTCCTTCACGATCCGGTTGCGGCGCATGAAGTCGCGGCGGAGAGGGCTTTTTTGCGCCGGCTCGGCGGCGGCTGTCTGGTGCCGGTCGGGGCGCGGGCGCAGTTCGACGGAGGCAGGGTGCGTCTTACGGGAGTCGTCGCCGATCCCGACGGCGGAAAACTGCTGCGCGACGAGATCGCGGGCGACGCGGCGGCGGGAGAGCGGTTGGGCGAGCAACTGGCGATCCGTTTACTGGACATGGGCGCGGCGGAGATTTTGCTGCAACAGCGAGGGAGTTCGGCGCATGGCGCGAGTTAAGCGAAAGGCCGGGACTGCCCGGGAAAAACCGCCGCTCTCGGGCCGGCGCATCGTTATCACCCGCCCGCGCACGCAGGCCGGCGAGTTCGTCCGGTTGATCGAGGAGCTGGGCGGAGAAGTAATCGAATTTCCGACCATCGAGATTGTTCCGCCCGTCAACTATGGGCCGCTGGATCTCGCGATTCGTCGGATCAAGACATACCAGTGGATTATTTTTACCAGCGTCAACGGCGTGAAGCATTTCTGGAAGCGTTTTACCCGGCTGAACAAGCGGGCGAGTGATCTCAGAGGCGCTCGCATCGCGGCCATCGGCCCGCGCACGGCGGCGGAGCTTCGATCTCTGGGGCTTAGCGTTGCGCTGCTGCCGGGGGAATACCGCGCGGAAGCGATTGCGGAAAAATTGGGCAAGGCTCGTGTGAAAGGAAAGAGCGTGCTTTTGCCGCGCGCGGCGGAGGCGCGAGACGTGCTGCCGTTGACGCTCGAGCGATGGGGCGCGACCGTGGATGTAGTCGAGGCTTATCGCACCGTGGCCGCCCAAGGGAACGCAGCCAGGCTCAAGTCGATGTTGCGTAAAAAAGAGATCGATGTCGTGACTTTTACCAGCTCAAGCACCGTAAACCATTTTGCCGAGCTTTTTGCGGAGGAGGACGCGCCGGATCTTCTCCGCAACTGCCTGGTCGCCTGCATCGGTCCGATCACGCGGGAGACGGCTGAGAGGTTGGGAATTCGAGTCGACGTCGTCGCCGGCGAATTTACCATTCCGGGGCTTACGCGGGTGATCGCGGAACATTTCAGTAGGCAGTAGGCAAAAGGCGCCTAACCCCTCACCTTTCACCCCTTACGTAAGGGGTTAGGGGTGAGGCGAAAAGGCCTAACGTCGGTTTTTTTCGGAGGAGCTATGGAATTTCCAACTTACCGCGCGCGGAGGTTACGCAAAAATGAGAAGCTGCGCGCGATGGTGCGTGAGACGGCGCTGAGCGCGAACGACCTGATCTATCCGCTGTTTGTCGGTCCGGGAAAAAATAGCGCGCGGCCCGTTCCCTCCATGCCCGGCGTCGCTCAACTCTCGGTTGACCGCGCCGTGCAGGAGTGCGAGGAAGCAGGCTCGCTCGGAATTCCGGCGGTCATCCTGTTCGGCATTCCCGAGCGCAAAGACGGGCAGGGGTCGGAGGCCTACGCGGACGACGGCGTGGTGCAACGGGCGATTCAGGAAATCAAGCGGAAGATTCCGGAGCTATTGGTCATGACGGATGTCTGCCTCTGCGAATATACCGATCACGGCCATTGCGGCGTGGTCAAGGACGGCGACGTCGATAACGACGCAACGATCGAGCTGCTCGTGAAAGAGGCATTGTCTCACGCGCGCGCGGGCGCGGACGTCGTCGCGCCCTCGGACATGATGGACGGCAGGGTCGGCGCGATCCGCAAGGCGCTCGACCAAGACGGCTTTGAGCAGGTCGCCATCATGGCCTATGCGGCGAAGTACGCCTCCGGTTTTTACGCGCCGTTCCGCGACGCCGCGGAATCGACGCCGCAGTTCGGCGACCGCCGCTCCTACCAGATGGACCCGGCGAACGCCGATGAGGCTTTGAGAGAGGTCGAGCTGGATATCCGCGAAGGCGCGGATATCGTCATGGTCAAGCCGGCGATGGCCTACCTCGATATCGTCTATCGCGTGAAGCAGAAGTTCGGCTATCCGGTCGCCGCCTACAACGTCAGCGGCGAATACTCGATGATCAAGGCCGCCGGGAAAAACGGCTGGATTGACGAGAGGAGAATCATGTGGGAAGTGCTTACCGCGATCAAGCGGGCCGGCGCCGACATGATTCTCACTTATTTCGCCAAGAATGTTGCGCGGGAGCTGCATGCCCGGTAAAACACCATGAGACAATCATTTTCCACGGACGGAGGAGTTACTCTATGAATCTTCATCAACCGGCTGTTACCCGCTTCCGAAACACGATCCGGAGAGCGGCGATGGTTATCGCCATTCTTATGCTTTCCCTGCTTCCCGTCGATGCGCCGAAGGGCCGGGAAGGAATGGCGGCGCAGCCGGCCGCCGAGCCGCTGAGAGTCGGAGGGTTGCCGGTCACCTGAAACCTCACGCTGCCCGTCGCCTGTATGGCGATGCAGAGTGACGCCAAAGAGGGCGCCTCCAAAAGCGCTGCCGGCGCCGCGACCGAGTTCAGCAAGTTCAGCGGCTGGCCGGAGTTGAAGGAGGCTTTGATGACCGGCAGGATCAAAGCGGCGTACATGCTGGCGCCCATGGTGATGGACCTGGCGGATGCCGGCATTCCGATCAAGATCGTGGCGCTGGGCCACCGTTCCGGCGCGGTGGTGATGGTGAGAAACGACTTCGCGGGAGATAACTTCGGCAACCTGAAAGGAAAGCGGGTGGCCATTCCCAGCAGATTCGCCGTCGATTATCTGTTCGTGCGCAAGCTCATGAAAAAGTACGGCGTGACGGAAAAAGACATCGAGCTGGTCGAAATGAATCCGCCCGACATGCCGGCGGCGCTCTACGCCAAGTCCGTCGATGCCTACGCCACGGGGGAGCCGTTCGGAGCGGTGGCGCAGAAGGCCGGGTACGCGCGGCCGCTCCATATGACCCGCGACGCCTGGCCCAACTATATCTGTTGCGTGCTGACGGTCCGGGATGAGCTGATCAAATCGGATCGCGCCCAGGTGCAGCGGCTGGTGGACTATGTCCTGTCGGCGGGACGATGGCTCGATGCCGCTGCGCAGAACCGTCTCCATGCGATTCGCGTCGCGGCCCGGCCGGCATTTTTCAACCAGGACCCGGAGATTTTGCGCTTCGTCATGGAAAACCCCGCCGATCGGGTCACCTATGGAGACCTCAAGCTGGTCCGGGCCGAGTTCGACGAGCTGGTGCAGCTCTCTTTGGAAGCGGGCACCCTCAAGCGCGCCGTCGCCTATGAAAAATATGTGGACGAGAGCTTCGCCCGTAATTCCAAGCCGGCGAAGATTTCCCTGCCGCAGTAGAAAGGAGAGCCGTGGCGTTCAGGAGATTATTGACGGTCGTAACGTTGGCGCTCCTGTGGCTCTCCGTGGGGCCGCTTCACGGCGCCGAATTCCGCGCGGGAGTTTTGCAGCCGCCGCGCAAGGCGCCGGACTTTACGCTCAAGGCCTCGAACGGCGCGGAATTCCGCTTAAGCCGTTACCAGGGGAAAGTCGTTCTGATGGGTTTCGGCTATACCTACTGTCCCGACGTTTGCCCGACGACCCTAGCCGATCTCGCGTTGGTCCGCAAAAAGCTCGGCGCCGACGCGGAGCGCGTGCAGGTCATTTATGTCACGGTGGATCCGGAGCGGGACACCGTCGAGCGGCTGCGCGCCTACATGAACGCTTTCGACAAGACGTTTCTCGGATTGACGGGAACCCCCGAGCAATTGACGGGCGTGCGGAAGGGCTACGGCGTCTCCACCCGGAAAACCGTCGTGGATAAAAAATCGGGCGCCTATCTCGTCCACCACTCGGCTTCCATCCACTTCATCGATGGCGCCGGCTACCTTCGCATCATGGCGCCGTTCGGAACGTCCGTTGAGGACATGGCCCACGACGTCAAACTTCTGCTGACGGAGAGACAACGATGAACGGCAACAAGTTGAGTTTGACACTCGCGGCGATCTTTTTCCTGGCGACGGCGGCGGCGTGCGATCGGTCGAAGCCGGAGATCCGCCTCGAGAGCGCCTGGGCGCGGCGCGCCCCGATGGCGGGGGGCGGCACGCAGTCCGGCGCCGCTTCGGAGCGGGGAAACGGCGCGGTTTACGCGACCGTCGTCAACGCGGGAAAGACGACGGACGTCCTGATCGCCGGCGCGTCGGAGGCGGCGGATGCCGTGGAGCTTCACGAGAGCTACGAGATGTCGGGAATGATGATGATGCGACCCGTGCCGAAATTCGAGATCCCGGCCGGGGGCAAGCTGGAGATGAAGCCGGGCGGCTACCACCTCATGCTGCTCCGGCTTAAACGGGATCTCACGCCCGGAGAGAAGATCAAAGCATCGCTCACGTTTGAGAAAGCCGGGCAGGTCTCGGTGGATGCCGAGGTGAGGTGAGGCATATGAGGAAGCGGCGCGCGCGCATTCTGCTTTGGGGGCTTTCCGCGATCGGAGTTGTTCCGTTGGCGGCGGCTCTTTGGGCGTCGGCGGCGCCGGTGTCGTCGGATCAACGGGAGCTCGTCTATGTCATTCCCAGGGGCACCTGGGCGCGCAAGGTTGCGGGGGAGAAACTCAACGTTATTCCTTCTACGGTTCGCCTGACCTTGGGAGTTCAGGACATCCTGGTGCTCAGGAACGAGGATGAGGCGCCGGCGCTGTTTGGGCCGGTGCTCCTGATGCCTCGGCAAAGCTATCGGATTCCGGCGCGCGTGCCCTCCAGGTTCGAATTGACCTGCCCGCTTCACGAGTCCGGGCGCCTTACGATTCTCGTCGAGAAGGCGCCTGAAGCAGGCTGGCCGCGGCTTCGCTGGCGCGTGGCCCGCCTCTTCGAAGACCATGCCGCCCCGTCGAGCGGTGAAGCGACAGAAAACGAAGACGAACGGATATGAGAGGCAAAACAAAAATTCTCGCCCCGGCCGTTCTGGTAAGCGTTTTGGTAGTTCTGTGGTGGGCGGCGGTCGCGGTGAGCGAGACGATCATCGTCCCCACGCCGTGGCGCGTTGTTCTCGGTATCGTAGAGCTGGCGCGCCAGGGCACTCTGCTCGATCATATAGCTGCTTCGCTTTTCAGGGTCGGGAGCGGTTATCTCCTGGCTGCCGCCCTCGCCATACCGCTGGGTATTTTCATGGGATGGTTCCACGGACTTTTCGCGGCGCTAAATCCACTGACGCAGATCCTTCGTCCCATCTCTCCCATCGCCTGGATTCCGCTCGCCATCATCTGGTTCGGGGTGGGAAACATGGCGCCGATTTTTCTGATCTTTCTTTCGTCGTTTTTTCCGATCGTGTTGGAGACCACGGCCGGGGTTCATACCATCGAGCGCCAGTATATTCGGGCGGCGCAGAACTTCGGCGTCGGCGGCGCGGCGCTGTTTCGCCAGGTCGTCGTTCCGGCAGCCCTCCCGCACATCATCGTCGGAATGCGGATCAGCCTCGGAGTCGCCTGGTTGGTGGTGGTTGCGGCTGAGATGATCGCGCTCAAATCGGGCCTCGGCTATCTCATCATCGACTCGCGGAACGCGGGCAACCGTTACGATCTGGTGGTCGCCGGGATGGCGATCATCGGAGTGATCGGCCTCGTGTTGGACAATGCGATGCGGCGGCTGGAGCGGCTCAAAGAGGTCCGTTGGAAGTATGGCCGCTAAGATCGCCGTAAGAAATCTCTGGAAAATCTATCCCACTCCCGACGGTCCGTTGTCCGTGCTCGAAGGGATCGACTTCACGGTGGCCGAAGGAGAGTTTGTGGCCGTGGTCGGCCCGTCGGGCTGCGGCAAGACCACGCTGTTAAACATCGTTGCCGGCTTCGAACCGGGAGATCGAGGAGCCGTGGCCGTGGATGCCGTTCCGGTGAGCGGGCCGAGCCGTAAAGGCATCGTCATCTCGCAGCAGGGCTCGGTCTTTCCGTGGCTCACGGTGCGGCGCAATCTGATGTTCGGCCTGGACGGCTTGCCCAGGCAGGAGAAGAGAAGGCTGGCGGATCATTACGCGGAGTTGGTGGGACTAAAAGGATTTGAGGAGGCATTTCCGTATCAAACCTCCGGCGGGATGTTGAAGCGGGTGGAGGTCGCGCGGGCGCTCGTCGTCAAGCCGGAGATCCTCTACATGGATGAACCGTTTGCGGCATTGGACGCGTTGACCAGAGTCCGCATGCGCCTTGAGTTGCTGAGAATTCTCGCGCAGGAAAAACATACCGTGCTGCTGGTCACGCACGACGTGGAAGAGGCTATTCACCTGGCCGACCGGATTCTGATACTCTCTTCACGGCCCGCGAGCATCCGCTCGATTCTGAAAGTTCCGTTCGCGCAACCCCGCAAGCTCACCAGCCCCGAGTTCATCGAGCTAAAAGAACAGATCCTGCGGGAATTGGGCGTGTAGCGGGCGGCGGTCATAGATCGCTGATTTTCTTGCGCAAGGTCTTTTCGCATTCCGCTTCGCGTGCGGGTGTGCGCACCTGCGCATCGGACAAACGAAACAGCAGCACGCGGCTTGCTCTCGCCAGCCGCAGCACGTAGGTGCTCGAGTCCCCGTCGTAGTAGACCGAAATTTGAACCCCTTCGCTCGCGGAGCGGGCGATGCGGTTCGCCCACTCTTCGATGTCGGCGACCGCGGCCTCGTCTTGTTTTTGAGTAATCATGGGCGCGCTGTCTGCGTTTGACCGGCGTGAGGCGCTGCGCGGCGAGTTCCGTACGCCGATCACCGCAGCAGGTTGTCCAGGCCGAAGGCGGCGGAGCCCCGCAGCGCGAAGAACAACGCGGCGAACAAGAGCACCAGGTTATTCTGCCAGCCGGTCTCGTGGGAATGGAGGGCCTGCTTCGCCAGCAGGCGAAACTTGCCGTTGATCTGTTCCTCGGGAACGGCCCGGTTCACTTCTTCGATCACGGCCGGAAGCTCGCGCAGCCAGTAAAATTGTATCTTCAGCGTCGGGACCATAAACAGCGCGATCATCAGGGCCGCAAGCCGAGTTTGAAAACCGAGCGCCAGCCCCAGGCCGCCGGCCACCATCAGCACCACGGCTACAAAAGCGAAAAAGGTCACACCGAAGGGGAATATCAACCGGGTATTTTTCGTCGGGTTCGGCCACCTGATAACGTTGCTGACGCCGCTGTGGAGAATCCTGAGCCCCAGCACGACGCGCAGAAGACTCTCGATAACCGGCAGCCAAACACTCTGATCCATGACCCCACTCCATTCGAAAAACAGCCCTGACTATTCTGCCGTTTAGTGGATTCCCCGCGCGGTGTCAACTCACTTCCCGTGCCCTTGCCGATAGAAGCCGCCACCCGCTCTCCGAGCCCGCGCAATGGGTAGCTGGTTAATCCCGCCGGCGGTATCGGATGCGCGGGCTCTCCGACCGAGCGGCGGCTTCTACTGCGAGGAATCGCTTTTGGCGGGATAACAGTCAAGAGGAAAAACCCTCTTTCCTCATCGCGCTGCTTCATCTACAATGCGGTTTCACTGTTCCACGAAAGACGCACACGGGAACTTTTTGGATTCCAAGCTGTCTAACGGAGCGAGGAGATAGCGGCGTGGCGATGGCATCGGGTCAAGACCCGGACGGGGAGCTGCTCGGCAGGGTCCGAGAGGGGGATCGGTCGGCCTTTAAT
>MGSS01000004.1:0-9542 GCA_001798595.1 Deltaproteobacteria bacterium RIFCSPLOWO2_12_FULL_60_19 | reverse complement strand
TCGATGCCGGCGTCTTTCTATTAACGAAGGAGAAAGCGAAACAGCTCAGGGGCAAAATCGATGTGCCCGTTTCTCCACCTGAGCCAAAGCCTGAAGAACCTATCGAGCCCATCGTCGGTCCTGGTCCCACCGGCCCACAGACAAGGACTCTACGTCTGGTTGGAACTGTGCCGGCGGAAGTATGGAACAGGATCGGGACGAAGCTTATTCCTAAATTACGCTCAGGCGCCGAACTCAAAATCGGCGTCGAATTCTCTGTCAGCTTGGATGGGAAGCTGGCTCAGAATTTAGAGGCGGAGATTCGCCAGATTCTCGAAGACCTGGGACTAACCGGGCGACTTACAATCGAAAAATAACGCGGGCTATCGGGACGTGCTCTGAGAAGAAAAGGCGTGGTGAGTCTTTTGCTGACTCTTGAGCGATAGAAGCCGGGACAGAACGATCTGAAAATCACCTGCTTTCGTTTCAGCGTCTCCCCAAAATCAGTGGCTTGTCGAGCCTAAAAGGGCTGCTGTTACCACGTGCAGAGGCGCCTCATGGCTATTGCCGGTAGAGAGGCGTGCGCGTTAGGTTGTGTGCCCTTATTCCCTTCGCGTAGTTCGCCTTGCAGACTACGAACTCCTCCTCCGGTTCCTCGACCGTCGCAATCCCGATCTTCTTGTAGCAATCCCGGATTCCTTTGCGGCCGGCCTCATCCAGTATCGCCGCTTCCTCGGAAGATTGCGCCGGGGCGCGCGGCAGGCCTCCGTTCCCTCCGACGCACCAATGATAGTAGTTGATGTGCGCCCAGGGATGGCTGCCCTTGCTCAGGAAGGACTCCTGCAAATTGTGAACATACTTGTAGGCGGGCGTCATCAGCCAATAGACGGTCATCGCCTCGTCGAGCTTCCCTTTGTTGATAAGATCCATGAACTCGACCAGATAGGGCTTCTCAGGCGATTGCAGAGACTCCACGACCCACTGGCCCACCCACTGAACGTGGTAGTTCTTTGCGAGGATGGGCACGAGTTCGAGATTGGCAGGGCCGAACAGAATCCGGTCGCCCAGCCGCTCGCAAAGCTCAAACGCCGAGCCGACGTTGATCGGCTGGGTCATTTTCATTCCCACCACGTTCGGCACATCCGCCAGGCGGTCGAAGACATCGAGCAAAATCCCGCTCGAGTGCAACTGGCGCAGCGCCGGGCAGTGGTAGCCGTAGAGGATGATCGGCAATCGGGTCGCGTCGACGAGCCGCCTCAAATAGCGGTAGACCTCTTCTTCGGATCCCGGACGGAGCTGTCTGGGATATTCCACAAAGGCATGCGTGCAGCCGACTTTTTCTCCGTGAGCGAGAAGCTCCAGACAATCCTCGATTTTGGACAGGGCGGCATTCACCCCGACGAGAATCCTGCCGCGGCTTTCGTCGCAGGCGATTTCGAGAAACTTCTTCTTTTCCTCCAACGTCGTATCGGTGCTCGAACACATGGCCGCGAAAAATCCATGTTTGATGCTCTGCCGGACGTCGTGCCTGATTCCGTCTTCGTCCAGTTCTTCGAAATCCGGTGAGAACGCGGTCTTGAGGGAATCTTCGACCCCCTGGTAATTTTCCCTGGCCCACTGTTTTTGTTCGCTCGTCGGCATGGCGACCTCCCTGATAGCTTACTGTCGGGCGGCGAGCTTGCGCCGACCGATGGCGGCTTCGGCGCGAGGGCTGATGGCTCGCTCAACGGCGACGTTCAACAGCGCGGGCTGTCTCGCCGCTAAGGCCCGCTCAAGCGCGGGTCCTAGATCTTCAGGTCGCTCCACAAACTCGCCGTAACCGCCCAGCCCTTGCACCACCTGATCGTAGCGCGTTTGCAGCAACTCGGTGGCGACCGGGCGGCCATAGAGACCGAGCTGGATTTGCCGGTCGATGCCCCACGCGGAGTCGTTGCCCAATATAGCTACGACATTGAGCTTGTGGCGCACAGCGGTATCAAACTCCATTGCGTTAAAACCGAAAGCCCCGTCGCCGGTGAGCATGATCACGCGCGAGTCGGGGTAAGCCACTTTGGCCGCGAGAGCCGTAGGCAGCGAAGAGCCCAGCATCCCCAGGCTCGAAACATAAAGCCAGCGTTTCGGCTTGAGCGCGGGTAGAAAAGATCGCCCGAAGTGGCAGAAGTCTCCGCCATCGAAAACAAGGCAGTCGTCCGGGCGAAGGATGGATTGAAGCGTCTTATGAACGAACAGGGCATGCATCGGACTCTCCGGACGAGCCAGATTTTCCGTCCACGCCCGCTGCGCCGCACGCACAGCCCGCAGCTCCTCCAACCACGGAAGATCCTTCCACGTGTGGTTGGCGGCTTCTCTCGTCAGCTGATCCAAAACGCTGCTGACCTCTCCGGCGATGCCGACGGCAACCGCCCGATTGCGGCCAATCTCCACGGGGGAGGGGTCGATCTGGATGATTTTGGCATCGGCCGCGACGTGAGGTGGACGGCAGAAGCCGATCGTGAAATCCTGCTTGCGGCCCAACAGCACGACCAGATCGGCGTCACGCACCTTGGCGGCGACACGGTTCAAGCCTCGCTCAAAAAATCCAAACGTGTACGGGTGATCGTCGGAGATCAAGCCGCGCGATTGCTCTTCCGTCAGCACCGGAAGGCGAGTGGTTTCGATAAAGCGTCGCAGCGACTCGCCGGAAAGCGTATATCCGGCGGCGCTTCCGGCGAGGACCAACGGCTTTTGTGCCTCACGCAACAAAACAACGGCCTCGCGGACAAGCTTCGGATCCGCCGGCGACATGTTAGTTTCCGAGCGGTATCCATCCGCTTGGGCGAATACGATCTCGGCTTCATCCACCTGCTTCTCCTGGACATCGATCGGGATCGTCAAGTGGACCGGTCCGCGGCGACCGCTGAAAGCCAGGCGCATCGCGCGGGCGATAAACTCAGGAATCCTGCGGACATCGTTGACCATGAACGATCCTTTGGTGATAGGTCCGGCCATGCCCACCTGATCGATTTCCTGCTGGGCGCCCCGTCCCAAATCGCGCGCATCGGCGCAGCCGGCGATGGAGATAACCGGGGATTCGGTGTGCAGGGCGTTGGCGAGGCCGGGAATCGCATTGGCAAAACCCGGCGTAGTGTACATGCAGACGCCCGGCTGCTCGGTGATTCTAGCCCAGGCGTCCGCCATGTGGACCGCCGCCTGCTCATGACGCGTGTCGAGGATGCGGAAGTCCTGGTCCGCCATCGCGTCGAGCACCGGCAGGATATGATCGCCGGCCAAGGCGAAAATATTTCTCACGCCTTCGAGCTTGAGCGCTCTGCAAATGAGTTGGCTTCCCGTGATTGTAGCCACTGTTTGCTAACGCCTTCCTTTCATCACCTCGCGTAGCTAGCCGGATTTCTCCAACCGCTCTCCCTCCGGTCCTTTTGCCTGAGTCGGAATCAACTTGTCAAGGACCGGCGAATTTGCCATAAGACAAAACGGAACGGACAAGCCTCAGGACAAGCACTCGCCTTCGTCGAGCGACAGCGAAGCGGAATGGAAGTAGCAACGTGACCAGATCGACCGGTGACGGCATATTTCAATGGCAGATCTGAGCCGCCCCTTCGATGTTCTGGTCGTCGGCGGCGGCAACGCCGGACTGTGCGCCGCGATCACCGCGCGACGCGCCGGCGCGCGAGTGCTCGTGCTCGAGAGCGCCATTAAAGACTTTCGCGGCGGCAACAGCCGCCACACGCGCGACATCCGCACCATGCACCAAGCGGCCACCGAATACGTCACCGGGCGCTACAGCGAAGAGGAATTCTGGGAAGACCTCCGGCAGGTAACCGGCGGTGAAACCGACGAGCGTCTCGCCCGCCTGACGATTCGGGCCTCGGAGGAGCTTGGAGATTGGATGGCGGCAAACGGCGTCCGCTGGCAGAAGCCGCTCCGCGGCACCCTGCACCTGGCCAAAAGCAATCTCTTCATGCTGGGGGGCGGCAAGGCGATGATGAACGCTTACTACGACACGGCTTCCAGGCTCGGGGTGGAGGTCGCCTACGAATCGGAGGTCGGCGAGATCGACGTCCGTGACGGCGAGTTTTTCACGGCGTCTTACGGCGGCTCGCGGCAGGAGATCCAAGCCAAGACGATCGTCATCGCCTCCGGCGGCTTCGAAGCGAACATCCCCTGGTTAAAAGAATATTGGGGGGCCGCTGCCGACAACTTTATCGTTCGCGGCACCAGGCACAACCAGGGACGGATGTTGAAGGAGCTGCTCAAGCACGGCGCCAAGCCGGTGGGCGATCCGCGCGGCTGCCATGCGATCGCGCTCGACGCGCGCGCGCCCAAGTTCGACGGCGGCATCGTGACGCGCCTCGACAGCGTGCCGTTCGGCATCGTCGTCAACCGGGACGGCAGGCGCTTCTACGATGAGGGCGAAGACTTTTGGCCGAAACGTTACGCGATCTGGGGCGGTCTCATCGCGCGCCAACCGGATCAGATCGCCTACTCGGTCTTGGATTCCAAAGCGCTGCCGCACTTCATGCCGTCGGTCTTTCCGCCGCTGGAGGCAGGCTCAATCGCCGAGCTGGGGGCAACGCTGGGTCTCGATTCCTCGGCGCTGGCGGCCGCGGTCAAAGAGTTCAACCGCGCGGTGCGGCCGGGCGCGTTCGATCCGGCCGGTTTGGATCACTGCCGGACCGAAGGGCTTGACCCGCCAAAGAGCCACTGGGCGCGGACCATCGATACCCCGCCTTATTACGGCTACCCGCTCCGCCCCGGCATCACGTTTACCTACCTGGGCGTCACGGTAAACGAGCAGGCGCGCGTCATCATGCAAGACGGCCGGCCGGCGAAAAACATCTTCGCAGCCGGGGAAGTCATGGCGGGCAACATACTCGAAAAAGGTTATCTGGCGGGATTCGGATTGACCATCGGCTCAGTCTTCGGCAGGATCGCCGGTCGGGAGGCGGCGCTCTATGCCCGCGCCTGAGCTGCTCAAAGAGGGAGGGCGGCAGATGACGATCTGTAACGCCTGCCGCTACTGCGAGGGGTATTGCGCGGTTTTCCCGGCGATGGAGCAGCGCCGGATTTTCACCAAGGCCGATCTCGCGTATCTCGCCAACCTCTGCTTCGACTGCCGCGACTGTTACTACGCCTGCCAGTATGCGCCGCCGCATGAATTCGGCGTCAACATACCGAAGCTCATGGCCGAGCTTAGGACGGAGACCTATCGGGAGTTCACCTGGCCGGCGATGCTATCGGGTTTGTTCAAACGAAGCGGGCTGGGGGCGTGCTTGATCACCGGCGCGGCGCTTATAGTCCTGTTGTTCCTGGTACTGCTGTTCATGGGGCGCGATGTCTTGTTGACGACCCACATCGCCGCGGGCGCCTTCTACCGGGTGGTTCCCTACGCCGCCATGACCGTACCGCCGCTGATTATTGCGCTCTACGGCTTGACCGTTTTTCTCATCGGCGCGGTGCGCTTTTGGCGCGAGACCGGGGGCGGTCTGTCCACACTCCTCGACGGCGGCGCGCTTTGGCGCGCGACCCGGGACGCATTCGGCCTCACCTATATGAAAGGCGGCGGAGCGGGCTGCGACTATCCGGGCGCGAGCTTTTCGCAATCGAGACGATGGTTGCACCACCTGGTTTTCTACGGTTTCTTGCTTGACCTCGCTTCGACGAGCGTAGCGGCGTTTTACCATCATTTTCTCGCCTGGCAGGCGCCGTATCCCCTTCTGAGCTGGCCGGTTGTCCTGGGGACCGTCGGCGGTGTCGGGCTGCTCATCGGAGCGGGCGGGCTGCTCTACTTGAAATGGAAAAGCGACCGCGATCCTTCAGCCGCGCGTATGTTGAGCATGGACGTAGCTTTCCTTGTGCTGCTGTTTCTCACCAGCCTGACGGGCTTGCTGCTGCTCGCCCTGCGCGAGACTGCTGTAATGGGCGCGCTGTTGATCGTTCATCTGGCGATGGTGGCGGGCCTGTTCATCACGCTGCCGTACGGCAAGTTTGCCCACGTGGTCTACCGCTACGCGGCGCTTGTCCGCTACGCGATCGAGCAGCGGCGGATGGAGAGCGGCGCTCGTTAGTGTGCGAGCGCGAAGCAAAATCCCCGCTAAGTTTCTCCGGCTATAGAGGGCGAGCGGCGCGGTCGTCCGCCTAAAATTCAAACTCCGCCGGCGGCTTTTGGATGGTCTTGTCACCCGACGTCGGGCCACGCGTGCCTCGCTTGCAGAGTGCGAGGAGCTTGATTGCGGCGGCCAGCGAGGCGGCGGATACGGCGACGAGGAAGCTCTTTATTGCGACGGCGTGCGCCGCGAACGTGGCCTTCAGGGCGACAGATTGCCCGCCGATGCGAATGGTTACGTCGGTGCTCGCTCCCCCGACGGCGTCAACTGGAACCGAAGCCGCCAGATAGGCGATATAGGCTAGTGGCATGATCACGAGGAGGTGAAGGAGGGCGCATACGCCGGCGAGCAGGCCAAAGAGCAGCACAACAGCCGCCTGTAATGAGTAGAACGTTCCCGAGGCCGCTCTTACCGCCTCCAACATGGCAGCCCACGCGGAGAAAAGATCCACCAGGAACAGAACATTGCTCCGCAAAAAGCTGGAAAGCTCGGCCGAAGTCATACCTTCGAGAACTTGCGCGTCGGGGATGATCTTCGTCTGGGCCAGAACGCCGAGCGCAAAGGCGTAGATCGCAACGAGCAGCAAAACCGGGCTTAACCTCTCCGTCCATGGCTTGCGCGGCCTTATGAAAAAGAGCCAGAGGTCCAACAGCAGGACGGCGAAAAACAGGATTTTCGGCGCTAGTTCCATAACTCGGACCCCCCTGGCGATAAGAAGCCTCGAAGCCTAAAGCTGAGCGGCGACGTCTCCGTCATCCGGCGGCGCTGTTTTTCAAAAGCTCATGCCGATCGTTCCGCGCCGTCTCGGACTATCGCCGTCTCTGAAAAACCGTTCGCGCTCGTCGCGCCGAGCGCGGTCAACCTCTTCCTCGGTTCGATGCCCCAACCATTCGGCGTTGGCGATCAGCTTGTCCCAGTCGAAATCCTTGCCTGAGATCATCGCGAGGTCTTTTTCGGTCTGCGACTGAATCTCCCGCGCCGGATCCCAGTTTTGTCCCCAGGGGGTGTAAGTAAGGGATTCGATCCAGTCATAGAGGCCTTGCATCGCGCCGCGAATTTGTTGGAGCCCCTTCGTCCGATCGCCGCTCCGCGCCAGGGCCAGACCCAGGTAGAGCCTGGCCAGGTAGTCTTTATCGTAAAGGGAGAGGGAGCGTTCGAGGGATTGACGCGCCTCCGCGAATCGGCCCATGTGGTATTGGGCGCGTCCCACATACGTCCAGATCCCTTCTCGAAACAGTCCGGAGGTCATCGCATAGTTGGGATCGGTCTTGGCGACCTCTTGGAAATGGCTCAGGGCTTCTTCGGGCCGGTTGATTTGCAAGGCCAGCCTTCCCGACTGGAGTTGTCCCCCGATGCGGAACGAGGCGCAGCCGGCAAGAAGCAACATCAAACACAGCCACGGAAGCGACCGCGATCTTTCCATACAGACAAGGCTAAAACCAGCTTAAGGAGAAGTCAACTCATCGAGGCTTGGCACGGCGGTTGGGATTCGTGGCGTCGAATTTTTCCTGATGCGGTCTCCCACCGCCGGCCTCTTTTAATCTTGACCTGACTCGGACATCGGACTATCAGTTTAGAGTAGCCGTCATACCGCCGGTGACGCACTGACCTATTGAGGCATGTCTAAGAAATGATCGAGTCGCTTCAGGCCCCGCCGCGCTCCGGTCTGGTTCGCGAGGTTCGCGGCCTGCTCGAATTGCCGCGGCTGCTGCTTCGCTTCCCGATCCTTGCGCGCCAACCCCGGGGACGAGGCGAGCCGGTCCTTGTGTTGCCGGGCTACGGCGCCGGCAACGCCTCAACACTTCTTCTTCAGGCCTATTTGCGCCTGCTCGGATATCAGGTCCGCGGTCTGGGAGGCGGCGCGCCGTCTAAAGAGGTGCCGGAGATGCTGGTGCGCGTGCTGAAGCGGCTGATCCATTTTGCCCGCAAAGCCGGGCAGGAGGTTCGCATCGTCGGCTGGAGCCTGGGAGGTTATCTCGCGCGCGAGGCCGCCCGTGAGCGGCCCGACCTTGTCCGCCAGGTCATCACGCTCGGCACGCCGGTCGTCGGCGGGCCTAAATATACCGTGTTCGTTCACGGCCTTCGCGATCAAGGCATCGATGTGGACGCGATGGAAGCGCAGGTCGAGTCGCGCAACCGGAGATCGCTCACGACTCCGGTGACGGCGATCTATTCGCGCGCGGATGCCGTCGTCGCCTGGGAAGCCTGCATCGACCGTCGCGGCTCAAAGGTGGAGCACATCGAAGTCAACACTACCCATCTCGGCTTAGGGTTTTCGCCGGAGGTCTACCGTATTATCGCGCGGCAGCTGGCCGAGCGGTAGCGGCAAGGAAAAGGATGAAAGATGAAAAGACGGGAGCCGATACTGGACATTTCCTCGGCCACGCGGTATGAATGCTGGAACTAATCCAACCACCGGGGGAGCAAACATGCATGCAGCGCTTTTGATCTGTCAGTCGTTATTGGCGATATGTTTGACCGTGGCCGTGGGCTGCGGTTTCGTGCAGGCGCAGTCTTCGAAGCAGGACTACGAACCGCAGGTCGGCCAGGAAGGGAAGGATGTGGTATGGGTGCCGACGCCGCAGGCGCTGGTGGACAAAATGCTCGACATGGCGAAGGTCACGCCACAGGATTACGTGATCGATCTCGGCTCGGGCGACGGGCGCACGGTGATCACCGCGGCGAAGCGCGGCGCCCGCGCTCTCGGCATCGAATATAACCCGGACATGGTCGAGCTGTCGAAGCGTAACGCCGCCAAGGAAGGCATCAGCGACAAAGCGCAATTTGTCAAAGCGGACATCTTCGAAAGCGACTTCTCGCAGGCCACCGTGATCACCATGTTTCTGCTGCCCGACATCAATCTCAGGCTGCGTCCGCGCATCCTGAACCTCAAGCCCGGCACCCGCATCGTGTCGAACTCCTTCACGATGGGAGACTGGGCGGCCGACGAGACCGCCACAATAACCAACGGCTGCACCTCATGGTGCACGGCCCTGTTCTGGCTCGTGCCAACCAAGGTGGAAGGCGCGTGGCAGCTTCCGCAAGGGGCGCTCACGCTCAAGCAAGACTTCCAGATGGTTTCCGGCACGCTCAAGTCCGGCGCCAACAGCACGCCGATCACCAACGGCAAGCTGCGCGGAGATCGGATCACGTTCACTGCCGGAGGAGCGCAGTACACCGGGCGGGTGAGCGGCAACGCCATGCAAGGGAGCGTCCAATCCGGCGGCAGCAACAGCCAGTGGAGCGCGACCCGCGCGGGCAAGTAAGTTTTAACTTTCGATTTTTCCCTCTTTCCTACACCCCGCCGAGGCCCGGCTTCCGGGCCTCGGCGGCCCTTGCAGGTTGCTGAAAAAAGCCACTCGTGCTTCGAGAGTCTGCTATGTGGATGTCAAGTCGCCGAACACACGAGTCCTCTTATTTTCTTATGACTCTTCTACTTCCCGACCAAAGAGAGACTGC
>MGSS01000003.1 GCA_001798595.1 Deltaproteobacteria bacterium RIFCSPLOWO2_12_FULL_60_19 | reverse complement strand
GGAACTCGCGAAACTTATCGGCTGCCGCCACATCACCGTGAATTCCCATGAGTTGGACAACCCGTCGTTCGTCAACAATCCGGTCAATCGCTGCTATTTATGCAAGGACGAGCTGTATAAAATCGGCCGCAAGCAGGCGGACGAGTTGGGAATCGCGACCGTGGTCGACGGCACGAATCTCGACGACCTAAAAGACCACCGGCCCGGACTTAAGGCGGCCAAAGAGTGGCGCATTCGCCATCCGCTCGTCGAAGCCGGCATGACGAAAGCGGATATCCGGCGTTACAGCCGCGATCTCAATCTCCCCTCCTGGGACAAGCCGGCGATCGCCTGCCTCTCTTCCCGCTTCCCCTACGGCGTAGAAATCAATGTCGAGCGATTGGAGAAAATAGCCGCGTGCGAGAGCTTCTTGAAAGAACTCCGCTTCCGCCAGTTTCGCGTGCGCTACCACGGCGAGACCGCGCGCATCGAGCTCGCGCCCGAGGAAATTGCCCGCCTGGTCGATAAGGAGATTCGCTCCGCGATCGTCCGAAGATTCAAGGAGATCGGCTTCGCCTACGTCAGCCTGGACCTCGAAGGCTATCGGACCGGCAGCATGAACGAGGCTTTGGGAAACAAAGCCAGAATCCTAATTCAGTAATAGAGGCATTCTAAGCCCGTCTTAAGCAGGTAAGCATCAAGCAGCCACAGGTCAGAAAAGTTACCATCAAGATTGTGACAGGGCTTGGTGAATGACCTCTTTTAAAAGGGTTTGGTAGGGTTTACCTAGCTTCCGGGCCTTCGCCCTCGCTCTGGCAAGGTCCACTTCGCTCAAGCGCAGCGTCACCGGCTTCGTTTTTGGATCGAGGGTCCGCCATGTCCCGCTAACATCATCCTCCTTATCATGCGCCTCTATTTCCTTTGCAAGACAAAGGAGACAAAACCATTCCAGGTCCTCAGCTTGATACAGCTCCGAGCCGCACTTCTTACATTTCCTCTTCATTGAATCCCTCCTGTAGTCCTCAAGTAAACCTCAACATGTTTTCTTTTTGCGGGATAAGCCGTAAGAATGAAGATGTAATCTTTCTTCTTGCCCCACTTGAAAATGACGACCAAAAACCTTCTGGAGCGGGTGCGCCCAACGCCCTTCCAGGCGCCGCCATAGGCTGGCTGAATCGCCATCCTAAACTCAAAAACTTCCTTGACCTCCCGGACTGTAACTTCCGGATGTCGCTTTCTAAAATGAATCTTGCCATCTCTCTCGCGGGCAAATACAAACCTCACAACAGAATAGTAACTTCGATATATTTACGTGTCAATACGCGCCAAACCTCCCCTCCTACACAAATTTGATGAAGGGGCCTGGGTTACAGATAGGATTCTGCTGAAAAACCCTACGAATGCTTCGACTAGGCTCAGCATGAACGGAAAAATCTCCAATGATTCCAACCGCCCCTCCGTTCGTCCTGAGGTTCTCGAAGGATGAACGGAGGGTTTTTCAGCAGAATCAAATAGAGAGTCCGAAGCGCGCCTGCTGCATATTTCTTTAGCCACTGGTCTTCACTAGGGCTTTCCACGAGTCGTGTGAGCACCGCTCCAACACATTTTACCTTCTTTTCGGCTAACACTATGGCCAAGAGTGCCCTAGCAGAACCAACTTCATTTGAAACTGGCGCAGGGGCAACCTCGATGGCGTCCGGTCTCCAACTAGCCGTCTCTAAATTTTGTAGAATCAAGAGATTTCCTGCCCTGGTAGACCTCGATCTTCCTGCCCCATATACACGAAGGGCCACTCATTCGAGTGACCCTTCGGCAATCATGCGCGGCACCGCCGCTTACGGCTGCGTCGAATCATAGAGCTGGCCGTCATCCACGGCGGATTGCCCCGGCTTCATGCTCTGTAGTGATGCGAGGCACCTGCAAGGTTCCTATCCCCCAATTTGCAGCCTTTCCCGCTTTCGATCACGGACATCCAATCACCGCCGTGATCCGGCTGGCCGAGGTAATCAGTTGATTGGCCTGGTCCACGGTGAGCGCTTTCCCCGACTGAGCCTGGGTCTCGTTGATGAATGCGGTGAGCAGATTGCATGTGGCCGCCGCACTCCCGCCCTGAGCCGCATTGAGAGCAGCTAGGGTGTTCTGCAGTTTGGAATCCAGGCTATTGGCAATCCCCTGCTTGAGATTAAAGGCCTGGATCGTAGCAATCAGATTGCTAATTTGACCAGCCGCCGCGGTGACAGACACGGTGAAACCACAAAAGCTTGAGTTCCCTGATCCATCCGTCGCACTACAAGAAACCGCTGTTGACCCTATCGGGAAGGTAGAACCGGAGGCTGGCGTGGAGCCTACTACCATAGCCCCATCGCAGTTATCCGACACCGTTGGAGTGAAGGTAACAACGGCACCGCTCGGTCCAGTGGCGTCTATTACCTGATCAACTGGACAGGTGATGGCCGGTGCCTGGTTATCAACCACAGTTACCGTTCCGGTGCACGAATTGGACGCGCCATCGTCGTCCGTCACTGTGAGGGTGACAATAGTGGTCCCCTTACTGTACGGGCCGGCAGGCAGTTGAGCCAAGGTACTTATGACTCCATCCGGATCAAAAGAGCCGTTATTGATTGATGCTGCTGCGGAGCAGAAGTTCAGAGTTGTGTTGACTGTTACGTTCTTGCACTGCGCCACCGGCGCCTGGTTCGGCGGCATAGTTGTGTTGAGCAGAATCGAGACATTGTTGCTGGTGAAATTGACTACGGCGAGGTCAGGCCTCCCATCGCCGTTGAAATCCCCGATCGCAGCGAAGACCGGGTTAGCCCCCACGGGGAAGTTGGTGGGGATTCCGAAGGCGCCGGTGCCGGTCCCGAGCAGCATCGAGACGCTGCTGGTGCTCTGATTGGTCACGGCGAGGTCAGCGTTCCCATCCCCGTTGAAATCCCCGATTGCCACGGAGGCCGGGGGAGTCCCAAGCGCGAAGCTAGTGGAGACTCCGAAGGACCCGGTGCCGGTCCCGAGCAGGATCGAGACGTTGTTGCCGCTCTGATTGGCCGTGGCGAGGTCAGCGTTCCCATCGCCGTTGAAATCCCCGATTGCCACAGAGCGCGGGACACTGCCGACGGTGAAGTTGGTGGGGGCTCCGAAGGCGCCAGTCCCGGTCCCGAGTAGGATCGAGACGTTGTTACTGTCCCGATTGGCCGTGGCCAGGTCCGGATTTCCATCACCGTTGAAATCCCCCATCGCCACAGAGGCTGGCCTAGTCCCCACGGGAAAATTAGTGGCGGCCCCAAAGGCGCCAGTGCCAGTCCCGAGTAGAATCGAAACATTGTTGCTGTTGAGATTCGCCACGGCGAGGTCGGGCTTGCCATCACCGTTGAAATCTCCCACCGCGATGGAGGTAGGGCTTGTCCCGACGGGGAAGTTGGTGGCGGCTCCAAAGGAGCCAGTGCCGTCACCGAGTAGAATCGAGATGGTGTTGCCACTCTGATTGGCCACAGCAAGATCCAGCTTCCCATCTGCGTTGAAATCCTCGATCGCCGCGGAAATCGGCTGTGATCCCACGGGGAAGTTGGTAGCTGCTCCAAAGGCGCCAGTGCCGGTCCCAAGCAGTATCGAGACGTTGTTGCCGAGGAAGAAATGGAAATTTGCCACGGCGAGGTCCGGATTTCCATCACCGTTCAAATCGCCGATCGCCACGGAGAACGGACTCGTCCCCACAGCGAAGTTCGTGGCGGGGCCGAAGGAAACAGCTTGGGCGAAACTGACGGCGTGCGAGAGAAGGGCCGCCAGGCCGATCGTGGCCAGCCCGACCAACATTAGAAACGCCGTGTTTCCTTTGATCCGTCTCATGGCAACCTCCTTTGGATGTTCAATTTGCATCACATGCTTGCCTCTGCTGAGTTTCAGCCGCCATTTTGCGCTTTAGATGTGTTGGCGACGGTCTTTTCTAGGGCAACGTCGAGTCGTACAGTTGCCCGTCGTCAACGGCGGATTGCCCCGACTTCATGGTGTCTGGCACGCCGATATTGACAGAGCCGCTGCACGACCCGCCCGTGACCTGGTTATCGGTCGCCGTAAAGTAGATATGATAAACTCGCCCATTGCCTTTCTCGGATCGCTCCGCCCGGAGCATCACCGTGCTTCCCTGAATGACCGCATCGGAGCTTGTGTCCCCATCGCCCAGGCGATTGACAGGCTCGTGTGGCCAGGTAACCTCACTATTTGCACCCTACCGTGTTTATGGAATCGGACCCCTCAATCGCTTCACCACCAGAGGTCTCTCCCGTGAGAGAGGCGGACGTATCTCCACACACAATGCCTGTGCCCTGGGTGTTGAAGTGGAGGATCATGTCGGTGTCTCCGTCTTCATCGACATCCGCCAGCGCAGAGTGCACCGGAGCGGCCTCAGTCCCGGTTGGACCAAAGAGGACTGTGGTCGGGTCCACGGTGGTAGCATCAAAGGTTCCAGTCGTCAGGATGGCGACCGGGATGACCCCCTTGCTCTGGGGATTGATGCTGTTCGGGAAGCTGCCCGGCTTGATGTCGATGGCCACAGTAATCTCGGCCTCGACCTCGTAGGCGCCAATGTCGCAGGCCGTGCCCTGGGGCCGGGCGACTCCGCGCTGATCCGTAGTGATCGGGTTGCCATCGGCGTCGGTGCAGTCTGCTAGCGGTACGGCATCGATGGCCGGGCTGCCAGAGAGCAGCGCATGGGTCTGGGTCGGGCCACCATTGCCGGCGAGGATGTCCAGCAGCGGGTCAGTGCTATTCATGTCGCCGCTGCCGGGGAGCCCACAAGATCCGTCGCTGACTATGTTGTGGCCCAATGAAGTGATTACGCCGCCGCAGTCGGTGGGGCTGTTGTTGGCAACGATCGTGTTCTTCAGGGTCAGAGTGCCATTGTTGTAGATGCCGCCGCCGAAGGGGGCCGTGTTGCCGCTGACCGTGCTGTTAACCAGGGTCAGCGTGGCGAAGTTCCGCATGCCGCCACCAGCGACGCCGGCTGTGTTGCCGCTGACCGTGCTGTTGGTCAGGGTCAGCGTGGCGAAGTTCTGGATGCCGCCGCCGGAGTGGGGAGCCGTGTTGCCGCTGACCGTACTGTTGGTCAGGGTGGCCACCCCGGCGATGTTCCGGATGCAGCCGCCGTCGCCGGAACCTGTTACCGTGTTGAAGCTGACCGTGCTGTTGACCAGGGTCAGCGTGCCCTCGTTGTCGATGCCGCCTCCTGTGGTGGCCGTGTTGCCGCTGACCGTGCTGTTGACCAGCGTCAACCTGGTACTTGCGATGTTAATGCCGCCGGTGTGCACAAAGATGCCGCCGCCGCTGCCGACGGTTCTGCCGCCTCGAATGATCAGCTCATTTAGCGTTAAGTCACCGGTAGGGGCGTTTATTCTCAAGATCCGGAAGTTCGGTGTGCCTGCAGCACTGCTTCTCTGAATGGTCGCTCCGCTGCCGTTGATGGTGATCTTGCTGGTGATGATGGGCAAGCCGTTGTCCGCGTTGTCTATAGCGGTCAGAGTGTAGGTCCCGCCCGCGGCCAGGTTGATGGTATCTGCTTCCCCGTTACTATTCGCTGTGTTGATTGCGGCAATCAACCCCGCCACATCACCGTCGGAAATATTGAAGACGGCAGCCTGCCCCACGTCCGGGAGGAGGGTCGTCACGACGGCGATAAGCAGGCTGAAGCCTACCAGGGTGCTTCTACTGGCTTTCTTGTACGAGGGAGCTAAAAGATCGTTTCTTTGATCGTTGGTCCGATTCATGGCCAGCTCCTTTCCAGTCGTAGATGGAGTCGGAACAGCGAGCTGGCCGGTCTGGGTTAGGATCTGCCAAGCACAGATGCGACCAGGTCGGAAAGCCTGGGCCGACTTGACTCGGCGCAAAATAGGCTCACTTGCGTGTCAAGAGGAAACGGTAGAGCAGAACTCGTGCCAAGCGCCTTTTTTCCGGCGAATGACGGCGTAATGGCAAGGCGCGCAGATTGCTTTTTCCGAGAACTAGGAAAAAGAAGGGTGATTTTCTTACCGACAATATTAATTAATGGTTAGTTGAAAGAGGCGGCCGAGGCTAGCGGATGCGTCGCTCGCGGATCAGCGCCTCGGCGATCAGGAGATCCTCCGCGGTCGTGATCTTCAAGTTCGTTCTGTCGCCTTGCAGGACAACGACGCTTCCACCCAAGCGCTCCACCAGCATCGCGTCGTCGGTCGCCTCGATGCCGTCCTTTTCGGCGCGGCGATGGGCCTCGCGGATAATTTCCACCTGGAAAGCCTGCGGAGTCTGGATCTCCCAGAGTGAATCCCGCGCCGGCGTCGATTCGACGCGGCCTGAGGCGGAGACGATTTTAATCGTGTCACGGACCGGCACGCCGACGACCGCCGCGCCCTCCTTCACCGCGACCTCGACACAGCTGTCGATGAGCGCCGGAGAGATGAGCGGGCGCGCTCCGTCGTGAATCACGACGATCTCGCAGTCCTCATCCAACCGCGCCAATCCTTGCCTCACGGAGTCCTGCCGTCTCGCGCCGCCCGGCTGAACGACGCAGTTTAACCGGCTCGCCTCGGGGTCCGAAGCGACCAGTCGCTCAAAGCTCGCGCGATCCTGTTGCGGCACGACTAAAATGACTCTGCGTATTTGAGAGGCGGCGAAACGGCCGAGCGTGTGTAAGATCAACGGGCGTCCGGCGATCGCCACCAAGGGCTTGGCGATTTCGCCGCCCATTCGCTTGCCTTCTCCGGCGGCGACGATTACGGCATTGACACGCATCTCAATTCCTTGGCGCAAAAAAACAAAGGGCCGAGGGCATCTTTCCCCCGGCCCTTAAAGTCCTCGTTCGGGACACGCACGGTTAATGAGTGAAGATGTGGCGCAGCTCTTCCATGATCCTGTCTTCGGAGTGGGAGCGCGCGATGGAGAGTTCCTTTACCAGGAGGTTCCGGGCCGTGTCGAGCATCTTGCGCTCGCCGAAGGACAGCTCCTTGTCCCCCTTCAACACGAACAGATCGCGCATGACTTTGGCAATTTCCAGGATCGATCCGGTCTTGATCTTCTCTGTGTACTCTCGATAGCGCCGGTTCCAGGTCTGCTGATCCGCCTCGATCTTCTTCTGGCGCAACACCTTGTAGACTTGATTGACCATATTTCTGTCGATGACTTTTCTGAGCCCGACCGAATCCACGTTGTCGACCGGGATCATGATCTTCATATCGCTGTCTAGAATCCGCAGCATGTAAAATCGCTTCTCCGTTCCTGAGATCACCTGGCTGCGAATCGCCTCGATCTGGCCCACGCCATGCGCCGGGTACACCACCTTCTCGCCGACCTTAAACATAGCCACCTCCTGAAAAATAATAGACTCCGTGCATCCCATATTCTCCAGGCCTGACACTTGCGTGGCGAGGATGCGAAATGAGGTGAAAAACGTTCGGCGAGACCACAGGCGAGAACGATCCGTAGGAGCGCATGGGTGGTTCGTGTTTTAGCGCTGGCACAATGTCAATCCGCCCGATCGAGAGGAGAATGTGCAAAAAAATTAGCGGTCCCGCACTACGGACCGCTATCGAGTATTTTAAGAATACACCACGCGCGCGGCACCCGTCAAGGGGCATAGAGGAAAAATAATTCTCTCATGCTCTGCCATAACTTAAAGCAAAAAATTCATGGAATCCTTTAACTGTCCCCGGGGACGGGCCGAACACCGCCGGCTTTTTAGAGGTCAAGCGCCATTGCCAGGGCGTCCTCACCGTCGTCCGAGTAGTAACCCTTGCGGACCCCCTGCTCGGCAAACCCGAGCGACCGATAGAGATCCTGAGCGCCCGTATTCGATTTTCTGACCTCCAGTGTGATACGGCCGGCGCCGCGCACTTTCGCGTCACCGATCACCGAGCGCAGCAGCGCGCGCGCTACGCCGCGGCGGCGGTAGCGCGGATGGACGGCGAGATTGTGGATATCGATCTCTCCGGAGACGAGCCAGTAGATCACGTATCCGATAGCCCGCTGGCCGGCCAGCGCCAGCACGGCCCGCGCGCAGGAGACTTTCAGCTCTTGGTAAAAAAAAGCCTGGCTCCAGGGGTAAGGGAATGACGCGCGCTCGATCTCCATCACCCATTCGACATCCGAAGGGAGCATCGGCCTGAAGTCGATAACGGTCTCCGAAACAGGAGAGCCACGGGGACACTCGTTCTCCCGTGGCTCTTCATCGGAGGATTCTACGGTTTCCGGTTTGGCTTTGATGTCAGGTCTCACTGCCCGAGCGCGCCTGTTTTTTTAAGAGCACCACTTCCAACAGCTTATTGCCGAACTGATGGGAAAACGCTTCGACCCGGTCGCTGAGCGGCACCACCGTAGTAAACTCCGGTGGAAACGCTCCGACGCTGCTGGTGATCTTGCGGATCTTTTCGTCCACGAGCCTGCCCTTGACGATGAGATGGCCGTCTTTGAGAGCCAGATCATAGTCGTAGTCGGGCATTTCGTCCGGCAGCTCCGATCTTCCGGGAAGGTCGATATCGGGCACCTTTCTCGGGAATTCCACGCGCAGAAAGTAGGCGCTGCCCCAATCCTCAAGCACATAGACATTCCCATAGCGCCGCTCGCGTTCCAATTTCTCGACGAATCCTTTGGCATAAAAGCCATCTACCGGAATCGGAGCCGCGCGGATGATTCCGGCGCCGCGCTCCAAAAGAGACTGCACTCCGTAAGCCAGCGGGCCGCCGTAGCTCGCGGCCCGGAAAACCATGCCGTCCGCCTGCGCATGAAAGATCCCCTCCCTCAGGCGAACCACGCCCTCGACAAAGGCCCAAATCACGCCCACGAAAATGTACGAATTGATCCTCTGGCTGAAGACGATTTCGACGCCGGATACGGCTGCGCCCACAACCATCAGCAGCAAGGGATAAAGCACCATGTTGTGAACGATGTTCAACGCCGTGGCGCCCGCCGCGCTGAAAGCGGCGGGCAGCGCGACCAACTGCTCCAGCTCTTTCTTCATCGCGTGGGGCAACGCGCCGAGCGCCGGCTGCAGCAGAGCGACGACGAGACGCGCGAGGGGCTGTGTCAAAGGCCCCGACCGATCCAAGCGACGCACGATGTCCTTAAAATCTCCGGGCAGTTCTCCGGCGAAACGCTTGGGCGGCCCGGCTGCCGGAGCCGTCTGAGCCGCGGCTGGAGCGGGCGCCGGCTTCGGCGGGGGAGCCGGAGGCGCTTGCACCTTTGCCGCTGCGGGCGGCGCTTGCGGGGCGGGGGGCGCCTGCTCCGCCGTTGCGGCCGGCTTGTCGGCGGACTTGCGGAAGCGCGATTCAAAACTTTCGGCGAACGCAACGTCTTTGTGGAGATCGCGCGCCCGGGCGATCAGCGCTTCCTCGGTTTCGACGTTGTTGGGATCGGTGACGCAGCAATCGACCGGGCAGACGGCGGCGCAGGCCTCGTAGTCGTGGAAGCCGACGCACTCCGTGCACAGGAGGGGATCGATGACATACAGCTCGTCGCTCTGGCTGATCGCGTTGTTGGGGCACTCCGGCTCGCATGCCCCGCAGTTGATGCACTCGGCTGTGATCATCGTCGCCATCGGCAAAAACTCCTAAAAACCTTTTTTCCTAATTACTGGTTTCACCCCATGAAGTCAATCATTTCGCGCCGTTGACGATCGGTTCCACCGAAAGCGATTCCTCAGGACGCGAGTCTTCGGGCCGCGGCCGATGGATAGCAACCATGAGTCGAACCTGTCTCATCGGACGTCCGCGACCCTCTCCCTCGCGCCCTTCGGCTTCGAAGTGAAAGCCGGCGCCCGTTCGGAGAGTCCGCGCATCCGATACTGCCGGTAGGATTAACCAGCTACCCATTGCGCGGGCTCGGAGAGCGGGTGGCGGCTTTCACCGCCATAGGCGATCATAACTGACAATGAACACTCCACCGAAGACGGATCAGCCTCAAGGAAGCAGCACGATGCAGTTAGGGTTGAGACCCATGTTTTTGAGCGTGTCCACGCGCGCGACAGGCTCTTCCTTGGCCATGTCGATCACGGTGATCGAGCCGTCGCTCATGCCCGGCAGGTTGAGCAGACTGTTCTGGACGAAAAGGTAACGTTCATCCGGCGAGAAGGCCAGGTGGTGCGCCCCCTCGGCTGCGGCGACGGCTTTCAGGAACTTGGGCTTCTGCGGGCTGCTTACGTCGTAGATGCTGACGTGTCCCGGCTTGGCGGTGGTGACGTACAGCCGGTCGCGCTTTTTGTTGTGCTCCATTTCCAGCGCCACTCCGTGGCCGCGTGAGCCGAGGTCGTCCACCTGGCTGAAGCTGAAGCTCTTGGTCGCTGCGTTCCAGACCGCCATCCAGAGCGTCGCTCCGTACATATTGGTGATGTAGGCAACCGGCGGGTTCGAGCCGGGCAGGAACATCGCCTCGACCGGCGCCTCGCCTGCGGGCGACGGCTTGAGAGACACCTTGTGGGTCGAGAGCACCTTTCCGCTCTTGGCTTCAAGTATGGTCACGGTCTCGCCGGGGTCGCCAAGGTCGGACGGCCGCACCGTGCTCGTGATGATGAGTCGATCGATACCGGTATGGAGGCTGATGCCATGGGGATGTTTGATGAAAGTGGACCCTCCGGGCGACGATATCGTCTTGGTAGGTTTGTCGGTTGTGGCGTCGCCCATGATCACGTTGCTCGAACCCATGCAGGTGAGATGCCAGATCCGGTTGTCCTCGGAGAAGACCACATCCTCCAGCACCTGGCAGTCCGGCACCGGCACGGCTTTGATCCGATAGGGAAAGCGGGTAAGGTCCATGACGTGCAGAATGCTTTTGCCCAGCGCGGTGATGTAGGCTTTGCTCTTGTTGCGGTTGAAGTAGATGTGGTGGGCCACGAGATCCGGCGGCAGCGGGATGTCCATCAGCAGCTTGCCGAAGGTCGGCGACTTGGGGTCCACGTCGATGACGGCGAGCCCTTCCCTTCTGATAGTCTGCTCGGGCTTGGTCTCGTAGTTGAGCAGCGCCAGGATTTCGGCCCGTGCCGAAGATACCGACAGGACAAACGACATCACAAGTAAGACACGGACGAGCGACTTCATGGCGGGTCTCCTTTCGCAGGGAGAAAGTTACACCGGACAATGATTGGATTGCAAGCCGGAGTTGTGGCCCTTATCTAGCCGGGCATGGACTAATTGTACCTTGGCGAACACCCACACGTGTGCCGCCGAAGTCCACACTCTTTCCCTACCATGTTAACCCCGAAGTTAAGCTTGAGTGGCGCGGCGGGGATATGGTAGTGTTACGCCGAGACTATCCTAAGGAGGGACGAAGATGAAAAAGTCTATTGGACTCGCGCTATCGGCTCTGCTCATCGCCTGGTCGGCTACCGCCTTGGCTCAAGACGCGGCGTTGATCGAGGCGGCCAAAAAAGAGCGGAAGGTGGTTTGGTACACCTCGCTCGCCATCCCCTCCTCCACCATGCTGGCCCACCTCTTCATGAACAAGTACAAGGGAATCGAAGTAGAGGTTCATAGAAGCGGCTCGCAGCGCGTGCTTCAAAGGACGATGCAGGAGATATCCGCCGGCATCAAGAACGTCGATATCATCCACACCTCCGATGCCGGCCACTTTGTGCTCCTCAAAGACAAAGGGCTACTGATGAAGTATGTTCCCAAGGCGGTGGAAAGCTTCCCCGCCGGCTTCAAGGACAGCGATGGGTTCTATTACGGGATGCGGGCGACTCTCTCGGTCATTGCTTACAACCCTAAAATCCTTGCTGATAAAGAGGCGCCACAGGCCTGGAAAGATCTTCTGGATCCCAAGTGGAGGGGCAAGCAGGTGACCGCCCATCCCGGCTACAGCGGCATCATTATGACGCACGTGCTCGCGCTGGTGAAAGAGTTTGGCTGGGACTATTTTAAGGCGCTGGCGCAAAACAAGCTTCACCTGGTCCAGTCGGCCAACGATCCCGCCGGCGTGGTCGCCTCCGGCGAAAGGCCCGTGGGGGTCAATGGCGCCGAATACTTTTATTATAAAACTCTCAAGCAAGGTAACCCCATCAAGATCGTCTATCCGAAGGAGGGCGTGCCCCTGGTGGTTTCGCCGACCGCAATCGCCAAGGATTCCCCGCACCCCAATGCCGCGAAGCTGTTTACCGAATTTATCTTCACCAAAGAGGCGCAGCAGACGCTCGCCGATCGCGAGGGTTTGTATACCGGCCACCCTGAAGTGACGTACCCCAAAGATAAGCCTGTGCTAAAAGCGTTGAAGCTCCTGGCTGTCAGCCCGGACGAGTTGGAGAAGCGGAACGAGGAGATCAAGAAGCGCTTTGTCGAGTTCTTCGGCGCGTAAGATCGGACGATGCGGATGTCCTATGCGGAAGCGGTTGGGCGGTTGAGGGCGGGGACCTGGCTCAGACTGAAGGCGGTGGACCGGACGCTTCCGGTCTGGATCGGCGCGGCCCTCTTCCTCATCTTTTTGATGATCCTGCCGTTGGGCTGGATCTTCGTGACCAGCGTCAAGGGCGAGCAGGGCTTCACCTTCGACGGTTACCTACAAGTCTTCAAGGAAGGCGCGCTCCTCAAAGCGATCTGGCAAACCCTCATCATCTCCACCTGGGTCGGCGTCATCGCCGTCGTGATCGGCGCGCTGCTGGGCTGGCTGGTGACGCGATCCGATCTGCCGTTCAAGCGGACCGTGCGCGCGCTGGTCATGGCGTCGTTCGTCACGCCGCCGTTTCTCGGCGCCTTTGCCTGGACGCTTTTGGCCGGGCCCAATGCCGGCGAGCTGAACAAGCTCTACCGCTGGCTCACGGGGGCGGAAGGCCATCTGTTCAATATCTTCAGCCGGGAAGGGCTCATCATCGTCATGGCGCTTTATAGCTTCCCTTACGTCTTTTCCATGATCGCCAACGTCTGCGAGTTGATGTCCTCGGATTTGGAGGACGCGGCCAATATCCTGGGCGCAAGGAAATGGAGAGTGGCGCTGACCGTCACTCTGCCGCTGGCCGCGCCGGCGTTGATCGGCGGGTTCATCCTCGCCTTTCTCCATTCGCTCTCTCTATTCGGCGCGCCCGCGATCCTCGGCCTGCCGGCGGGACTCCATACGATCACGACGCAGATCTGGGCTTTGTTCCAGTATCCGCCTCGATTGGACCTGGCGGCCGCGCTTTCCGTGCCGCTGCTCCTGGCGACCATGGCGCTGCTTGCCGTGCAGAAAAAGCTCCTCGGCCGGCGCGGCTATAGCACCGTAGGAGGAAAAGGCGGACAGAAACGGCTGGTGCGGCTGGGGGCGCTGCGCATCCCGCTCTTTTTGCTCGTTGTAGGCATCCTCGCCCTTTCCGTCTTTCTTCCCTACTGGATTCTCTTAAAAGCGTCTCTGGCCAAGGCATGGGCGATGCCGCTCACGTGGGACAACTTCACGTTGCACAATTTTACGTTCACTTTTTTCGAGTACGGCGATACGCAGAACGCAATTATCAACACGTTCCAGCTCGGCATCCTTACCGCGACCGTAGGAACGGGAATCGCGGCGCTCATCGCCTACATCACCAATCGCCGGCTTTTCCGCGGGGCGCGCTACCTCACCTTTTTCGCGCTGGCGCCTCTGGTCGTGCCGGGCGTCGTCCTGGCCGTGGGCCTTTTCATCGCCTATACGCGCCCGCCCATCGTCCTCTACGGCACGATCTGGATTCTGTTCGTCGCCTATCTTACCAAAGAGATGCCGATCGGCTTCTCACAGGCCGAGACGACGTTCAAGAGCATCCACCCGGAGCTGGAAGACGCCAGCCGGATTCTCGGCGCGAATCGGTTGAGGGTGTTGAAAGACATCACCGCGCCGCTGGCAAGGTCGGGGCTGATCGCGACCTGGTGTTTCATCTTCATCGGCGTGATTCGCGAGCTGAGCGCTTCGATCCTCCTTTTCACGCCCAAGTCGAAGGTCATCTCCGTGGTTATTTTCGACCTCAAGGAGGAAGGTCAGGTCGGCGTCATCGCCGTCCTGGGAATTCTTTTGCTCGTGGTCTCTTTCGCCGTGGTCCTTTCCGTCCAGTGGATGTTGGCGAGGGAAGTCGTGGCAACGAGGGAGTAGAAGGTGGCTACAGTTTCGCTTCGCGGGTTAACCAAGCGCTTCGCCGAGTCGGCGGCGGTCGATGATCTTAATCTGGAAATCGCCGACGGCGAGCTCGTCTCGCTGCTCGGCCCCTCGGGGTGCGGCAAAACGACGACGCTCCGGCTCGTCGCCGGCTTTCTCCAGCCGGACGCGGGAGAGATACGAGTCAACGGCGAAGTGATTTCCTCGCCGTCGCTCTTGATCCCGCCCGAGCGGCGTCACATGTCGATGATCTTTCAGAGCTACGCCGTCTGGCCGCACATGACCGTATTCCAGAACGTCGCGTATGGCCTGAAGCTCAAGAAGCGCCTCGGCGGAGAGATCGAGAAAAAGGTGGATCGCATTCTGCGCCTCGTCCACCTGGAAACTTTGGCGGGCCGCTACCCGGCCGAGCTCTCGGGCGGGCAGCAGCAGCGCGTCGCGCTGGCGCGAGCGCTCGTGGTCGAGCCGCAGATTCTGCTATTGGACGAGCCGCTCAGCAACCTCGACGCCAATCTCCGCGAGGAGATGCGCTTCGAGATCCGCCGGCTGCACGAGGAATTCCGCATCACCACGATCTATGTCACGCACGACCAGGCCGAGGCGATGGTGACTTCGGACCGGATCGCAGTCATGCACCAGGGAAAAATAGTTCAAGTGGGCACCTCCGACGAAATCTTCGACCGGCCCAGGACCCGCTTTGTCGCGGAGTTCATCGGCAAGACGAATATCCTCAAGGGCAAGCTGGAAGAAAACCGGCAAGTGGATTTGGGCGCCGGGCTGAGCTTGCAGGTAAGCTCGGCGGAAAATCCCAGCAAAGGCGCCGAGGCTTTCGTCTGCATCCGCCCGCACAACATCTCTCTTTTGGGCACTGAGTTGGAGACCCGAGAGCCGCGGCAAAAGGGATACAACGTCTTCTCCGGCAATATTCAGCGGCGCATCTACTTCGGCGACGCCATCGACTACATCGTCGAGCTTCCGGCCGGCCAGTTAAAGCTGCGCGTCGTCGCCCCCCCTTCGCAGCGCTACGAGCCGGGACAGAAGGTCTTCGCCGTAGCCCATCCCGATCATTGCGTCCTGGTCGGCGAAGAATAACAGGCCGTTGAAAAAGGCCCATCTACGGCGTTGCGCTCGGTCCGCTTCGCGTCAACGTACTGGTCAAGTACGCCTCCGCTCGCAGACCTTCGCGCGCCTTGTATCTGGGACCTTTTTGACCGGCCTGAAGACGGACTCTTTCATCATTCCGCTGGAGCCCTTGACCTTGGAAGCTGCTTCTTGCGCGTCATGAAGTGAACGACGACGCCGACGCACAGGACGCCCAGCCAGGTCGCAACTCCGCTGACGATCTTCGGGTCCGATGAGCCGAAGAGCCAGCCTAGATCGCCGCGAGAAAAATCGCCGTAAACGCGGATGGTCTTGATTCCAAAAACCCATCCCGCGTGCAGCCCCATCGAAAGATAGATCGACCCGGTGCGCAGAAACGCGTAGCTCAGCACCAGGGCGATGACAAACAGGCCGAAGAGGCCGGGTAAAATCGGAAGCGGATCGAGAAGCGGCGCAAAGGCCTGGCCCAGGTAACGCGCTCCCGCAAGAGGATCGATTCCTTCGACGGAAAATCTCTCGCCCGGGCGGACGAAGTGGATCGCGGCGAAAAACAGGCTGGCCGCGGTGAAAGCCGTCGCGCGCCGGGTGTTTTCCGCGAGGCCTTTGAAGATAATGCCGCGAAAAAACATCTCTTCGAGAAAACCGACGGTCAGCGCCGCCAACAGCGCCTTCACGGAGCGCTGCAAGCCGCCTGAGAGCGAAAGGCGGAAGTAAGGATCAAAGACATCCGCGACGGACATCACGAGACCGAGCAGAGCTACGGAAGCGACGGCGAGAAAAAATCCAAGCGGCACATTCGCCAACGCCTGGCGCAGCGGCCCGAGGCCTAAATCCCGCGCCGACCGAATCCCGATCCATGACCGGCAGGATAAAAAGATCGCCACGCCGGCGATCATGAACGTGCGCCCGAAGATGTGGGAGAACGAATAGCGGTAGCGCTCCCACTCCGGCCGCGCGGCGAGGACGGCATTCCACAGCGCGGCGACCCACGGACTGAGCAGAGCGGCGACCGCCAGCGCGACGAGCAGAAGGACAAATGCTCTTTGGTAACTTTTCATGAATCGAGAGTCTTCAACCGAGTGAGTTCTTTCTCCGGGCACCTCTAAAGCAGGAGCGGGGTTTCTTTAACTCTTTTGAAGCTGGCGCAGTCTATAGCGCTGGATCTTGCCCGTAACGGTCTTGGGGAGATCGTCGACGAACCCAATCCAGCGCGGGTATTTGTACGGCGACAGCCGCCCTTTCACGAACCTCTGAAGCTCTCCCGCAAGCTCGGGGCCGGGCTGAAACCCGGCGCGCAGCGTGACGAAAGCCTTCGGTTTCACAAGACCGGTTTCATCGGCGGCGCCGATCACTGCGCATTCAGCCACGGCCTCATGCTCCAGTAAAACCTGCTCCACTTCGAGAGGAGAGACCCAGATGCCGCCGACTTTCAGCACGTCGTCCGACCGGCCGCCGTAGAAAAAGTATCCTTCCCCATCCCGCGAGTAGCGATCGCCGGTCCTCATCCATGAGCCGGAAAAGGTTTCCTTGGTCTTGGCGTGTTTGTTCCAATAGCCGGCCGCCAAGCTTTCGCTTGAGACCAGCAGGTCCCCGACTTCGCCGGGAGAGACCTCTCGGCCTTCCGGATCGACAATTTTCGTCTCGTAGCCGGGAAGCAATAAGCCGCTGCTTCCGCGCTTTACCTTTCCAGGGCGGTTACTGATATAGACCCATCCGACCTCCGTCGAGCCCAAGCCATCGATGATTTCGATGCCGAAGCGCCGCAGCCAGCGATCGTAGAGAGGCGCGGGCAGGGGTTCCCCGGCGGAAACGCAATGGCGGACTGAACCCAGGTCAGCCTCAATTCCTTTGTCCTCGATCTCACGCAGGATCTGTCCATAGGAAGTAGGAACGGAGACGAAGAAACTGGGACGGTAGCGGCGAATATTTTCCAAGGCCACGGCGGGCTCCTGGCGACGAGGCGAAAGGGCTACGGCGGCCCCGTAATACAGGGGAAGATAGAGGGCCATATTAAGACCGAAAGAGAAAAACAGGCGGGGCACGCAATAGACGACATCGTCCGGAGTGAAACGTGCTACGTGGCAGCCCCAGGTTTCTACGCAGTAGACGAGATCATGGTGCAGGTGGATGACGCCTTTGGGCTGGCCGGTTGTGCCGGAGCTATATAACCAGTAAGAGGCATCGTCGCGCTGGGTTGGAAAAATTTCGAGCCGGGGCGAACTTGCCGCGACCAGACGATGGAATGAATGGTTCTCTCCCGGATCTTCGCCGGCCACAACGATGTGTCGCAGGCTAAAAGATTGCGCCTTAACGGCTTCAACTTTGGGCAGGAACTCCTGCCCCGTCACCACTACTTTGCTGCGGCTGTCGTTCAAAAAATAAGCTAAATCGGAAGAGGTCGCCAGGACGTTGATCGGAACCGGGACCGCTCCGATCTTCATCGCCCCCAGGAAGGTTGCCACGAATTCGGGGCCGTCGGGCAAAAGCAGTATCACCCGCTGCTCGGGTTCCACCCCCAGACCAGCAAGCGCGTTGCCTGCTCGATTGGCGAGCTCATAAAGCTGCTGATAGGTAATCTTGTCGTCGCCATAGTAAATCGCCGTGCGATGGCCACGGCCCTGCTCCACGTGACGCTCCAAAAGGAGGCTCGCCATATTGAAGCGTTCCGGTACGGTGAAGCCCGGCTCCCACGGACGAAGTTCTATTCCTTCCATATCTGCACCTTCACTGTGTACGTCGACGTAGTCTTGAGCGCGATCAAAACTCAAGAGGGTCTCTGTAGAGGGAAAGTATCCGATAACGCACTCTTCATCAATCCCGGCATAACGTCGGCAGCATCAGCAAGGATGGCGCCGTTTAGACGGACTGTGAAGTGCCGTGCAACAGCCTTTGAAGTCATTCCTCGGAATGATAGAAAGTACGGGGAAAGAATGCTGTATGGGTGTTTTGACCGGTAAAGTTGCGCTCGTCACCGGCGCGAGCCGGGGAATCGGCAAGGCGGTGGCGATGGCCCATGCCCGGGAAGGCGCCAAGGTCGTGATCTGCGCGCGGAGGCAGGCGGAGCTTAAGCGGGCGGCGCGGGAGATTCAGGCCGCAGGCGGTGAAGCAAGCTGGATCGCGGCGGACATCGCCAGGTCGAACGACGTGAAGCGCCTGGTGCGCGAGGCTGAGAGGCGCTACGGCACGATCCACATCCTGGTCAACAACGCGAGTATTCTCGGCCCGCGCGAGCCGATCGCGCGATATCCCCTGGCCGCGTGGGAACAAGTGTTGAAGGTCAATCTGACGGCGCAGTTCCTGGTGACCAAAGAAGTTCTGCGCTTGATGATAGCCCGGCGTGAAGGATCGATCATCAACGTCTCCTCCGGCGTCGGGCGGATCGGCAAGGCGCGCTGGGGCGCCTATGCGGCGTCGAAGTTCGGCATCGAGGGGTTGACGCAGCTGCTGGCGGAAGAGGTCAAGGAATTCAACATCCGCGTGAACGCGGTCAACCCGGGCGCCACGCGAACCGAAATGCGCGCAGAGGCTTACCCGGAGGAAGACCCGTTGACGCTGCCGACGCCCAATGAAATCACGGCAGTCTTTGTTTATCTCGCCTCGCCCGAATCCATAGGGGTAACTGGAAAATCTTTCGACGCGCGCGACTGGCTCAACAAATCCAATTGACGAAACGGGAGATTTCTTATAAAACTGCCGTAGTTCAACGCCCAACGCACTTAAACTACAGGGAGGGTATCATGATGAAGAACGGCTACTGGACCGGCATCGCCGTGGGAGCTTTTGTTGTCGGCATCCTTTTCGGTTACCTCGTTTGGGGAGCGCGCGCCGGGCGGCTGGCCGGCGTGGAACAGGAGCTGGCGGCGGCACAGGCGCAGATGGGCGAAATGAAGAAGAAAATGACGGACACCGAGGCGAATCTCGGGAAGGTCACCAACGAGAAGCTCACCATGGAAAAAGAGATCAGCGATATGAAAGAGGCTGCCGAAAAGGCCGCCAAGACGAAGCGCCGGTAGTCCGGCGACCACCCGGCAAGGTCGTCAAATGAAGTTTAAGAACTACTTCGCTCTGCTGATCGGCATCTGGCTGCTCTCGCAACCCAACGCCGGCGGCGCCCAGGATCTCAAAAAAATCAAGATCGGCTACCCGGCCATCTCCTACAACCAGATCCACATCTGGATCGCCAAGGAAGCCGGTCTCTTTAAAAAATACGGATTGGACGCCGAGTTGGTTTTTTTCCGGGGCGGCCAGTTGGCGACCCAGGCGCTGGTCGCCGGCGACCCGCCCATCGTCAACATCGGCACCGTGGTGCAGGCGGGCCTCCAGGGCCACGACCTCGCGCTGATAGGCTCGTCGGAAAACGCCTACGCTTATACGGTGGTCGGCCGCCAGGGCATCGGCAAGATCGAGCAGCTCAAAGGCAAAAAATTAGGCGTCAGCGGCTTCGGCTCCGCGTCGCACAACGCGGCGTTGATTTTGCTCCGCCGGTTGAACCTCGAGCCCAACAAAGACGTGGCGATCCTGCTAGCCGGCGGCACGATCGAGAGATTGGCGGCGATGGACGCCGGCAGGATCGATGCAACGCTGCTCACTCCGTCGGAAATCCCGCGCGCGAGAAAACAGGGCTTCGCCGAAATCTACGACATGATGGACCTGGGGCTGGAAGTGCAGGGAAACGGCTTTGCGACGACGCGCTCGTTCATCAAGAGCCAGCGGGACACGGTCAAAGCCGCGCTCCGGGGCTACGTCGAAGCGATCCATTACATCCACGGCAGACGCGACGAGAGCAAGAAGATCGTCGCCAAGTATCTCCGCACGACCGATGCCGAGGTGCTCGAGGCGACCACCGGCTGGTTCGTCAAGCGAGTCGCCAAAAAACCTTATCCGACTCTCAAGGGGATTCAGTTTCTGCTCGATGAATTCGCGCCGCAGTTCCCCCAGGCGAAGAACGCCAAACCGGAGCAGTTCGTCGACTTGAGCCTGCTTCAGGAATTGGAGAAGGAAGGTTTCTTCGCCGAGATGGCGAAGCGATATCCGTAGCCCGCTTTTCAAAACTCCGCCCGACGACCCACGGGGGCTGAACGATGATCAAGACCAAGGGCATTCACCATATCGGCATTCCGGTTAACAACATGGAGCGGGCGGTTAAGTTTTACACGGAGATTCTCGGTATGAGGATCGCCAAGTTGGGCCGTGACGACATGGGAGACAAGCTCAACCGCGCCGATCTCCGCTCGGGCGACGACATGGTCGCGTTGTTCCGGCGTCCCCATCCCGTAGAGAAAAACGCGCTGGAAGAAGAAGGCGCAACGCATCAGGCTTTTGTCGTGGAGCCTGAGGATTTCGAGCTGGCGGTAAAACAAATGAAAGATTGGGGCGTAAAAGTCTACAACATCCCAACCGTGGAACGCGCCACCGGACGAGGCTTCTATTTTTTCGATACCGAGGGGAATCTACTCCAGCTTTACGCCCCGCCGAAGCAGCCCAGCACGCGGTGAATCTTCCGCCTGACTGAAGGACCCGAACAACGTGGGATTGAAGTTAACCATGACCTGCGGCCCCTACGACCGCGCCCAGGCGCTGATCAAGGGAGAAGTGAGGCCCGAAGGGATCGATCTAGATATTCACGTCACCGACGATCCGGGACGCCCGCAGACACAATTCGACGTCGCCGAATTCTATGTCGATTCAAACCCGAGGAGATGTTTCACCCGAGCACGCTCGACACGTAGGTCCAAAATCCGGGAGGATGGGTCAGGCCGTTCCAAACCTTAAACAAGGAGGGACTCTTATGGCTACCTATGTAGTTCTAGTAAGCTTTACGGATCAAGGCGTGCGCAACATCAAGCAGACCACTGAAAGGGCTAAGGCGCTTGCCGCGGCCGGGACCAAGCTCGGTGTCAAAGTAAAGGATACCTTCTGGACGTTGGGCGCGTATGACGCGGTTTTGGTTGCCGACGCGCCGGACGACGAGGCTATGACGGCGTTGTGCTTAAGCGTCGGCTCGCTGGGCAACATCCGCACGCAGACCATGCGCGCCTACTCGGCGGATGAGATGAGCAAGATTCTGGCGAAGATGCCGTGAGACAGCCGACACAGCGGCTCAAGTGAGTTGGCTGGCGCCGTTACAGTTTGAACCATTTTGAACAAGTTGAACGGTTTCATGCGTTCAAAACGTTCAAGCCGTTCAAACGTGTCGGGAATACCGCCAAACAGGAGGCAACCCCATGAACCAAACCATCGGCAAACGATTTCCCGATCTGGAGATGCCGGATCAAGACGGCAAAAAGATCAAACTCTCCGACATCGCGGCTAACTTCCCGCTTATTTTGGTTTTCTACCGCGGCTACTGGTGACCCAAATGCCAGGTGCAGTTGCGCCTGCTGACCGAATTCCAGCAAGAGTTGGCGGTGAACTACTGCAAGCTCGCGGCGGCAAGCGTCGATCCGCCGGAGGTCAACGCCGCCTTTCGCGCGGGGTTGGGGGCGACTTTTCCGTTCTTGAGCGACCACGACCGCTCGGTGGTCAGGCAGTTGGACATGGTCGAGAGTTCTAAATCGCGCGGCGATACGGCGATCCCCTACGCGTTTTCGCTCATGCCGGACTTGACGGTGCACAATCTCTACTGCGGCTACTGGTACGTGGGACGCCCGACGGCGGAAGAGCTGCGGCAGGATCTGCGCGCGATGATGAAGAAGCTCCGGAAAGATTTCGACCCGCAAGCCTGAAAGAATCAGAGGCAAGAGGCTCAGCCACAAAGAGAGGCTGATCCGCCTCCGGCGGAAGAAGGCAACAGGCCCCTTATTCCACCTTTTCCTTCTCTGCCTGCTGGCGGATCTTCTCCAGATCCCGGATGGTTTCGAGAATCTTGGGAACGTCGGAATCGTTCAGGAATTGCGTCAGGTAGCGGGCGTAGATCCCGACCTTCTTTAGAAAGTCTGCTTCCTTCACGGTTTCAACGATAGCCCAATTTCACATCCGGCACAAGAAACGGCCGGCTACCCCATCGTGGAGACTTTCTCCGGCCGGATTTTGTAGATCACCCGCACCTCGCCGGGCTGGCCGAACGGATACTTGTCCTTGCCGAGATATTTCTTCGCCAGCGAATCGATGTGCGCGTCGGCCCCCTGCTCCGTGATCTCCACGATGACTCCCTGGACGGCCAGATAGCGATAGGGATCGTCCGGGTCCATGATCGACAGAGCGACCTTCTTGTTGCGTCGCATGTTTTTGTCCTTGACGCGCCCCTTCGCGGAGTTGATTCGGATGTGCGTCCCGTCATAATCGCACCACACGGGCGTGACTTGCGGGCTCCCGTCCGCCATCAGCGTTCCGAGATGGGCGAAAGCTTGCTTGGTAAACAGATCGCGAAATTTTGCAGGAATTGTCGCCGCCATAGTTTCCTCCTTAATAAAAGTACTTTTCCAGCTCGCTGAGGTCGTCGATGAGATAGTCCGGTCGCGCCGCCACGAGTTCCTCCTTTCTACCCAAGCCGTAGGTGACGCCGCAAGTGTGGACACCCGCTCCGCGGCCGGCTTCGATGTCGGCGTCGCCGTCGCCGACGATAAGCCCCCGCGCCGGCTCGATCCTGAAATCTGCAAGCACCCGATTCAGCGCGCCGGGATGGGGCTTTTTCTCAGCCGCGCTGTCGCCTCCGAGAACGGCGTCGAAGCACGCCTCGATGCCCAAGCCGCGTAAGATCGGCACGGTCAGCCGGTGGAGCTTATTGCTGACGACCACCCGTTTCTTTTTCTCGAAGTATTCGAGCGTCTCCCGCACGTGGGGATAGAGGGCGGTGGTGTCGAGCAGGTGTTCCGCGTAGTGCTTGAGAAACAGTTCCATGATTTCCTTGAACCGGTCCTGGGAGTTTTCCGGCAGCGACATGCGCAACAGATGCTCCACGCCGCGCCCCACGTGGCTATAGACGAGTTTGTCGTCCAACGGATCGAGACGGAGCGCGGAGCGGATGTAGTTTACCGAGTTCGCCAGATCCCGCCCCGTGGCCGCCAGCGTCCCGTCGAGGTCGAACATCACCAGGTCTATTTGTTTTTTCATGGCGCGAGGCGATTTGACCGCAAGATAGACGCCGCGGGCGAAGCTGTCAATCGGGATTTTGTTGTTTTCTAGCGCCGCCTGAAGTGGTAGCATAAGGGCGATGGTTAAAGGAGGTGTCTATGTGGAGATTTAACCGAAAACGGCGAACCGCTTTATTTTACTCCTTTGTCGGATTGTTTCTCGCCTCCGCCGCCGGCGCGCCCGGCGCCGCGGAGAAAATGAACACCTCCTATATTTCGATCTCTCCCTCTTCCTCATCCATTATCTGGGTGGCCAAGGACGCGCGCCTGTTCGAGAAGCACGGGCTGGACGCAACCCCTATCTTCATCTCAGGGAGCATCCGGGGAATCCAGTCGATTCTGGCGGGCGAGATCGCCATCGGCGAGGGCGGAGGACCTGGGCTGGCCAGCGCGCGGCTTGCCGGCGGCGAGGTCGTGGCGCTCGCAGGCAACGTGAACGTTCTACCCTACTACCTGGTCTCCGAACCGGCCATCAAGAAGGCCGAAGATCTTAAGGGAAAGATCGGCGGCAACCACATCGCGGGAACCACCGCCGAATTCGCCCTGCGCGTGGGGCTTAAAAAGATCGGTCTCGATCCCGTGAAGGACGTCAACCTCAGAGTCATCGGCGGCTCGATCGAACGGATGGTGGCGTTGCAAAAAGGCATCGTCAACTTCACCGTCGTGACGGAGGCCGGCAAGGCGATGGCGGAAAAGCTGGGCTTCCCGATGATTGTCGATATGGCGGCGCTGCAGATCCCCTTCCCGCAAAACGGCATCTACGCCTCGACCAAATTCGTCAGAGAACGCCCCGACACGGTGCGGCGCTACGTGCGGGCGTACGTTGAGGCGATCCACTATTTCAAAACGCACAAAGAGGACTCGATCAAGATCATGCAGAAGTATTCCCGCATGGCCGACCGCAAGCCGGTCGAAGAGTCCTGGGACTGGCACGTGCAATACATTCCGAACGCCCCATATGCTCCGGTAGACGGTTATCAGACGATCCTGCAAGACATGGCGGCGACGAATCCCAAGGCCGCTCAGGCGAACGCCAGGGACTTTATCGACTCGCGCTTCATCAAAGAGCTGGAGGACTCGGGCTTTATCAAGAGTCTCTACGGGAAATAGAAACTTCTAAGATGAGAAGCGGTGATGCTTTAAGAAGATCTCGACATCGCCGGCGCTAAACAAAATCAGCCGCACTTCCTGCATCGATGGCTCTGATTTGAGAAATTCTTCGACCGCCTTCGAGGAAACCTGAGCCGCTTCCTCCAGAGGATAACCGTACACGCCCGTCGAAATCGCTGGAAAGGCGATGGTCTTAAGTCCGTTTTTGACAGCGAGAGCCAAAGAGTTGCGGTAACAAGACGCGAGCAACTCGGCTTTCTCCTTGCCGCCTCTGCCATAAACCGGTCCGACCGTGTGAATGACATATTTCGCGGCCATCTTCCCCGCGGTCGTGATGACCGCCTGGCCGGTCGGGAGGCCGTCCGGATATCGCGTCCGGCGAATCTCTTTGCATTCTTTGAGAATCTCCGGCCCGCCCGCGCGATGAATCGCGCCGTCCACTCCCCCGCCGCCCAGCAACGAGCCGTTCGCCGCGTTCACAATCGCCTGCGCATCCTCCTTGGTGATGTCGCCGACCTTGACCACCACGCGCCCCTGCAAAAATCTTTTCAGCTCCCCCATGTGACTTTGCCTTCGAAACCTGCATCCTCACCGATTTTCGATTTTAGATTTTAGATTGAATCGAAAATCGGCAATCGAAAATTACTTATACTCCTCCCACTCCATCGGCAGGCTGTGTTTTTTCTTGGTGTTGCATTCCTTACAGGCTGGCACGACGTTGCCCTTGGCGCTCTTGCCGCCGCGGATGATCGGCACGACATGGTCCATCGTCAGGGCGCGTGCCGGAACTTTTTTGCCGCAGTAGTGGCATAGCCCCGCCGAGCAGCGCCGCTTCCACCACTGGCCGGCGCGAAGTTCTCGCGCCTTGTTGCGCTCGCGCCGAATCTCTTCGTCGCTGACGGTGACAAGAAATGGGACAGCATCCATAGTCTGAAGCTACCTTACCCACTTCTTCAGCGTGCGAAGATAGAAGCCGAAGCCGGCCGCGACCAGCATGTAGAGTCCCGCCCGAAAAATCGCCCACGGATTTTCCGCGGTGAAATAGTTGCGCAATTCCCAGAGGCCGAAGCCGAAGAAAAAGACCACGGCGGTCGCGATGAGAATCTTATGTGCCGTGAGCAGGGTCATGACACCTCAGCTCGCCGTCGCCGGTTGGAGGGCGGGCTCGCGAGCGTCAATCCTCGCAAAATAGAGATAGTAAAGGATAAAGGCAACAGCGAAGATCCCGCCCCCGATCGCGTAAGGAGTCTGCCAGTCGCCCGCAGCCATGAACGGACCCGCGAGAGCGGCGCCGATCCCCATCGGAAACTCCACAAAGGCGTGCATGATGCCGTTGGTCGTTCCCCTCTCCCGCTCTTTCACCACTTCCATCGCAAAGAGAGTGTAGATCGGATCGGAGATCCCCTTGTTCGGAAAGGCGCCGCCGATGCAGAGAATCGCAAAGATGTAAAGCGCTCCGGCCCAGAAAATATTTTCCGCCATGCCGAGAAAGATGAGCGCGGGAACGCCCAGAAGCTTGACCAGAGTCACGGTGCGCACGCGGCCCAGCCGGTGAACCAGAAGCGGAATAAAGAGCGTCATGACCGCGGTCATGATCGAGCCGAGGGCGAAAATGAGGCCGATCTCCGCAGTTGAGGCCCTGAGATTCTGATCGAAAAAGATGTTGAAGAACGGCGCCGAGAAGCCCAGGCCGAAGCCGATCAATCCCTCGGTCAGCGCCAGCATTCCGATCCGGTCGTAGCTCTCAATCCCCTTCACCCAGCGGCGGATATCGATCGGCTGCCACTCCTCCCGGATCAGATAGATCGGGATCACGGAGGCGAGCATGACCGGCAAGGCGCAGGCCAGGGCGGCCCGGCGCGCCCAGGCGCTTTCCGGCCCGATTTCAAACAGCGAGGCAAAAAGCAACGGCAACATGCCTGCGGCCAGATTGCCCAAGCTTGCCGCGCCGACCTGGATTCCTCCGTTGAGACTGAACAGGTGAACCCGCTCATCCGGCCGGCTCTGCTCGACCATGAAGGGCGGGCCGACGATGGCGTGGCCGCCTTCGAAGAGGCCGATCAACGCCGCGAGAACGAGCAGCCACGTTGGATCGGTGACAAAAATGATCGCCGTCGTGGCAAGCAGGTTGCCCGCGTAGGAGATCAGAAAGACACGCCTGCGACCGAAGAGGTCGGAGAGGATTCCGGATGGGATAACCGAGAGACCGTGACAGGTCCAGTTGATCGCCGCGAACTTGGCGACGAAGAGCGTGTCGAAGCCGACCGCGAGCAGATAGAGATTGAACAGGAGACGGATCAGGCTGGCCGAGAGGCCGCTGAAAGGGCTGCGCAGGATGAGCAGCCGGGCGTTGCGGCTGAAGCCTCTGAAGCGTTCGCTCATCAGCGTGCCGCGGCGGGCTTGTCGAATGAGGAAAAGCGCGATGAGCGTCAAAACGCCGAGACCCGCAACCCAGACCCAGAGCGGCGCGGCCGCCTTAATCGGATGAGCGCCGTGGCCCACATCCGCCCATGCCCGCGGAGCCCAGAGAACAGCGAGAAGCGTAGAAACCATCGTCCAACGCATGTTTCCTCCGTGATCTTGCCGCATCGTAAGCATCATAGGACAAAGGGCGTGGAGAGTTCAACAAAGAATTGGGGGATTTGCCACCCCGCTCGCCCTGTTGTAGGCTTTCCGGAAAATCTAATGAAGGCGGAGGAGAGGCAACGATGAATCGAACAGCGATCAGCACCGACGGCGCGCCCAAGGCGATCGGTCCTTATGAGCAGGCGATGCGGGTTGACGGTTTGGTCTTTACGGCGGGCCAGATTCCGCTCGACCCCAAGACCGGAAACCTGGTCGAGGGCGGCATCGTCCCGCAAACGCGCCGGGTGCTGGAGAATCTCAAAGCCGTTCTTGCAGCCGGAGGCTCGTCCTTGGACCGCGTCGTCAAGGCGACCGTGTTCCTGAAAAATATGTCGGATTTCCCGGCGATGAACGAGGTCTATGCGGAATACTTCGGCGGCTCCAAGCCCGCCCGCTCGACGGTCGCGGTAACAGAGCTGCCGAGAGGAGCGCTGGTCGAGATCGATCTGATTGCGCTTGCGGGCTGAGCTTATTTCCGTCTCCGGACCCTCTCGCCCTTCTCGCTCTTCTCCGCCTCCGCGGCGATGGCGATCTCGGCCGCCCCTGCCCTCTTCGCCAGCGACAGGATCTTCACGACGTCGCCCAAAACAACCTGCCGGTCGCCTCTGAGAATGACCGTGCGGTCGGAGTTCGCGCTGAGCGCGTTCCGCAGGGTTGCCTCGAAGTCCGCCTCGGACACCTTCATCTGATTGACATAGATCTCACGGGCGGGCGTCAGCGTCACGGTGGTGCCGCGCGTGACCGTCTGCGTCTTTGCCGCGGCCGGGAGGTTGACCTTGCCGCCGGATTCCACGATCGCGGAGCTGGTGATCATAAAAATAATCAGCAGCACGAGAAAGATATCCGTCAGCGGCGTGATGTTGATCTCGGCGACGATATCCGAGTTTTGACTGGGGTCCTGCCCGGCGAACGCCATCTCAAACCTCGAGGCTTTGCGCGAGCTTGATCGCGTGGATGCGGAAAAGGCCGGTGAAGTTTCCGATCCGCACCTGGAAATAGTTGTAGAAAATCAGCGCGATGATGGCGATGCCCAGGCCGAGGGCCGTCGCGACGAGCGCCTCGGAGATTCCGGCGGCGACCACCGCGAAGCCGCCGGTGCCGACCACGGCCATGTTTTCGAAAGACTTGATGATGCCGATAACGGTGCCCAACAAGCCGATGAACGGCGCGCTGCTGGCGACGGTGCCCAGGATCCAGAGGTACTTTTTCATCTTCTGGCTCTCTTCAAACATCGCCTCCGTGACGACCGCCACGGTTTTCTCCAGCCCGTCTCCGGGCGGCTGCGATAATACGGCGAGAAAAACTCGCGCCGCAGGGGAGCGGGTGTTCTGCCTGCAGATCGCCAGGGCAATATCCCGCCGGCCGCGATTCGCCGGATAGGCGAGCATCTCGGTCAGTCGCCGCGTCGTGGCGCCGACGTCGCGCAGCGACCAAAAACGCTCCAGCACCACGGCGACGCTCACGATCGAAAGCAAAACCAGCGGATAGGTGGTGATCGCCCCCTGATGGATAATCTGGATAAAGCTTAGCCCTTGCTGCATGCCTGCTCCCTTCGATATAAAAATATAGACTAACCAGGGAAGGCCGAATGGTCAAGCGGAAGCGGCTCCCGTTCCTCAGAAACCGAGAATCAGTCTGAGTAATGTTTGTAGAATCAACCTGACCGCGCCTTTGCCCGCTTCCTTGAGGTCATCCCCCGCGGCGACGCCCTGCGGATAGGCGAACATGCCCTGCGTCCCCGTGGTCACCCAGGCGCGCGGATCGTGGTAGGCTTCAGCCAGTTTGCGCAGCCTCTCCTCCTCCGGCATTTTTTCCGCCCGGGTCTTTTGCTGAAAGTTTTTGTAGCGCCCGAACTGCCCCCGGTTGAGCCAGATCCCCTCGCAGCGCCGGCAGCGCTGAAGCCGGATGTCGAGCGGCAGAAGCGGATCGTGGAAACGTTGAAGCTCCGCCGTGCAGCGCGGGCAATAGAGCGGCTTTTCTTCGAGCGCGGCCGAATCTTTAAGCGCCGTCTCGTCCACCGGATCGAGCCGCTTCGCTTCATCGGGTTCCACCGGAAAAAGCTCCCACTTATCGCACCAGATCCCGCCGCACCGGCCGCACTGGTCCAGGATAATCAACGTGCCGGGATTGGCGCGCACCGACACCTCGCCCATCCCGATATCGCAGTGTGGACATCGCACCATATCCGCCTCTCGCCTCTAAACCCTCCCCATTTTCGATTTTGGATTTTCGATTTCCGATTGAATCCAAAATCCCAAATCCAAAATCTAAAATCCTTTCACCGCCCTGCCCCGGTCATTTGATAGAGCAGCATGATCCGCCTCGCAATCGGCGGATGCGTGCTCAACAGATCGGCCAGATGCCCTTCCCGATCGTCGACGCGGCGCCTGAGCGGATTGACGAAAAACAGATGCGCCGTGCCGCGACTCGCCCCTTGAAACGGCATCGCCGCGTCGCGGAGCTTCTCCAGCGCCTTCGCCAACCCCAGGGGATTGCGCGTGAATTCGACTCCCGTGGCGTCGGCCAGATACTCCCGCTGCCGCGAGACGGCCATCGCCAGCAGGCGCGAGATCAGCGGCGACAGTAGAATCAGCAGGAAGGCGGGGACGACGAGCAGCGCGCTTTTGCCCACCGCGCGGTCCCGCGTCCGCGAGCTATAGAAAGAGCGCGACGCCCAGTCCGACAGCAGCGCGATACCGCCGAGCAGGACGCTCACGAGCGTCATCAGGAGAATATCGTTGTTGCGGATATGCGCGACCTCATGCGCGATGACCCCTTGAGTCTCCTCCCGACTGCACAGCGCCAGCAAGCCCGTCGTCACGCAGATCGCCGAATGAAATTCGTCCCGTCCCGTGGCGAAGGCATTGGGGGCCGGATCGAACACCACGTAGATTTTCGGCATCGGGGAGCCGGAGGCCAGCGCCATCTCGGTCACGATGTTGCGCAGCTCGCGGTGCTCGGGAAGTTTCAAATCCAACGCTTCCGCGCCGACGGAGCCCAGAACCAGCGCGCTGCCCTGGTAGTAGGACATGAGCGAGATCAGAGTAGCCATAGTAAAGGCCGTGAGGGTGGCCACCGGCAGCTTCAACGCTGAAGGGGTGAACGCGTCGAAGTAGAGATAATCGACCGCCGAGCCGATCAGCAGAAACAGGCAGATGAAAAGAAAAACGATCAGCGTGCTCAGCCGGCGGTTCCGAGCCTGGCGCTCGGCGAAGTCCTCGGACGCGGCGCCCTGCGATTCCGCCGCCATTGGCTAAGCGCCGAACTTGAGGTCGACGCGCGGCGTCACCTTCTCGGCCTCCGCCACGTTGAAGAACTCGCTGGGCTTGAAATTAAAGAAGCCGGCGACGAGGCTCGCGGGGAAAACCTCCTGCCGCATGTTGAAGCGCATGACCAGATCGTTGTAATACTGCCGCGCAAAGGCGATCTGGTTCTCCGTGGTCGTCAGCTCCTCCTGCAGGCGCAGGACGTTCTCATTCGCTTTGAGTTCCGGATAATTTTCCATCAAAGCGAATATCCGCCCCAAAGTTTGCGTCAGCACGTTTTCCGCCTCGGCGCTGGCCTTGACGCCGGCCGAGGAAACCGCCCGGCTCCGCGCCTCCATCACCTTTGTAAGCGTCTCCTGCTCGTATTTCATGTAGCCCTTGACCGACTCGACCAGGTTGGGAATTAGATCGTGCCGCCGCTTGAGCTGGACGTCGATCTGTTTCCAGGCGGCCTGAATCCGGTGGCGGAGACTGACGAACAGATTGTAGGTCCAGATGATCCAGGCCATGACGGCCAATAGAAGACCGAGGACGACCCATTCCATAGTTTGCTCCTTCCTAAGACAGTCTGTGTCCCGCGCCGTCGTCGCGAATCAAAATAGATTTACTGACTTCTTGAATTGAAGCGGTGCCGGTCATGATCAGCACCCGCGAAATCTCCTCGGCGAGCAGGTCCATCACCCGCACGACGCCCTCCACGCCCGCCGCGCCCACGCCCCAACCGACCGGCCGTCCCACCAGCACGGCCTTGGCCCCCAGGGCCAGGGCCTTCACAATGTCGCCACCGCTTCTGATGCCGCTGTCGAGCAGCAGCGGAACTTTTTTGCCGACGGCCTCCGCCACTTCCGGGAAGGCTTCGATCGCCGCGCGGTTAAAGTCGAGAATTCTCCCGCCGTGGTTTGAAACGATCAGCGCGTCCGCGCCCGCCTCCACGGCAGTGCGCGCGTCTTCGCCGCTCATGATGCCTTTAATGACGACCGGCAGAGAAACTTGCCGCTTGAGCCACTCGATGTCCTTAGGAGAAGCGGTTTGTCCCCTCCTGGGCTTGCCGTCTTTGGTCGAGAGCGGGACCACGGAGCCGAGTTTCACCGGCTGGACCACGTCCATCGTAATCCCCACAGCGGCAAATCCCAGCTCTTCGGCCTGTTTGGCTTGATCGAGCACGGCCTCTCGCCCGCGGCTCAGATAGCCCATAAAAACGATCGGCGCGGAAGTCGCTCGCGCCCAATCGCGCACGCTGGAGTGAGCGGCGTGGCTGGCGAAGATCATGGTCCCCACGCGGGCCGCCGCCTCCCCTACCTGGCGCTCGGTATCGTCACCGATCAGGCTGAAGCTGCCGATCGGCGCAATCGCCGCGGGCATCGCAATGCGGCGGCCGAAAAGCTCGATGGAGATATCCGGCTTTGTGATGTCGTGGAAGATTTTTTGACGGAAAAGATAGCGGCGAAACGTCCGTTGATTGCGCCTGAGCGTCGCGCCGCTCTCGGCGGCGCCCATGAAGTGTTCCCAGGCCTCGTGGGGCATTCGGAGCCGGGCGAGTTCGCGGATCTCGCGGAGGCTCATCTGCCCGAGCGGTTTTTCCACCATGGGAATCAATTCGGCGAGGCGACCTCCCAGTGGGTATGCGTCAAGCCGATCGAGCGCAGCATGTCTTCTCCTTTTTGTCTTCTCAGTTAAGTCGGCCGTGGAGCGGCCCAAAAGTTACTTACCGGAATTTACAGCGGCGAGATCGGGGTGTCAAACAGAGATTTCCCGGGCTTTCCGGATGGACCGCTGTACGACGGGAATGTATAAGGGGCCCTTTGTCTAACGGCGTGCAGGTAAGCGGCGCCGCTGGTTATCTCACTGGGATACTTCACACTGAGACGTTCAACGCAGCCGCTGCCGTCCGGAGAGGCTTGTCGAGAGTCCAAAGCGCGCAGCCCGTGAACAGCGTCGAGGCGAGAAGATGAGCATCCACCCAGCCGATACCGTGCCCATATAGACGTCGTCCCTCTAGAAAACTGAGGACTTCGTCATGGCCGACCAGCTGAGCCTCGGGCAAGGCTCTCAACATACTTAAAATCTCCCGCCGGTTCTGCAGCGTTCCACAGGCCAACTCGCCTACAATGAATGGATGGCAAAGAACCTGCTCGTCCAGCAGCAGAGTTTTTAGACGATCGCTTCCTGCTCGGAGGTGCTCGATCCAGACCGAGGTATCAACCAGAATCATGCACTGTTGCCGGATCGTCGCCTTCGAACCGGTCGAAGTTGTTTCTCGGTTCCACCGAGGTTCGCCAAGCGGCGGGCGCTTTCTTTGGAGACCAGGGCTTCGAGCCCCAGGCGCACGAGCGAGGTCTTCTCCTTGATTCCGGTCAGCTTAGCGGCATGCCGCAAGAGAGAATCGTCGATATTAAGTGTTGTCCTCATATGCATCAAGATGCCCTATCCATGCATACGCGTCAAGGGCCTGACTTGGTCGTTAAAAGCGGCGGAGACTCCCGGTACATTTTTCACCCTGGAGTATCTTATTCATCTGTAAAACCGTAGCTCTACGCGCGCGTCCGTCTGAATCGCGTAGTTAAATCCTCTTGTAGGTTTTCCACCGCCGACTGGATGACCTTTTCGTTCACCCCGTGACGGCGAAGGCTGGTCACGACACGTTGCATGTCCGGCGGACCCGCGAGCCGCTCAAGGTCCCGCCGAAGTCCCTGACCAATGTACGCGCGGATGAGCGGCTGGTACCCCGAGAACCCCAACATCGGCGCCACCCGTTTTAGGTCGTCAATCACGTCCTCCGGGATGCGGAGCGTCACGCTCGTCATCGGCCGACCTTTGCGCAATCGCTTGCGAAGCTGGTTGATTCTCATGTTTCGTGTCTGAAACCCTATCCCCAATTCTTGAGAACTACGAAAATGACCAACCCCACGACCAACAGGATCGCCGCCGCTCCCAACGAGAACGCGGATATCCGGTTACAGTCGGCGAGTATCTCCTTGAAACTCCTCCCGGAGCGAACTTTCAAGAACATGACGACAGCGACAAAAACGAGGATGCCGGTAAGTAAGAATAATCCCTGAAAAATATACTTTGGGTTTGGACCCATATCCGTGGGTGCGGCTTTTCCCGATGGATTCTAACGCGTCGGTTGAGTAGCAGATAAAATGATCTCACTCGCTTCTGGACGAGCCACCGCGTTGCCGACTGCCGCCGTGTGTTATGCGCCGCCCTCGATCTTGCCGATGTCGAGCAGCCGAGCGCCGTGATGGACGGTTACGACTTGGACCTGGTCTTCTCGAATCCGGTAAATGAGGCGGTAGTTGCCGAGGATGATCTCTCGGATGTTCTCGATGTCCAGCTCAGGCACGATCCTGCCCGAGCGGGGATAATCTGCGAGGCGATCGGTGGCGCGGAAGGCGCGGTCGGCGAACACGGCCCCAATTTGCGGTGCATCGCGAGCGATAAAGAGGCAGATCGCCTCAAGGTCATCGAGAGCTTGTAACGTCCACTTTACTTCAGCCATCTCGCCATCCGCTGGCGGGCTTCCTCCTGAGTGAGCAACTCACCACGGTCCGCCTGCTGAAGGCCTCTCTCGATTTTATAGAGCAGGTAGAGTCGTTCGAGGGCGTCCTCGACGCTGGCGTCGTCGGGCATCTGTTCGATTGCTTTCAAAATCTGTTGTTTTGTTTCCACAACCTACCCTCCAGCCAAATTTTGATCGTATAGTATCACAAGCTCCCTCGGCGACCAACCTCGTCTCGACTTACTTACTCTCGTAGATTTGCTGGATTTCCTTCTGGTACAACTCTTCGACTGCCTTGCGGTCGACCTTCACCTTCTGGAAGGCGGTGATGCTTCTGACGGTTTCGGGGAAGTCGGTTTTCATGACGACGATCTTTCGGACTTTCTCGATGTCCTCCAACCGCTCGTTGATCCGCCGCAGATGCGACCAGAGCGCCTCTTCCACTTCCCGCTCGCCGAGGGATGCTTTGTCCTTCTTTAACTCTGCGGCGATCTTTTCAGTATCGGCCACCACCAGCGCAGCGATAAACGGCCGGCGGTCGCCCAGCAGCACGGCCTGACGGATAAACGGATTGTTTTCGAGCTGCAGCTCGATGAAGCTCGGATAGATATTCGAGCCGTCGGGGCAGTAAAAGATATCTTTCTTGCGTCCGACGATTCTTAGCGAGCCGTCCGGCTCGATGGCGCCCAGATCTCCGGTGTGAAACCAGCCGTCGGCATCGAGCACCTCGCGCGTCGCCTCCGGGTTCTGAAAATATCCCGGCGTCACCGTCGGCCCGCGGACGAGAATCTCGCCGTCGTCGGCGATGCTGAGCTCGATATTGGCGAACGGCTTTCCCAGATTTCCCGGCTTGGTCTCGCCGATGCCGCTGAGCGTGACGCCGCCGCACTCCGTGGAGCCGTAGGAACCAAGCAGGGGAATGCCGATCAGCTCGAAGAAGCGCATGATCCTCGGCGGCATGGCGGCGCCGCCGTAGGTGACGTATTTGATCCGTCCGCCGAGGGCGCCCTTGACCGCTTCTCTCAGAAGTCCTTTCAATTCCTCCACCCGCTTGACCTCACCCGGGCTTAAATAACTCCTCTCGGCTTTATGCCGATCGAGCCTTTCCAGCTCGTCCCACTGGCGCTGGTTGTCGTGTTCGGCGAGAATCGCCGCCCAGATCTTCTCCATCACCCGCGGCACCAGCGTCATGGAAGTCGGCGACAGCGACTGAATGCTTTCGAGATCCACCTCCAACTCGGTCGCCTCCAGCACCGCCGTGGTCCTGCCGGTCGCCGCGCTCTTGTGAAAACCGAACCGCCCGAGGAGATGGTTCATGCTCAAGACCAGTGCCACCACCTCCTCCGGTTTGCTCAGCGTGATCGGCGCGCCCGAGGCGATGTTGGCGAGGATATTTCGCTGCGTCTTCATCACGCCCTTCGGCTCGCCGGTCGAGCCCGAGGTGTACATGATCGTCGCCAGATCGTCCTCGTGCACCGCTTCGAGGATGCGCTGAAGCTCTTCTCTCGTTCCCGTTCGCCCGCGCGATAGAAGGGCATCGAAGCCGAGCGTGTTGGGAAGAGCGGCGGTCGAGGGGTCAAACACAATGATGTAAGCGAGCGAAGGCAGCTGGCCTTTGAGGTTTAGAATTCTCCCCACCCCGATCTCATCCTCTACAAAGACCGCGCGCGCCTGCGAATGGCCGAGCAGCCTGAGGATCATCGAGTCGGAGAGCCGCGGAGAGATGACGATATTGGGCCAGCCCGCGGCCAGCGTTGCGAGGTCCGCGCACAGCCACTCGAGCCGGTTTTCGGAGACGATGGCAATCCGCTCCCCTCGCCGCATTCCCAGCGAATAGAGGCCGAGAATCGCTTCGCCCGCTCTCGACCCGAAGTCTTCCCAGGAAATCTCCTCGAAGCGATTGTGACGTTGAAGCTTGATGAACGTCCGCTCGCTGAGCTGTTCGACTCGCTGAAAAAACAGCGCGCCGAGATGGCGCGGCTCCGCGCCGGATGAGTGTGCCGTCGCTTCCATCACGTAATCGGAGCGAACAACGGTGGATCGTATTTCGATCTTCCCGGCTTGTCGAGGCGCTTGAAGCCGCGGATCTCGTCGCGATGCAAATGGGCGTAGAGCACGGCTTCCGCCACGTCGTCCAGATGGCCGTTCAGGTATCTACGCGCCGGCACGGCGAGACGCAACAGCTCGATGCCGCGAGCCGTCTGATGCTGCGTCAGCGGCGGCCCTTTGGTCACGCGCACGCCGGAGATCGCATAGATAAACGCCGCCAACGCCTCCGCCGGATGTTTCTCCGGCGCAAGGCCCGGGAGAAAGCTCCGCGCGTCGAGGAACACTCCGTGCCCCCCCGCCGGATGGAGAACCGGCACGCTGCCGCTCAATTTTTGCCAGAGGTAAGTGACCTGCTCCACGCGGCTTCGCACGTAGTTGGAGGGTGAGAAAATCTCGTCGAGCGACGCGCTGAGGCTCGCCAACGCGCCGCTGGGCGGCTGCCCGCCTTCGAGAAACTGCTGGAAATAGGCCTTTTGATAGAGCTTTTCGTCGCGCATGCCGATAAAGCCGCCGAGCGGCACGAGAAAATCCTTGAGCGCGCTCATCGTGCAGCCGTCGGCGAGCGAGCAAGTTTCGCGCACGATCTCCTGGATCGAGCGATCCTGACAGCCCGGCTCGCGCTGCTGGATCAAATGGCTGTTTTCAAGGATGCGGCAGGCGTCGAGAAACAGAGGAATCTTGTGCGCGTTCGCCGCCGCCCGGACCTCACGCAGGTTGGCGAGAGAGACCGGATGGCCGCCGCAGGAGTTCACGCATAGCTCGACGTAAATGCACGATACTTTATCGGCCCCATGCTCTTTGACCGCGCTCTCGAGTTTTCCGATATCGATGTTGCCCTTGAAAGGTTCGTCGGAAAAAAGCTCGTAGGCCTTGTCTGCAATCACGTCCACGACCTTGGCGCGGTTCGATTCGACGTGGAAGCGGGTCGAGGGAAAGAGCATATTGCCCGCCACCACGGTGCCTTCTTTGACGTGCAGCTTGGTCCAGACGCGCTCGGCCGCCCTCCCCTGCGTGCACGGAAGAACGTGCGGAAATCCGGTGATCTCCTGGAACCGTCGCGCCAGCGCATTGAAAGCCGTATGGCTCTCCGGCGCCATCTCCGGCGTCGCCTCCAGGCTCGCGCCGCCCATCGACGCCGCGAGCTGTGAAGTGCTGACCGAGCTGACGCCGCTGTCGGTCTTCAAGTCGACGTAGATCAGCTCCTGCGGCAGCAGCTCCGTGTTGAAGCAGGCCCGCTCAAGCGCCATTTCCCTCTCCTCGCGGGTCGTCTGCCTGAGCGGGCGCGTCGCCGCGATCTCGTAGGGGATCGAAAAACTCATCTCGCTATACTACTCCTTCATCCCGCGTCCGTTTGCCCGCGCGCTCGATCCGCGCGCCGGGCGTCTTCAAACGGCCGTCGGCCAGGCAAGCGATCGCCTGGAGCATCATTTTTCGCTCGGTGGGATAGAAGAGCCTTTTGCGGGCCTGCTCGATCGGCCACCAGCGAACGTCTTCAACCTCTTCATCGTGCCGCGCGGTATCCCCGCTCAGGTAGCGGACCAGATAAAAATAGACGCGTTTGAAGATCCTGATCGTCTCTCCGTCATGCGTTTTGTTCGTGTACCAATAGGTGATATCGCCGAGCTTTTCAACTACCTTTCCTTCCAGGCCGGTCTCCTCCCGCACCTCCCTGAGAGCCGTCTCTTCCAGCCCTTCCCCCTCTTCGACCTGGCCTTTGGGAAGACGCCACCGTCTGCGCGCCATGATAAGCGCGACTTCCAAAACTCCTTGCCGGTTGCGGTAGACAACGCCGCCCGACGATATTTCTTTGACCGTGCGCATGGAGGGACGACCTATTTGTCTTTACGCGTGAGCTCTTCCTCAAGCCACCGGAGATAGTTTTCATTTCCATCAACGATCGGCAACGCGATAATCTCCGGAACCGAATAACTGTGCAGCTCCTGCACCCTCTTTTTGACACATTCGAACAGATCGCGCCGGCTCTTGATAACCAGCAGCTCCTCCTCGCTCTGCTCGACCTGCCCCTGCCAGCGGTAGATCGACTGGATGCCCTTGATGCGGTTTACGCAGGCGGCCAGCTGCTCCTCCACCAGGGCGCGCGCCAGGCGCTCGCCTTCCTTCGACGAACCCACTGTGACCAAAACCACAACAAACTCGGTCATGGCCGTGATCTTACAACCGCGCTTCTCAGGGAGTCAATCGCAGAAAAAGGGAGCCTGGGAGAGAAGAAAAGACTAACGGCTTAGAAGATCCAGAAGGTCTTTGACCATCTGTTTTTCGCGCGGCTTGCCGCTGCGCAGCACTTTGCGAAGCTTTTCCACCCAGATATCCTCGCCTACTCCAGCTCTAGGCGCCGCGCCCGCCCGCCCGTAGCGCGCGGGCGGTTCCTCGATGCGGCCTTCACCGGAGCTTGCTCGGCTCGTCCCCCCGAGCAACCAGTCCACGCTCTTTCCCGTGGATTTCGAAAGTCGCATCAAGATTCGCGCGGTGGGCACGTGGCCGTTGAAGCATTTCGAGACGGTGCCCTGCGGGATCTTCGCCCTGCGGGCGAACTCAGTCGGGTTGACGCCCAGAGCCTCGACGGCTTCGCCGAGACGGATAGAAAAGTTTCTATTCATGCGTTATCGAATATTCCGTTGACAATCAATTCGAAATAGAATATGCAGGATAAGAGCTTAACGTCAGGGCAATTTTGTTGCCTATGCTACCAATGCGCTGGATCGAAATCAAGATCCGCATGCTGGAAGAAGGAATCTACACTCAGAAGGCATTGGCGCAAAAACTCGGCGTCAATCCCTCCACCGTCACCCGCCTGTTGAGGGGCGAGCGAAGATCGCGCCGGCTGGAGAAGCAGATCGGCGAAATCCTGGGAATCCAACCCGATGGAAAGCGAAGCCGGAGAAAATAACGGTCGCGGCGGGAAAATCCTGCTGGCCGACCCCAGCGCCGACTATCGGGAGCTCGTATGCCTCTATCTCGGCATCCTCAACTACCCGGCCCCGACCCAGGCGGAGGATGGGGAACAGGCGCTCAACAAGGCATTGAGCGAAGCGCCCGACCTCATCATCATGGAAGTTCGGCTGCCCAGGCTGAACGGATTCGAGATCGTCGCGCGATTGCGCGGCGAACCGCGCACGCGCGGCGCCCGGATTCTCGCCGCCACGGCGATGGCCATGCCCGGCGACCGGGACAAGTGCCTGGCCGGCGGCTTCGACGCCTACCTCGCCAAGCCCTTCACGCTGAAGCAACTGAAACAGATTCTCCAAAGCCGCTCCGTGACCGAATACCCGGTTCCTGGTTATTGAGATATCCTTAATTCAGCCTCGCCCTTGCCGCTTCACTTGATCGCCGGATCGTGTTGAAACCCCAGGACTTGTATGTTTAACTGAGAAAACTTTTCAGCGAGTGATTCGCCATGCAAAAAATCGACTTTGCCAAGGGAAATGGACTGGTCCCGGTGATCGTTCAGGATTACCAGACGCGGGAAGTATTGATGGTCGCCTACATGAACGAGGAGGCCTGGAAAAAGACGCAGAAGACCGGCAAGGCCCACTACTACAGCCGCTCGCGGCGCGGTCTCTGGCTCAAAGGAGAAGAGTCCGGTCATTTTCAGATGGTGAAAGACATTTTGATCGACTGCGACAACGACACGCTGCTGCTCAAAGTGAGGCAGACCGGCGGCGCCTGCCACCTCGGCTACCAGAGCTGCTTTTTCCGCAAGCAAACAAAGAAGGACTGGAAAGTCATCGGCAAGCGAACTTTCCAACCGGAAATGGTTTATAAAAAGTCGAAGGGCTAAAGAGGAAATGCAAATTGCAAAATGCAAAGTTCAAAATGAAAATTTCTTGAGTTAAGACCGGGCAATTTAAATTTTTTACTTTGCAATTTTCATTTTGCAATACGCCGAAGGCGCAAGGGGTTAGGGGTTAAGACGTGAAGGAAAAAAATAAAGAGCTAAGGTTCGGCCTGCCGAAGGGAAGCCTCGAGGGGATGACCATCGAGCTTTTCAAGAAGTCGGGCTGGAAAATCTCGGCCACCAGCCGCAGCTATTTCCCGTCGGTCGACGACGACACGCTGCGCTGCAGTCTGGTGCGGCCGCAGGAGATGTCGCGCTACGTCGAGACCGGCACGCTCGACGCCGGGATCACCGGCAAGGACTGGACCATAGAAAATCAGTCCGATGTTCACGTCGTCGCCCAGATGGTCTATTCCAAGACGAGCTTCAAGCCGACGCGCTGGGTGCTCGCCGTGCCTCACGACTCGCCGATCAAAAAGATCGAAGATCTGAAAGGCAAGCGCATCGCCACCGAGATGGTGAACTTCACCCGGCGCTACTTTGCGGAAAGGAAAATCCCGGTGGAGATCGAGTTCTCCTGGGGCGTCACCGAAGCCAAGGCGGCCGAAGGGTTGGTGGACGCGATCGTGGAGGTCACGGAGACCGGCAGCACGATCCGCGCGCACGGGCTGAAAATCGTGGCGGAGCTGCTGGAGTCAAGCCCGCAGTTGATCGCCAACAAGAAAGCCTGGGACGATCCGTGGAAAAGAGCGAAGATCGAGCAGATCCGGCTGCTTCTTCAAGGCGCGCTGTCGGCGGAGAATAAAGTCGGGATCAAGATGAACGTGGCGGAGACTGACGTAGACAAGGTCGTCGGTTTGATTCCCAGCATCACCGCCCCGACGGTCTCGCCGCTCTATCCCGCCGCGGCTTTGCGCGGCGTCAAGTGGTTCTCGGTCGAAAGCGTGATCGCGGAGGACGTGGTGCGGGACCTCATCCCCAAGCTGATTGAGAACGGCGCCGTGGGAATTATCGAATACCCGCTCAACAAAGTGATTTAGGGGTGCGATTCCCGCCAGATAAAGAATTCTTTCGCGATCTCGGGGAATAGCGCGTACGAAACCACATCCTCTTCGTTTCTAGCCAGCGATCCGATCTCCTTGCGCGCCTGCTCCAGACCCGGCTTTAACAGATCCGCCGGGCGGCAGGTGATCGGCTCCTTTTTACCCAATACTTTCTTCTTGATCTCCTCGCTGATCGGGCCGGGCGGCTCGCCGTAAAGTCCCATCAAGTAGTTCTTGGTCTCCTGGGCCACCACGGCATATCTCTTTCCGGTCATTACGTTGAGAGCGGCCTGGGAGCCGCAGATCTGACTGGTCGGCGTCACCAGCGGCGGATAGCCGAGATCCTTGCGCACCTCGGGCGTCTCCCGCAGCACCGCCTCCAGCTTGTCCTCGGCGTTTTGCTGGCGCAGTTGGGCCACGAGGTTCGACAGCATGCCGCCCGGGATTTGGGATATGAGAATGTTGGTGTTGACCTGGTTGTTGACCGGGCTCTCGAACTCGGCATATTTGCGCCGCACGCCGTAGAAATAGCTGGCCAGCTCGCTGAGCAGTTTGAGGTCCAATCCCGTGTCATGAGGGGTTCCCTGGAGCGCCGCGACGATCGCCTCCGTCGCCGGCTGCGACGTTCCCTGGGAGAGCGGAGCAAGCGCCGTGTCGAGGATATCCACTCCCGCCTCGATCGCCATCATGTAGCTCATCGGCGCCAGCCCGGCGGTGCAGTGCGAATGGAGATGCACGGGGAGCGCGAAGCGCGATTTGAGCCCCTTCACCAGCTCGTAGGTCACGTAAGGCGCCAGCAGGCCTCCCATATCCTTGAGACAGAGGATCTGAACGCCGGTCTCCGCCAATTTTTCTCCAAGCCTGAGAAAGTAGTCCACGGAATGGACCGGGCTGATCGTGTAGCAGATGGCGCCTTCCACCAATTTTCCGGTCTTGAGCGCCGCCTTGATCCCGGCCTGCATATTGCGCATGTCGTTCATGGCATCGAAGATCCGAAAGACATCGATGCCCCCCGCGGCCGCCCGCTCGATGAATTTCTCGACGATGTCGTCGGGATAGTTGTGGTAGCCGACGATATTCTGCCCGCGCAAGAGCATCTGAAAGCGGGTGCGCGGCATCGCCTGGCGCAGCTTGCGCAGCCGCTCCCAGGGACACTCCTTGAGATAGCGGAGCGCGGCGTCGAAGGTCGCGCCACCCCACATCTCCAGCGACCAGTAGCCCACCTGATCGAGTTTTCCGGCGATCGGCAGCATGTCTTCCGTGCGCATGCGCGTCGCCAGCAACGACTGGTGCGCGTCGCGCAGCACCGTCTCCGTCAGCTCGATTTTTTTCCCCATGCCTAAACCCGCCTATCCTCACGTAACAGCGAAACCGCAAGCGCCGTTGTGGTTCGACAGGCTCACCACGAACGGCCTTTCCCTTGTTCCGTTCGTACTGAGCGCGTCGAAGTGCGAACGGAGCGCCGATAGCGATTCAAGCGTTACAGCCTGCTATCCGCCGTAGAGCTCCCCCTGCTTCTCCTCCAGCCGCTCTTTCTCTTCGGCTTCGACGACGTAAACGCCGCTTACTTTTTTGATTTTTTCCGCGTCGTAAAAATATTGCGAGACTTCCAGCCCCTCGTCGTATTCGTACATCTTGATCGCGTCCCACGGGCAGATCTTCTTGTCGAGGCGGTCCTCCGACTCCGTGCCTACCAGTTGGAGCTGGAACTTCTTCGGCATTTTGTCCGCCTCGAGCGGCTTTTTGGAGCTGTCGTAGAATCTGCCGGCGTACTCGTAGAAGAGTTCTCCGGTCTCCTTGTGCTGGTGGATTTTGGTGAGGTCGTCGCTGTAGCACATCTGGCAACCGATGCACTTTTCATTGTCTACCCAGACCCGGTAGGGCTTCAGCCCCCCTTGCGGCGTCTCCTCGTAGAGTAGATTGATGCACCCGTCGACCGGACAATGGAGCTCGCATATGGGCGAGCCCGCGCAGCTCGAACAGTTCTCGTTCATCACGGCGAGGAGCGCCGTTCCCTTACGTTTTTTGGCCGTCGCCTCCGCCATCGGATCTTCTCCTTGTTCTTCGATACCGACCTTGAAGATAAACCAAAACCGCCACCAAAAGAAAGACCCAGTAGTAGCGCACCAGCTCCACCCTGCCCCATTCCAGCCAATAGACGAAATTCGGCGCACGGGCGATCAGCCGCCGGAGCGCCTGCCCGGCGCCGGCATAATCGCGGCTTTCTCTCAAGACTTGCGAGAGGCCGTAGAGCGCCGCTTCGTCCTCGGCGTTGACTTTGAGCGCCTGCTCGAAGTCCGCCTGGGCTTCGCGCCACTTCCTTTGCTCCACGTAGGCCCAGCCGCGGTTGCTGAGCGCCTCGGCGTAATCGCTTTTAAGCGCCACCGCCCGGTTGAAATTTTCAATCGCCTTGTCCAACTCTCCGTTTTTCTTTAACGCCACGCCAAGATTGTTCAGCGCCTCGGGCCGATCGGGTTTTAATTCGACAACCCGCGCATAAGCCTGAACGGCGGTGGGATAGTCGCGCCGGACTTCCATGGCGATCCAGCCGAGCAACGTCCCGGCTTCCACGTGGTTCGGCTCCAGGCTGAGCGCTCGCCGCACGGCGATCTCCGCCGCGGTCGGATCGCGGAGTCTCAGAGAGGCCAGCGCCAGGAATAAATGGATCTCGGCCTCCTTGGGATAACTCTTGGACAGCTCCTCGAAGAGATCTTTCGCCTCTTTGGGCTTTCCTTCGGCCAGATATTTCTTGCCCAGTTCCCGGCGTTGTTCGCGAGAGAGGGGATTTTCGGCGCTGTGAGCGAGCGAAAGGTTGACGGCGGCGAAGACGGCCAGAAGAGCGAAGCCCCGGATGCTGGACATCCTACTTCCACATCTCTTCCGGGATCTCGTCCTTCCTGCCCTCCGCGATGAGTTTGTCGTGGCGAAAGGCCTGCCTCATGCCGATCCAGGTAAAGAAAAGGATCAGAAGAAGCATGCCCACGATGGGGATATTATCGGGCTTGGTAACGATCTCTAAAAAATTCTGTAGGCCGCTTAGCTCTTGCATACGCCGGGACCGCCTTTGCTACCGTAATGCAAGGTAAATATTAGAAATTCCCGCCTATGTCAACGCGTTCCGGCAGCCAGGGGGCGGCCCAAGGCGCCTGTGCCGCCTGTGCCGCCTTGACAGCTCGGACGAGTTGCGATAAATGATTTTTATAACCAATCTGCCTGTCGATACCGATCAGGCAACATCGTTGATTCGCACCTTTAGGGGCCGACTGGCTTTCAGCCGGCCGAGGTTTGTTTTTACCGGTGTGTAACAAAGCCAAATTCAGCAACAAAGAACGGGGGCGCATATGGCTCAAAATGTTGACGCTAACCTTACCAGAGCCACTCCAGAGATTCAGGACTTAGAGAAGCTACTAAAAAACTCTGTGCTGCCTGACCTAATCGGACAATCGGGGTTTCCTGCTGGTACTAAAATACTGGTTAACTGCCGCCTGAATGAAACGAATCAGTCAACGGCTGCTCCTATTTGGTGTGCGTGGGTCGAACAACCACCGAGTGCGTTCAACCCAATTGGGGGGAATCACGGTTCGCCAGTTTATAGTGAGGCTTACGGAGACCCCGCTAATCACGCGAAGCGAAAATATCCTAATGACCATGACCAGGAGAAAAAACCCGACCCGACCTCTGGGCACCAACGTGACCCGTTCGACCAGGATGCGAGGGTATTGCATTTCAATTGGCGGCGGTACGTTTGTATAAAAGCTAAAAACCGTAAAGCAGGTACATTGACGGTTGGCTTTCAAAACCCCCCTCAAACCCCTCAGAACGAGGCAAAAGTTGAAACCGCACTAAAACACTGGGCTAAAGGCACCGGCGGCAACAATGCCCTGGTGGCTTTTCTTGAAGCAAATTTTAATTTAGGCGGAGCGGCTCATCCGTAGAGTAAGCATGTCAAGGTCGACGCGGCCCCAGAGCGCGAGAGAGAAGCCCTCCTCAAACCTGCCTGCAAGAGCACAATTAGTTGCGCAGACCCGACACCTTTCAGCCCTTCTCACCATCGCGGAAACCACGACTCAATCCCTGGACACGGAGAAGGTCCTCAATGATACCCTGGATAAATCGTTGGAGATCCTCCGTTTTGATGCAGGTTTTCTTCGTATTTTGGAGCCGGGGACTAGTAATTTAGTCGTCCGGGCCGCCCGAGGCCTCAATGCCCCCGAGTACCTGAGTCGTGTCGTTTCTATAGATTCAGAGCGACGTAACGTTGCCACAATCATCTTTGAGACTCGCGAGCCGCATATCTCTTCCGACATTCGCAAAGATCCCGTCTTCAAGAACCGGACCATGGAGCAAGCGGGGCTAATCTCCGCGGTGTGGGTTCCAGTCATGTCTAAGAACCGCGTTCTAGGGGTCATGGTCATCGGGAGCCGGAAGCTACATAAGTTCTTGAAAAAGGAAATTAGTCTCTTAAAGGCGTTCGGCTCCCAGCTAGGTATGGCGCTGGAGCATGCCCAGCTCTATGATGAGGTCGCCAAAGGCAAGGCCTATATCGAGGATCTTGTAGAGAATGCCGGCGACGCTATCCTCTCCACGAATCTGGAGGACCGCATACTGACATGGAACCGTGGAGCGGAGGTTATTTTTGGCTACAGCAAGGATGAAGCTATCGGACAAAGCCTGGCGATTCTGCTTCCTCCAGACCGCATGAGGGAATTGGAAGAGGTTCGGAACAAGGTCCAGCTTACAGGGATAATCCGTAACCTGGAGGTTCGTAGGAAAAGGAAAGACGGCGTCATGATTGACGTGGCCTTGGCGGTCTCGCCCATCAATGACAAGGTAGGCAATGTAAGCGGTTTTCTCCATCTGGCCAGGGACATCACCGAGAAAAAGCGGTACGAACAGAGGCTCAGAGAGCTCGACAGGATGAAGTCGGACTTTGTTTCAAACGTCTCCCACGAGCTGAGAACACCCCTCACTGCCATCAAAGGCTCCGCGGACAACATGCTGGACGGCATCACCGGCCCGCTGAACGAAAAACAGACCCGCTATCTCACGCGCATGAAATCGAACGCCGACCGGCTCACGCGGCTCATCAACAATGTCCTGGATCTCTCAAGAATCGAAGCGGGGAAAATCGATCTCAAGTCCGCCTACCTTTCTCTCGTCACTCTAGCCCAAGAGGTCGCAGAGAGCATAAGGCCTGTGGCGACGGAGAAGTTGATTAGTCTTGAAGTTGCCTCTCCTGATATCGGCGTGACTGCTTGGGCGGATCGAGACAAAATCACTCAGGTGCTGATGAATCTAGTCGGCAATGCGGTCAAGTTCACCCCGCCTCACGGAAAGGTGACCGTTGCCGTCAACAGAAACGGGGATCAGTGGACGCAGATCTCCGTTACGGACACGGGACCGGGTATCGCTCCGGAGGAGGCGGAAAAAATCTTCGACCGGTTCTATCAGATTGACCAAACAGGAAAACAGAAAGCCAGAGGGACGGGGCTTGGCCTGGCCATTTCTAAGGTCCTTGTGGAAATGCACGGGGGAAAGATCTGGTTGGAAAGTGCCATAGGCGGAGGGAGTACCTTCTCGTTTACCGTGCCTGCGCAACAGCCGCTTCAGATCGAGATGCCTGCGCAGTGAGGAGGTGGTTATGGGACTTAAGGTCCTCGTCGTCGATGATGAGGCAGACATCGTTGAGGTGATTCAGGATCGGCTGGAGGCTTATGGATTCACCGTGGCAACCGCTGGGAACGGCCTGGAGGCATTAAAGAAGCTTTCCACGGAAAGATTCGATGGGATCTTCCTGGACGTCAAGATGCCGGAGATGGGCGGGATTGAGGCCTTGGAGCGGATCCGTAAGAGGGACACCAAAATCCCCATCATCATTATCACCTCCTCCTCCACCCGAGAGGCAGCCATCGAAGCCATGGCCAAAGGGGCCAATGAATACGTTCTGAAGCCCTTTGAGTGGGAGGAAATGAAGGCCAAGATCGAGAAAGTCTACAACATCGCCCTGTAGCGATATTCATGAAATCCTTCAGCGGGACCATCCTTGTGGTGGACGATGACCCGGACATCCGGGAGGTCTTAAGAGATCGTCTGGAATCCTTGGGTTGCCGGGTATTACTGGCCCCCAGCGGTCAGGCGGGCCTAGAGCTACTGGAGAAGCAAAGCCCGCAAATGGTCCTTCTGGACATCGAGATGCCGGGCATGAACGGCCTCGAGGTTCTCAAAGAGATTCGCAGGCGAGAGATCGATGTTACTGTAGTTATGATCACCGCTTACGGCACGGTCGATCGCGCCGTTCAAGCAATGAAGGATGGGGCGTATGATTTTATCCCTAAGCCGTTTGAGCCGGACCATATTGCCCTCATAGTGCAAAAGGCCTTTGAGCGAGAAAGGCTGAAAAGAGAAGTAAATATCCTCTCGGAAGGGGAGGATACCAACCTCTTCGCAAGCCGCCGCCGTGAGATCACCGTAGTTTTCCTGGACTTGCGCGGTTTTACCGCGTTCTCTGACGCCGCCGAGCCCGAAGAGGTGCTACAGCTGCTCAGGATCTACCATGCGGAAATGGGCAAGCTGATATTTAAGTTTGAGGGAACTCTGGAGCGTTTTACCGGAGACGGAATCATGACCTTCTTCAACGCCCCTATGCCCTACAAGGATCACACGGAGAGAGCAGTGCGTATGACTCTGGAAATGCGTGATAGGGCGAAAGAGCTCCGGGTCGGATGGTTAAAAAAAGGCTACGACCTGGATTTAGGGATAGGGCTGGCTGCCGGCTACGCGGCTGTTGGGAATATCGGCTTTCAAGGTCGGATGGACTATGGGGCGATCGGCAATGTAACGAATCTCGCCTCCCGCCTATGCGGGGAGGCCAAGGGTGGCCAGATCCTTACCGATCAAAAGACGCTTAGCAGGATCGAAGGCTTGGTAGAGGCTGAGCCGATCAACGAATTGCACCTGAAGGGATTTGTCCGCCCAGTCAGCGCCTTTAATATTACGGATCTCAAAGGGCAAAAAGAAAACGTTTAGCGGAAACTTTATGACCGTCACAAATCCATAAATACGTTCTTAAGCCCTTTGAGTGGGAAGAGCTGAAGGCCAAGATCGAAAAGGTCCACAGCATCGCCCCGTAGCGATATTCATGAAATCCTTTAGTGGGACCGTCCTTGTGGTGGACGATGACCCGGACATCCGGGAAGTCTTAAGAGATCGTCTGGAATCCTTGGGTTGCCGAGTCCTAGCGGCCCCTGGTGGTAAAGAGGGCTTAGAGCTTCTGGAAAAACAGAGCCCGCAGATGGTTCTTCTGGACATCGAGATGCCCGGCATGAACGGCCTCGAGGTTCTCACGGAGATTCGTCGGAGAGAGATCGATACCACTGTGGTGATGATCACGGCCTACGGCACGATCGAACGGGCCGTTCAAGCGATGAAGGAAGGGGCGTATGATTTTATCCCTAAGCCGTTTGAGCCGGACCACATCGCCCTCATAGTGCAAAAGGCCCTGGAGCGAGAAAGGCTCAAGAGAGGGGTGGAACTGCTTTCGGGAGAGGTAGACGAGCGCTACCGTCTGATTGTGGGCACGAGCGCCAAGATGAACCAGGCGATAGATTTAGCTAAGAAGGCAGCCACGAGCAAGGCCACTGTCTTACTTCTAGGTGAAAGTGGCACGGGCAAGGAAATCTTTGCCCGGGGCGTCCACAAGTGGGGTGAGCGGAAAGGCGGACCATTTATTGCCATCAACTGCGTCGGTCTCTCTAAGGAACTCCTGGAGAGTGAACTGTTCGGCCACGAAAAAGGAGCATTTACCGGAGCCCACCAGGCTAAAAAAGGCAAGATGGAACTGGCTCATGGCGGGACGGTATTTCTTGACGAGGCCGGCGATATTTCGCCGGAACTTCAAACAAAGTTCTTGAGATTTCTCCAGGAACGGGAGTTTGAGCGGGTTGGAGGGACCAAACCCATCCATGTGGACGTAAGAATCGTCGCGGCTACGAACCGCGACTTGGATGCGGCGGTCAAGGAAGGCCGCTTCCGCGAGGATCTATATTACCGTCTCAACGTAATTCCCATCACCCTTCCGCCCTTGAGGGAACGCGCTGAGGACATTCCCGAGCTGGCCCATTTTTTTCTGAAGCGCTTCTGTTCCGAGACCAAAAAACCTTTCACCGAGGTCAGCCGGGAGGCCGAGGAGAAACTCGTCCGTTATCGGTGGCCCGGCAACGTGAGGGAGCTGGCCAATGTGATCGAGCGCGCGGTAGTTCTCGGCCAGGGACCCAAAGTCGCGCTCCACGACCTGCCGCCGCGCATCGTCGGCACGGAGCTTACGGCGCCGGCGGACAATCTCTCTTACCGGGACCACCTGGAAGCCTCGAAAAAACAGCTGATCCTGAGGGCGCTGCGGGACTCGCAAGGCAATCAGGCCGCCGCCGCCAAAACCCTCGGCCTTCACCGAACCCATCTCGCCAGATTAATGAAGAGCCTGCATATCGAGTGAATCCTGTACGCCGGACTTTCACGCGGAGCCTTGTCCGTATGAAAGACGCCACCCGCTCTCCGAGCCTGCGCAATGGGTCGCTGCTTATTCTCACCGGCAGTATCGGATGCGCAGGCTCCTCGAACGGGCGCCGTCTTTCCCTGCGAGGCCGAGGGGCGCGAGGGAGAGGGCCGCGGACGTCCGATGAGAATGGTTCGACTCATGGTAACTACCTATCGGCCGCGGCCCGAAGACTCGCGCCGTGAGGGCTCGCCTTCGGAGGAATCCAGGTCAAGCGTTTCGTGATAAGGAGTGAAGCATTTTCGCTCCTAGAGCGCTGCATCTTCGCTACACTTTTCTTTCGCGCGCCAGCTCTCCCCGAAGCCCGTCGCCAGTGAGTTCCCAGCCAATTCAAGAACTTGCGGATATTTTCGCCGGTCGTCCTCTTTTGGCACGCCGGTTGCCATAGCAATCAAACAGAAGTCGAACGAAGGAGGGAAGAACGATGGCGGAAAAAATTCTGGTGGCGCTGAAACGGGACGATCAAATCCAGGAGATCGCCTCTATCCTTCAGAAAGTAGCCAAGCCCGGAGCTAAAGTTACTTTTCTTATGCCCTATCCCGCGAGCCTGCGGCCATGGCTGAGGGATCATTGGATAACGACCGAATCGCCGCGCAAGGCGATGTGGAAGGCGCAGAGACTCTCGGCTCGATACTCTTGGGAGAAACAGACGCGATTGGCGGAAAGAAAAATCGCCGTCGCCAGGGATGCCTTAACAAAAATGGGAGTCGAAGTGGCGCTGGTGCTCAGGGGATGTTTGAACGCGGCCGTGCGGGAATATGTCCTCACCGGCAACTTCCAACTTCTGTTGAT
>MGSS01000002.1 GCA_001798595.1 Deltaproteobacteria bacterium RIFCSPLOWO2_12_FULL_60_19 | reverse complement strand
TCGACGGACTCCCTCGCGCGGTCCACTTGGATCAGATCGTCCTCCGAGCCGTGATGCACCAGCGTCGCCGGGAAGCGTCCCGCGTTCAAGCTTGAAAAAGCCGCCGCCAGCTCCTGCGGCAGCCACGAGCTTAGCGCCACGACAGCGGCAAAGCGCTCAGGCTCGGCGAGAGCCAGGCCGTAGGCCATGACGCCGCCCTGGCTGAAGCCGAGGACGATGCTCTTTCTCTGATCGATTGGGTAGCGGTTGGAGGCTGCGTCAAGGAAAGCACGTAACCGATCTCTGGCCGATGTGATCGCCGGAATGTTGGCGGGGCCGCCCATCGTGAGCGGAAACCAGCCGTAGCCGACCATTCTGGGACCGAGCGGAACATCCACCGGCCCTTGGGGGCAGATGACGAGAAAGCGACCGTCGCACAGATGCGGCGCAAGTCCCAGCAGATCCATCGCGCTGGCGCCCCAGCCGTGCAGCGCGAAGATCGTCGGGTGCGGCCCCTCGCCGATCGGTTCCGAGATGGCGTGAACGAGTTGCATTGTCTCTCCTTCAAACGGCGGAAATCTCGCCTACTCTCTCATATTCTCCAGCCCTTTCAAACCGAATTTCAGCGGCATCGCCACCGCGAGAGCGGTGACCCCCGCCACCGCGGCGAGCGACGGGGCGAGCACCCACAAACTCGGTTGCGCCATGCCGGGCTTGAGCGCATGCACGGCCAGCAGATAGACCGGCCAGGCCTCGATCATCACGCAGACGCCGATGAAAGCGACGCTCAGAATCATGCACAGGACTCCGCCGTAGCTGGTCGGGATTTGCGCCGCGTGTTCGTAGTCGAATTTCGGATGCATCGCGCCGACGCCCACGCCGATCGCCGTGATGCCGAAGGTCATGAGAAATATCGTCGCCAGCGAGAGCGCCATCATCCAATCGGGAACTCTCAAGAGCGTGTTGCTGAAATAGACCAACAGCTCACCGAGGATGACCAGGGGCGCGAAGTTCAGCCAGAACTTGCTGCGCAGCAGAAAACGGAGCGCGATGGGCGAGGTCTGGACTATCCAGAAGGCTTGTCCCTCCAGGCTGACCGCGGGAAAGGCGAACCGGACGGCGACCGCGCTCAGGACAAAGCCCGCCAGCGCGAGATTGGCGAAGGAGACCACCGTGCGCAGCGTGGCCGTCGGCAGGGGGGAGCGGTCGAGCGGCAGCGCCTTGAAGTTGTAAACGTAGACGACCACCAGGGCGACGAGCAGAAAAAGCTGTGACCACTGAGTGGTGTCGCGGATAAAACTTTTAGTGTCTTTGACGATCATCGCGCGCGAAGCTTCCGAAAATGGTCGGGTGACAAGTCCAAGCAGCGCGTCGAGCAGCGCCGACTTATGGCTGCCCTGGCGGGATTCCTGCGCCTTGGACCAGCCGGCAAGATGCACCAGCCCGGATACCCAACAAGCGACCAGGGGGAAGAAAAGGGCGTAACTCACGAGGAGTGGGTAGAAGAACCAGAGGTTCACGGCTTTCCTCTTGAAGAGGGCCGCGCCCAGGATCTCGGCGGCCCAGCTGCTCGGGAGATAGGGGGCGGAGGGAGTCTCCATCGCCGCCAGGAACTGGAGAAAGTGACCGAAGGTCTCCGGCTGCACCAGTTGCTCAGGGCGGGAGAAGCGAAACAACAAATACAACACAACGAACGTGAGCAGGCCGACAAAGAACAGCACGTCGCGGATTCGCCGCGCAGGCAGAAAGTAGACCAGCATGTGCATCAGAAGAACCCCGACAGCCGCGGGAATGAGGAGCAGCGGCGGCAAGACGAGCGCGACCCACAGGTAGTAGAGAGCCCCGCCGTGGAACACCGAGTCGTAAGCCAAAAGTATCGGCAGGCTGAAGAACAGCACCATCCAGGAGGAGTTGAGCGTCGTGCCGATGAGCCGGGCGATGAAGAAGGGGTTGGCCGGCGTGGGCGCCGAGAGCAGAAGGTCGAGATCGCGCGCGAGAAAGAAAGAGGAGAGGGCGGTGATGAGGTTGCTGAACAGCAGCATGGACAAAAAGGTGAGCAGGATGATCAGCAGCAGTTGATAGGCGAGCGCGGGGCCGAGACCGTGAACCGTTTCGAAATAGAGGAGCACCCGTCTCACGACCCAGTAGGTGCCGAGCCAAAAGCCGGCCCCCAGGGAGATTATAAACAGCCGTCGCAGCCAGTTGCGTTCGCGCCGGTGGAAAAGCTCGTTTTTCCAGGAAAGGAGGATGGGGGAGAGTAACAGTACAAATTTTGGATTTTGAATGTTGAGTTTTGAATTTCTAATTAAGAATTGAAAATTCATAATTCAAAATTATTGTGACCCGTCTCTCGTCAGTTCCAGAAAGGCGGCTTCCAGACTGCCTTCATTCATGTTGGCAAGCTGCCTCAGCTCGGCCATCGTGCCGCAGGCGATGAGCTTCCCTTTGTGGATGATGCCGACCCGCTGGCACAGCTCTTCGGCGACGCCTACGCTATGCGTCGAGAAAAAGACCGTCACGCCGGTTTTGCCCAGCGCGATGAAGAGGTCCTTGAGCTTCCGTGTCCCCCTTGGGTCGATCCCCACCATCGGCTCGTCGACGATCAGAATTTTCGGCCGGTGGATCAGCGCGGCGCAGAGCACCAGCCGCTGCTTCATGCCGTGCGAATAACCTTCGACCAGCTCGTCTTTCCAGTCGGAGAGGTCGAAGTGCTCCAGCAGCTCGGCGCTTCGCTCTTCGACGGCCGTGCTGTTTACGTGGTGGAGCGCGGCGACGAATTTCAAAAACTCGCCTCCGGTCAACTTCTCGTAAATAAAAGGCCGGTCGGGGATGTAGCCGGTGATCGCCTTGGCCTTCTCAGGCTCCTTTTCCACGTCATAGTCTCCCAACACGACGCGGCCCGACGTCGCCCGCAGTATCCCCATCATCACTTTGATCGTCGTTGTCTTGCCGGCGCCGTTCGGCCCCAGGAAGCCGAAAATCTCGCCCGCGGGGATCTCCAGGCTGAGACCGTCCACGGCCGCGAGCTTGCCGTAGTGTTTCGAGAGGTTGTCGAGGTGAATCATCTGTCGATTTTCGATTTTCGATTTTCGATTATTCGGATTTAGATTCCAGATCCGGCGAATTTAAAATCGGCAATCCAAAATCCAAAATTCTTCAAGAGGCTTCCACCACCTTGATCTTCAAGCTGCCGATCAACTGGAGCATGTCGATCTGGCGGTCGATCTCGCCTTCGAGAAATTTAAGATGGGTGACGTCCGCCGGGAATTGGTTCAAGACCGAATCCAGCGAGACCCACTCGCCGACCCAGACCTCCGACCATGCATGGTAGTAAAACGAGCCCCGGAGGTAGACCACGCCGACGACGGTCTTGGCCGGAATACCGGCGGCGCGCGCGAGCGCGGTGAAAAGCACCGTGTGCTCGTTGCAATCGCCTCTCTTGGTCTGGAGCACCTCGAGCGCGTTAGGGATACTCACGGTCGGCTCTTTGGCCAGCTCGCGGTAGACCCAGTCTTTGAGCTTGACGGCGGCTTTCATGGCGTCCCTTTCCTTCTTTAGAATCTTGCGGGCGAGGGCGCGGATCCGCGGGTGGTCGCTCTGCACGAAAGGAGAAGGCTGAAGATAGGCGGCGTATCGCGCTCCGGTTGCGGGGAGCTTGTAGGAGCCGATCGCGCTGAGATCTTCGCGCCGTATCTCCAACGTGTCCCCGGCGAGCCGCTGGCGCTGGCCGTTGAGCGGGAAGTGGTTCAGGTTAAAACCGGAGAGCCTGAGCTTCAGCCGCTCTTTGCGCTGCGGCTCGGCGATCGGCTCTTCGACCGGCACAGCGGTCTGCGCGACCAGATCGAGGGCGATCGACTTTGCGCCGGGGATGACCACCGCGTCTTCGGCCTTCTCTTTCACGAGCGACAGCCCCGTCGGGCTCTCTTCCTTGAGCGTCCTGCCGTTGCCGTCGAGCCATGAAGTCACCGAGAGTCCCCTGAACTCCTGGCGCACGCGGATGGCCGGCTCGACGTTGTCGCCGATGCGCACGCGCTCGCGGCCTTCCACGACGACGGTGGTGAATTGCTGGGAGAGAGTCGCCGGATCGAAGGTCGGAAAAATATTCGGCTTGCCGGGCTCAAGCTGTTGGGTGACTACGTAGGGCTTGAGCGCCGCCAGCAAGTAGGGTGGCTGGCGCATGGTCAATTCAGTCTTCGTGGCGGCGCCCCCGGAACTTGTTTCGACGCTGAGCTTGTTGCCGGCGAATTCGCCGCGCGCGCTGAAACGCACGTTGGTTGAATTGAGTTCGAAATCGAACTGTCTCATCGTCCAATCGGCATTGGCGCTCATCTCCAGACGGGTGCGCACGTCCTGTGTCGTACCGAGCAGATTCAGGCGCAGCACCGATTCGCTTTGCAGGCGATAGCCGTCCTTCTGGGGGACCAGTTTCTGGCTGGCATAGCCGATCTTTTCCGCGCGAAAGTAAACCCCCCACCACTCTTCGAGCGACTCAGTGACGACGCTTACGGTGGCGAGCGTGACCGGAGGAGGCGCGGAGGCGAGCTGGCGTTTCACGAGCAGAACGTTCATGAAACACCAGAAGAGAACGATGGCTACGCCCAAGGCTCTCTTCAAAATCATGCTGCGAGGGATTATATACTAAGAGCAGCGCGATGACTATGGAATTTTCCGGGAACGTGAAATTCGCGGCGGACAAGATGCTCGGGCGGCTGGCGCGGTGGCTCAGGGTCATTGGTCAGGACGTGATCTATGGCCCGCATCTGTCGGGCTACGGCCTGGTGCGCGCCGCGCGGCAAGAGGGAAGGCTGATCCTCACGCGCGACGGCGGGATCGGCAAAAAGAGTCCGCCGCCTTACCTTTTTATCGAAAGCGACCGGTTCCGCGAGCAGCTAAAGCAGGTGATCGAGGCATGCCGGCTCGACCCGCTGAGAAATGCCTTTAGCCGTTGTGTGGAGTGCAACACGCCGTTCGAGGCGATTACGAAGGCCGAGGTCGAGGGCAAAGTGCCCCCCTACGTCTTCGCCACGCAGGAGAGATTCTCTTTTTGCCGCAGGTGCCAACGCATCTACTGGCCGGCCACGCATCAGCGGAAAATGCTGGAAGAGCTGAAGGCTCTGGGGTCGGAATCGCCTGGAATTTGAGCAGCCCGTGTGTTAATTAAAACAAGTTCGCTAATTGTTTCCCCGGTAGCTCAGTCGGTAGAGCGGGTGACTGTTAATCACTAGGTCGGGGGTTCGAGTCCCTCCCGGGGAGCCAACAAAATACTTCGCCTCGTCCGCATAAATTCGGCCTGGGCGAGATGGAGTTTCAAGAGGTCGGAAATACCGTGTTCGTGTCCGTCTCTCGTGCTCGTAAGGGGATCAGGGGAACGGCCACGAATCACGTGCACGAGCACGAATGAGATCGAGGTGCATTGATGGCGCAGAAAAAAGTCGTAGGCGTTCCGACTCCGCGAGTTGAAGGCGAATCCAAAGTCACCGGCAAGGCCATCTACGCGGTCGATGTGACGTTGCCCGGCATGCTTTGGGGCAAGGTGCTGCGCAGCCCGATTTCCTACGGGCGCATCAAGAGCATCGACGCGAGCCGCGCGCTGCAACTGCCCGGCGTCAGGGCGGTGGTTACGGGCAAAGATGTCGCCGGACTCAAGATCGGCAGAAAGCTCTACGACATGCCGATTCTCGCCGACGGCGTCGTGCGCTTCATCGGCGAGAAGGTGGTGGCGGTCGCGGCGGACGACGAGTTGATCGCCGAAGAGGCGCTGAATCTGATCGACGTGGAGTACGAAGAGTGGGAGCCGGTGCTGGATCCGCTCAAGGCGATGGAATCATCCGCGCCGCTGCTTCACCCCGACGTGCCGAATTATAAAGGCCTGCCCAACAAACTAACCTCGGCGAGCAACGACTTCATCTATATCACCTGGAAAAAAGGCGACATCCAGGCCGGCTTCTCGCAGGCGGATGTCGTCGTCGACAACACGTTCACCACCAACCAGGTCCATCAGGCCTACATCGAGCCGCATTCCTGCGTGGTGAAAACGGCGCCCGACGGCTCGGCGGAGATCTGGGCCTGCAGCAAGGTGCCCTACGCGATCCGCGATCAGGTGGCCAACGCGATCCGCATCAACCCGGAGAAGCTCGTGATTCATCCCTGCTATATCGGCGGCGACTTCGGCGGCAAAGGCGACTTCATGGATGTCGCGGTGGTCTACTTCCTGTCGAAGAAGAGCGGACGGCCGGTGAAGATGGTGATGGATTACAGCGAGGAATTCCTGGCCGGCAATCCCCGGCACGCTTCGATCATCCGAGTCAAGACCGGCGTCAAGAAAGACGGCACGATCGTCGCCCACCACATGGAATTCGTCTTCGACAGCGGCGCCTACGGCGCGTTCAAGCCCAACGCGTTTCTGAACGGTCCGCACGTTTCCGCCGGGCCCTACAACATTCCTCACGTGCTCATCGAGGAGCACATGGTCTATACGAACAAGGTCCCGTGCGGCCACATGCGCTCGCCGGGCGATCCGCAGGGCTTTTTCGCCAACGAGAGCCAGTTAGACCTGGTGGCGAAGAAACTCGGCATGGACCGCATCAAGTTCAGGCAGAAAAATTTAATGCGCGACGGCGACCTCGATCCGACCGGCATGAAAGTGGACTACATCAAGACCGAAGAGACGCTGCAGCGCGCGCTCAGGGAAGCGGGCTATTACAAGCCCAAGGCGAAAAACGTCGGGCGCGGCGTCGCGCTGGTGCAGTGGTTTCCCAATGGCGGCACTGGCACCGTCGGCATCAAGCTCGATGAAAATGGCGTGATTACGATCTCTTCGGCGATGCTCGACCAGGGGGCCGGGACCTACACGCTGCTGTGCGAGATCGTCGGCGAGGAGCTGAAGCTTCCTCTGAGTCACATTAAAGTCGAGACTCTAAATACGAAAACCGGCAAGCAGGATACCGGCGTCGGCGCCAGCCGGGCGACAAGAGTCTATGGCAATGCGGCTTACCAGGCCGCGCTCAAGGCAGTCGAGGCGATCAAGCAAGCGGCGGCCGAGCAGATGGGCGCGACGCCGGATCGTCTGGTGCTCGCCAACGGCGCGGTGCGGCACAAGCGGGGCGGTCGCCGGCTGAAGTACGCCGACCTGGTCAAGGCCAGGCGCGCGCCGATCGCGGTCGAGGCGACCTACAGCGATACTTCCAAAGTCCACGAGGCGTCGATGTGCGCTCAAGTGGCCGAAGTCGAGGTCGATCCGGAGACCGGGCAGGTGAAGCTGACAAAGCTGACTTCCGCGCACAACACGGGCAGAGTGCTGAATCCGCTCATGCATCAAGGGCAGATCGAAGGCGGCTCCATAATGGGAGTCGGCTATGCCTTGATGGAGCAGTTGATGATCGCCGACGGGAAGGTCGTCACGGCCAACTTCGGCGACTATAAAATTCCCACGATTCAAGATATCCCGAAGTTCAAGACGTCTGTGACCGAAAGGCAGAAGGGCGCCGGGCCGTACAACAGCATGCCGATCGGGGAGACCTCCAACATTCCCGCGGCAGCGGCGATTGCCAACGCCGTCGAAGACGCCGTCGGCGTGCGGATCAACTCGCTGCCGATCACGCCGGAGAAAGTGCTTTCGGCGTTGAGAGGGGCGTAGGCCGTTGAAAATGGCGTATCTGCCCTCAGCCCGCCCGGGAATCTCTCTCCGGGCCGACGCGATACGTCGATATTGCGCTGCTCCTACGAGATGAGAGTAACCGGGGGATACGATTCGTACTCCTCGTCCCACGCATAGGCCCTTCGAGAGACCCCCAGGCGGGCGGGAGTGATAGTTGCGCTCGACTTTGACCGGCCTGAAGAAAGACTGTTTGGAGAGTCTGCTAGAATAACGGCAGGCTATGCAGGTCGACAAATCCATCTTTCCCGTCTTCCGCCCCTGGGACGGCGCGGCGACGGCCGATTCCGGCCACTGGATTCACATCGTCGAAGTTCCGAAGCGGCTGCGCGTGATCTTCGGCGGCGAGACCATCGCCGACAGCCGGCGCGTCCTGCTCCTCCGCGAAGCCCACTGCCTCCCGCTCTACTACTTCGTCAAAGACGATGTTCGTACCGATCTCCTGACGCCGACGGACTTCAAGACAACCTGTCCCTACAAAAGCGATGCGTCGTACTGGACTTTGAAGGTTCGGGATCGAGTCGCTGAAAATGCGGCGTGGAGCTATTTGGAACCGCCGTCGAATTGTGCCGCGATCAAAGGCTGCTTCTCCTTCGAATGGGCCAAGATGGATCGCTGGCATGAAGAGGAAGAAGAGGTCTTCGTCCACGCGCGCGATCCCTATAAACGCATCGACGCTTTGCAAAGCTCGCGTTACGTGCGGGTGGAGATCGCCGGCGAGACCATCGCGGAGACGCATCGGCCGACAATCGTCATCGAACCCGGCCATCCTCTGCGTTATTACATCCGCGGGGAAGATCTCCACATGGACGTTCTGGAGCCGAGCCCCACGCGCAGCCGATGTCCGTACAAGGGCATCGCGGCCTACTGGTCCGCCTGGCTGCACGGCAAACGTTACACCGACATCTGCTGGAGCTACGTCGAGCCGACGCGCGAATCCCTTAAGATCAAGGATCTTGTCTGTTTCTTCCAGGAGCGCGAAGCCGTAATCCATGTGGACGGGGAGCAACTACCTGCGCTTCGGACGAAGTGGTCGCGGTAGGGTGGGCTGCGAATTAAATTTGTAACTTTGCGGGCTTGGCGTCTTGGCGCGATGAGATAAGGATCGGACAACCCATGACTCGCGCAAAGCCGCAAAGGGCGCCAAGGGTGAAAGCGGAGATGACATGAGGGCGCTTCACTGGAACGGACAAGCACTGACCCTGGACTCTTCATACGCTGCGCCTTCGGCTTCCGAGCAGACCGCTCTTGTCCGCGTCCGCCTCGCCGGCGTCTGCTCTACCGATCTCCAAATATTCAAAGGCTATATGGGATTTCGCGGCGTGCCGGGCCATGAGTTTGTCGGCGAGGTGGCGCAAGGGCCGGCGGCGCTCGTGGGGAAGCGAGTCGTCGGCGAGATCAATTTCGCCTGCGGCGAATGCGAGATCTGTAAACACGGACTCGGCCGCCACTGCCCAACACGCAAGGTCATGGGAATTCTCGGCGCGGACGGCTGCTTCGCCGAATATGTCGCCGCGCCGGTCTCAAATCTTCACATCGTGCCGGACGGCGTGGCGGATGGAGAAGCGGTGTTCACCGAGCCGCTGGCCGCGGCTTTTGAAATCCTGGAACAGGTCGAGATCGACTTTACGCACGAAGTTCTCGTCCTCGGCGACGGCAAGCTCGGGCTCCTGTGCGCTCAGGTGCTCGCCATCACCGGCGCGCGCGTGACGCTCGTCGGAAAGCATCCCGAAAAACTTGCGCTGGTGAAAAAACTCGGCGTTCGCACGGTGCTGTTATCAGACTGGCGATCCAAGCAGGCCGACGTGGTTATCGAGGCGACAGGCTCCACCGCCGGCCTTGAGCTGGCGCTCAGCGCGGTCCGCCCGCGCGGCACGCTGGCGCTAAAGAGCACCGTCGCTGGAGAGCAGACGCTTTCGCTCGCGCGGCTCGTCATCAACGAAATCACCGTCATCGGCTCCCGCTGCGGCCTCTTCCCTCCCGCCCTCGACGCCCTCGCGCAAAAGAAAGTCGTAGTTACGCCGATGATCGAGAAAATATATCCGTTGAGCGACGGCATCGAGGCTGTGGCGCACGCGGGCAGGGCAGGGGCACTCAAAGTGTTGCTGCGGGCCTAGTGTCTGCCGTTTTCCCTCTTATAGCCGTGCGTTGTCGGGCTTGAAACGCTTGACCTTAATCCGGTCGCCATGCATCCGGGCCTGAGCGGCATCGTAACCGGCCTGCATTTTCAAGAGCAAATCCATACTGACGCCGAAGGCCTTTTCCAGGCGGAGGGCCATCTCAGCCGAAACAGAGGCCTTGCCGTTGGTTACATCGGACAGCGTGGCGCGGCGAACGCCGAGAATTTCGGCCGCCCTGGATACAGTCAGACCCAGAGCTTCGACGATCTGCTCACGGATAACTTCGCCCGGATGGGGCGGGTTCTTCATAGCCATGGGTTTTTCCTCCTACCTGTAGTGAGCTTTGCCGAACTAATGATAATCCTCAAAGTTCACTTCGCTGACGGCATTGCCTTGAAGAATGAAAGTAATCCGCCAGTTGCCTGTTACAGTGATGCTATATTCGCCTTTCCGTTCACCTTTGAGCGGATGAAGTCTCCAGCCCGGCATAGTCGCCACTTGCGAGAGGTTGTCGGCAAACTCCAGGGCGGCCAGGATCGCCTTAATCTTCTTGACAGAGTGGGCAGGCACACCGCTCGGGTCGTCATCTTCGTAAAGGCGCCTGAGGCCTTTGTGCCGGAACTTCCCGATAGTCATGAGGGATTGTACGGAATGACCGTACACACGTCAAGGGCAGGCCCTTCCGGGCAAGTATTGCCGCTCGGGCTGGCCGCAATTTCATTGCCTTGACAAGTTGCCGACGACACGGAACGATGTAGCCATAGGGGAGATGGCCATGATAACCGTTACGGTTAGAGAGCTGAAGGACAAACTTGCCGAGTATCTTCGCAGAGTCAAAGCAGGCGAGAGCATACTGGTTACCGAGAGGGGAAAAACCGTGGCTGTGATCTCGACCACGCGAAGCGCTGTTGAGGAATACGACCGGCTTCGGGCTCACGAAGCGGCGGCGGCGGAAAGTCGGTTTAACGAGGCTCTGGAGCGGATTCACTCCACCGTAGCCAAGGCGGGGTTAAAGCCCGGAGTCGTCAAGGAAGCAGTGCGCAAGAGCCGGCGCTCTTGAAGATCGTCCTGGACACCAACGTCCTGGTCTCTGCGATCGGGTGGAAAGGACCACCGTCCCGTATCCTCCGGGCCTGCCGAGCAGGTCAATTCCTTCTTCTTACGAGCCCCCAGGTTCTCGAAGAGCTGACCAGGGTTCTGACCTATCCCAGGCTTCGCGTCGTAACCCAACACCCGGATCTTCCGCAGATCCTCCGATGGCTCCATGCACCGGAGAGAATTGTTTTTCCCCGGCGCGCCATCGAGACGGTCAAAGCAGACCCGTCCGACAACCGTGTCCTCGAAGTCGCAGTGGAGGGTCACGCTGAAGCCGTGATCTCAGGCGATGACCATCTTCTTCGTCTCAGAATCTTCGAAGGAATCCCCATCCTGAGTGCCGCCTCATTCTGCCGGAGATGGAACGTGTGATTCGCAGATCCCCCGTCAGCCGTCGGAGAGCAGCGGGTTCAACAGCGTGAAAAATTCTCCGATCGCGCCGCGAAAATTGTAGTCGGCCATCGCATCAAGCGGCGTCGGGTCGCGGTTGACAATAGCGAGAAGCGCGCCGTTTTGTTTGGCGATCACCGGAAAAGTCGCCGCAGGCTGGACGACGAGGGAGGAGCCGACGACGATGAAGACTCCCGCCGCTTCGCTCCACTCCTGCGCGCGCTTCATCGCGGCCACGGGCATGGACTGGCCGAAGGAAACTGTCGCCGGTTTGAGCAGGCCGCCGCACGCATCGCACGGCGCCGGCATGACGCCCTCCCTGAGCCGCGCATAGATCGGCCCCGGATCGAATTCCTTCTCGCAGCTCAAGCAGCTCACCTTCCGATCCGTGCCGTGCAACTCAACGACCCGTTCCGGCGACACCCCCGCCAGAGTATGCAGCCCGTCGACGTTCTGCGTGATCAACCCCAGCAACTGCCCTCTCTGCTCAAACGCCGCGATCGAGTAATGGCCGACGTTGGGACGGACGTTTTTATACAGCTCGTGAGTCTCCCGCTTCATCTTCCAGTAGCGGATGCGGGCCGCTTCGCTGCTGACGAACTCATCGTAATAAACCGGCGCGTAGCGGGTCCAAATCCCGCCCGGGCTTCTGAAGTCGGGGACGCCTGATTCCGTGCTGATTCCGGCGCCGGTAAAGAAGACGACCTCGCTCCGTCTCCTCAATTGTCGGGCGAACTCTTCCAGCTTCATTGCGGCGCGGCGAACCGAAACGTGGATTGCCGGAAACCGGGGGGCGCTACTTGGCGGCAGCGGATTTTACGTCCAGGACCTTGATGTCGAACACCAACGTCTTTCCCGCCATGGGGTGGTTCATATCTATGACGACGGTCTTATCTTTGATTTCATGCAACCGCACCGGCATGCTCTCTCCCTGGCCGTTGCTCGCGACCAGCTCGGTCCCGACCTTGAGCGCCTCCTTGGGGACGTTTTCCTTCGGAACCTCCCGAAAGGCGGCCGGGTCGATTGCACCGTAGCCGTCTTCGGGCTTGACGGTGACGTGCTTCACGCCGCCGACCGCCATTCCTTCCAGGGCCTTCTCCAGCCCGGGAACGATCTCGTTCCTGCCGTGAACGTAGTACAACGGCCGTTCGCCCTTATTGGACTCGATGACCTTTCCCTTTTCGTCCGACAGGGTGTATTCCAAGCTGACCGCCGAGCCTTTCTTGATGACGTTTGTCCCTTTTGCAGTCTGAGCGGAGAGGTTTCCGACAAACCAGACCGTGGTGAGCAAAGCGATGGCCAGGGAGCGTACGACGAAATTCATTCTTACCTCCGGAAGTCGAAATCGCGTAGCACGGGTTTCGGCAACATATACTTTTGACGACAATTCCACAACGCGGGGGAGCGGCTGCCTTTTTGTATTGCAAAAAGATTCTGCTGAAAAACCCTCCGTTCATCCTTCGAGAGCCTCAGGACGAACGGTGGAGCGGTTGAGATCATTGGAGATTTTCCGTTCGTGCTGAGCCTAGTCGAAGCATTCTTAGGGTTTTTCAGCAGAATCCAAAAAGCTGCCTGTCCCCCTGGCTTCAGGAGCGCGGTCTGAACTTTGGTAGGGAGATGCCTACGCCGGCCTTTTCGAAAACGACTTCCACCGGCATCCCGATCGCGATCTGCTCGATCGGGCAGCCGATCACGTTACTGCAGATCCTCGGCCCTTCGTCCAGATCGATCCAGGCGGTGACGTAGGGAATATCGCCGGCGAAACCGCGTAACGCGCGGCCGACGACTTCGCGGATCACGGTGAAGGCGAAGATTCTGCCGCGCCCGCCGAGGGGGGTCCATGAAAGCTTTTCGCTGCCGCACTCGACGCAGGCCGGGCGCGGGCACCAGACCCAGGAGCGACATTCGGCGCAGCGCTGCATGACCAACTTCCCGCTCGCCGCCGCTTCCCAGAAGAGCTGGGTGACGGGGGTGATCTCAGGGAGGGGCTTTGGGATCTCTTTCTTCTCTTCAGCCATATCAAACCCAGTGAGCAGTGAGTAGTGAGTGGTGAGCAGAGCGGAAACGAGAATTACAGCTCCAATCCTCCTGACTACTCACTTTCTCACTTCTCACGGCTCACTCCCTAAAATCGCCGCGGCGGTACAGCCGAAGTTCTTGCCGTAATTCACCGCGCCGAGACCGGTCGCCAGACCGACCTTCGCGTCCGCCACCTGCCGCGCGCCGCCTTCCCCTCGGAGCTGCCGCGCCACTTCGATAACGTGGAGCATGCCGCCGGTCGTCGAGGGCTGACCGCAATTGATCATGCCGCCTCCGGTCTGGATCGGCAGATCGCCTTTGATCGTGAAATCGGTCTTTTCAAAGAATACTCGGTCGTTTTTCCCGCAGAAGCCCAGGTCTTCGATCTGCAACATAATGATCGGAACGTAGTCGTCGTACAGAGCGAGGAGGGCAATATCTTTGTGCGAGACACCGGCCATCTCGAACGCGGCTTTGCCCGACTCAAGGATGCCGGTGATCAACGGATTCGCGTTGGAGCGGGGACCGGCGCTCGCGTTGTTGCGCTCGCCCCAGCCGAGCAGATAGACCGGCGACCGGCGAAGAGTCTTGGCGCGCTCCGGCGAGGCCATGATGTAGGCCTTGCCACCGTTGGCCGGCAGAACGCAATCGTAGAGACGGATCGGATCGGAAATCAGGCGCGAACTCTTGTATTCTTCGAGCGTCAACGGTTTTCTCAGGTAAGCGTCGGGGTTCAGCGTCGCGTGGTGGCGCGCCGTGACAGCGATCTTGCCGAAGTGATCGACCGTCATGCCGGACTCGTGCATGTAGCGGCTCATGACGAAAGAGATCTTGCAATTGGGGCCCATCACGCCGAACGGCATCTCGAAGTCGCGCGTGTCGGCCGGCTCGGCCCTGGTGCGGCCCCGCTCGCTGAACGGGGCAGCGGCGGCGACGACGAGCACGAGATCGACGACGCCGGAATCGATCATCGCCGCGCCGTGTCCCAGCAGGGAGACCGCGCTTGCGCCGCCGTTGCCTCCGGCGAGCGAAACGGCCGGCGCGATTCCCAGTATATTCGCCGCCTCCTCCGGCCAGAAGGGCTGCGAGTGGTTCGTCGTGTAGATCGCGGCGAGCCCTTGGCCGTCGAGATCCTTTTTCGTCAGCCCCGCGTCTTCGAGCGCGAGACGCGCCGCCCAAGAGAGATATTCGGCCGTGACCTTACGCGGCTCGCCGGGTTTTCCGCCGAGCCGATCCACCGGCGTCTCACCGACGCCGACGATCGCCGCTTTCCCTCTAAGGCTCATCCGCGTCCCTGAGTATTTGGATATCCCACAAGATCGGCTCACCGCCGAGAGGAGGACAGAAGAGATCGACCTGAAGCTGCGTCGCGCAGCCGGGGCAGAAATATTCGTGATACTCGCCGATGTAAGGCTCGCCGGTCGGCAGGGGATAGGGCATGAAATCTCTCAGGTGCACCACGCGATGGAGCGCGTAGAGCTTGTAGTTCTCGGTCGCGCCGCAGAAGAGATGGCCGCAGCGCCGGCAGCGGATCACAGGCTCGCTTCCGTTCCCGGCGATCTCCAGCATCGCGTGAAATCTCAAGATCGTCTTCATCTCTTTTGCTTCATCCCGTCCGAGCGAGCTGGTTTTTCCGGAGGGCGGAACGGCCTCGCGCCGCCGCGCTTCGCGGATCTGCTCCCGTTTTTGCGCCGTGGCGTCGAGGTTTACTTTCTTTCCTCCGGATTCGAAAACCACGCCATGGATTCTCAGGGCCGTGTCGCGGCTCACCCAGCCCCGTCCGAAGTCTCGCAGCACCGCTTCGGGATCGCGGTCGAGCGGATCGCCGAAGCCCCCGCCGCCTGCCACATAGTCAACCAACAGACTTCCTTCGGGCAGCGGAATTCTCTCCGGCACTCCCTCGGGATGGTGGAGTCGTCCCCACGCGCCGGCGCGGATCGTGTCGGTCTCGGGATAATCGCCATTCCTCACTCGATCGAGCATGTCAAGGCCGGCGAACGCCATCATGCGCGTCGCGCTGATGCCCGTCGGGTAGCCGCCGTAGAGACCGAAGCCGCCCTGCGCGATGCCGCCGTAGGGTTTGTAGTCGGCCGAGCAATCCTTCGAGCCGTAGATGAGAAACATCCGATAGCTGCCGAGCCCGCCGCGGTTTTGGCCGAAGCCGCTGCCGTCGCGGTTGTGGCCGCGCGTGAAATAGAGAAACGGGTACTGCATCTCGATCCGCTCGATGTCGGCGATGCCGGCGGAGGGGATGTTCATGTGGCCGCCGGTGTTGACGCCGTCGCGTTCGGGCGTGGCCCCCATGCCCGCGCCGTGAATGTCGTAAAGCCCCTGGGCGACGGGAATGCCTTCGCGCGTCCGGCCGCCGTAGAAGTAACCGGGGCCGCCGACGAATTCCAGATTGCCGGTCGTCGAGCAGTTGACGTCTTCCAGACGGCCCGAGGCGTAGATCATCTTCGCCACGCCCTCGCAGACGGTGGAGACAAGCACGTTGCCGATTCTCGGCGCGGCGCCGCAGGCGGCGGGATAGCGGCAGTTGAGAATCGAGCCTTCGGGCACGCCGATCTTTACGGGCCGCATCTTGCCGTCGCTCCACGGCACGTCCCAGAAAAGCGTGTTGGTGAGCGCCAGCGCAATATGGGCGACGGTGCTCGGGAGGGTTGAATTGTGATCGGTGTCGGTCTGGGGGCTGGTGCCGGTGAAGTCCAAACGCAGCTCGTCGTCTTCCTTCGTCATCGTGCAGAAGAGCTGCTGAGCGACGGCCTTGCGCGTCTTTCGGTCCAGGGTCGTCACGTATTGGCGCGTGACCCACGTTCCGTTGGGAAGGGAGCGGAGCTTCGCGCGCGCTTTGCTTTCGGAGTCGGCGATCATCTTCTCGCCCGCCCCGCGAACGAAGTCGAGACCGAACTTCCCCACCAGGCCGAGGTAGCGCCGGGCGCAGACGTTGTTGCCGGCGATCATGGCCTTCAAGTCGAGGCCGACGTACTGCGGGTCGCGACACTGCTCGGTCAGCGTTCTAAAGACGTCCTCACGAAACTCGCCGCGCTCGACGATCTTGAGGCCGATGATGCGGATGCCTTCGTGGTGTACTTCGTAGGCCCCGCCGCGCAGTACGCCGCCGGTGTCCGCGGTGTGCGTGCTGGTAGCGGTCCAGGCGAGCAATCGATTTTTGCGGAGAAAGATCGGCTTGATAACCATCATATCGTAGGTGTGCGACCCGGCCACATAGGGGTCGTTAAAGAAGATCTGGTCGCCGTCAAAGAAGCCCGGCGATTCGCCGAACCACTCGATCAGCTTTTTGATCGCATCGGAAGTTGCGGCGGCGAATCTTAGATGGCCGGAGCAGGCAAGCACCATATGGCCCGCTTCGTCGTAGAAGCTGCTCATGCACTCGCCGCCCTGGGAGACGATCGGCGACGCCGTCACGCGCTGGAGCGTCATGCGGCCTTCCTCGCCGATCGCCCACAGACGATGGAAGAACATCTCGAAGCGTATGGGATCGATCTCTTTCATTTTCGATTTTCGACCTGTCGCGCGCTTAGTCGAACGATTGCCGCTTTTCAATTTCATGATTCGGACCTCAATCCAAAATCCAAAATCTAAAATCGAAAATTGAACTCGTCCAGCGTCTCACTAGCCCACCTCCATCACCAGGTTACGGTAGTTGTCGATCGTTACGTGAAATTCCGGCGGGACCAGCGTCGTGGTGAAGGGCAGCTCGATCACCGCCGGTCCCTCGATGCGCGCGCCGGCGCCGAGCCGGGCGTAGTCATAGACGTCGGCTTCGATCAGCCGGCGCTCGGGCCGCGTGAAAAAGATTTGTCGTTTTCCCTTCTTCGCGGCGGCAAGCCGTTTCGTTTTAATTCTTTCCGGCTTGAGGCGTGGCTTAGCTACACGTCCCACGGCATCGATGCGGATCGCGCTGATCTCGATGCCCGCCTTTGTATAGCCGGCGCCGACGCCGAAAAGCTCCTCGTATTTCTTTTCAAAGGCAAGGTGGAGCTTCGCAATCTTGTCCGCCGTAAACGGCTCCGAGGTCACAGGAAGCTCGACGCCGGCGGTCTGGCGGCGGTAGCGCATCGTGAAGAAGCGCCGGAACTCGATGTCGGCGGGGCGGAAGCCTTCGCCGATCATGATCTGTTTCATTTCGCCTTCGATCTGGCCCAGCCGCTCGTTGAGCGCCTTGGGCTCGACGGGCAGGATGTATTGGCAGGTCATCACCCGCGTATGAATCACGTCCGCGGCGGCTGCGCCGAAGGCGGAGAAGACCGGGGAGGTCGCGAAGATGTAAATCTTCTTGACGCCCAGCTCCACGGCAAAACCCGAGGCGTGCACCGCGCCGGCGCCGCCGAAGGCGTAAATCACGAATTCTTCGGGCAAGTAACCTGTTCGCACCACCTGCCGCCGGATCAGATCGGACATCTTGCTGTTGACGATGTCGTAAATGCCGGCGGCGGCCTGCTGGACTTTCAGCTTGAGCGGGCGCGCGATCTTCTCTTCGATGATCTTGAGGGCCTTCTCCTTGTTGAGTCTCTTTCTTCCGCCGAGAAAGTAGTTCGGATCGATAATGCCCAACGCCAGGTCGGCGTCGGTGACGGTGACTTCCGTGCCACCGGCATCGTAACAGACCGGGCCGGGGCTTGCGCCCGCGCTCTTGGGGCCGACGAGGAGGCGGCCGGTCTCCGGATCGACACGAGCGATGGTGCCGCCTCCCGCGCCGATCGACTCGATGTCGATAATGGGCTGAAGAATTCTAAAGCGCTCGACGATCGGCTCCTGCGCGTAGCGCCAGTAGCCGTCGGTGATCAGCCCCACGTCGAAGCTCGTTCCGCCCATGTCGGTCGTAATGACGTTTTTGTGCTTGAGAACTTTCGCCACGTGGGCCGAAGCGATCATGCCGCCCGCGGGGCCGGACTGGAGATTGGCGATGGCCGACACCTGCTCGCGGTGGCCGACGCCGCCGTTGCCCTGCATGATGAGCAGCGAGCTTTTCAACCCACCGTCCCTGAGCTTGCGCTCAAGTCCCTTCAAGTAGCGCTCGACCGTCGGGCCGAGGTAGCTGTTGAGGATCGCGGTGTTGGCGCGGGCGTATTCGCCGGCGATCTGCGAGAGCGCGCTGCCGAACGACCAGTAGAGCTTCTGCGACGGGTCGGCTTCGAGCGCGAGCGAGCGGATCTGCTCCTCGTGGGCCGGATTGACCCAGGCATGGAGGAGACTCACGGCGATGGCCTCAACTTTGTCCTCATCCATGAGTTTGCGCACCGCGGCCATCACGTCGCCCCGGTCGAGCGGCGCGATCTCCCGGCCGGTGTAGTCAATGCGCTCGCGCACGCCGGCGATGCGCTCACGCGGGACGAGCGGCTCGGGCTTGGTCACCCAGGTGACGTGGCGGATCTCTTCTTCCGAGAGGCCGTCGACGCGTCCGATGGCGCGCATGATCTCCGTCGTGTCCTCGAAGCCCCTGGTCGTGATGAAGCCGACTTTGACGCCGCTGCGCGTAATCAGCGCGTTGGTCGCGACCGTGCTGCCGTGCTTGAAGAGGGAAGTGCGGCCGAGCAGATCTTTTCTGTCGACGCCGACGGTCCTCGCCGCCTCCGTCAGCGCATCCATCACCCCGCGCGAAAAATCGTCCGGCGTCGTGGAGGCTTTCGCCGTCCACACCTGTCCCGCCTCGCTCATGACGACGACATCCGTGAATGTCCCGCCGGTGTCCACGCCGATGATGTACTGTCCCTGCGCCGCCATTGCATTCTTTTCCCGCGAAGGTCTTCAGGGAGAAATATGAGAGGGACGGTTGGTTGTCAAGCGCGGAGCACTAAACTGTGGTAACAAAAGCACACGACGAGACAGGCCGAGTTTACTCAATCTCCAACGGCGTTATCGGCCCGTCGCCTTTTTTCACGCCAAGGCGGATCGGGCGGGGAGGGCCTTTTTTCGGAATGGTGACTTCGACCCAGAGTTCCTCGTCCGGCTGACGAATCGAAGGGTCGGGGATATGTTCGGGGATGAAAAATGCTACGGGCCGGTCCAGCACGGCGAGTGTTTCGCCGCGACGCTGGATGAACTGCACGTGCAGAGCGGAAGGATCGTAGCCGCGCTCTTGTGGATTCGGTTCAGCGACCAACCGGTCGGCCTCGACGCGAAGAGTGACCGATTTCGGCAGGGGCTGGCCGGGCGCCGGTTTTGTCTCTTGAATCCCGCGAGGCTCGACGACGAGTTGCACGCGGACGTAGCGGCCGCGGATCGGAAGGTTCGGATCATAAGGAGCGGCGAGCGCCCACACGCGGGGCTGTGTCGAGCGGTCGTAGAGCAGCTTGGCGCCGAGCGAGGCCACTATGGCGACGTGCACAACGGCGATCACCAGCCCCTTGGCCAACGGCTTCATTTTCCGCCTTTCTCAAGCCGCGCCACGAGGCGACGGCGCGTTTTTTCAAGCAGCCACCCGCCCAGCAAAAACAGAAAGCCGAGGCCGATCAGGCTCGCTGAGCGCTCGAGTTTATCCATCACGGTGGAGAAGTAGAAGCTGAGAACGGTCAGCGCAAATCCCGCGACGCCTAAATTGATCCTCTCCTTGCGTGCGTCCTTCAAACCCCACGCAATTAATCCGAGCGAGCCCAGCGCCCACATTGCGTATGGTCCCAACTCGCGCCACGCGTAGTGCAACAGCCCTTGACGCGCTCCGGCGGAGAAACTCGTTGCGCCCAGCGCGACGACCCAAAGAGCCGCGATCACGTTTATCCAAGCGCTGCCGCGCCTGAGCCAGCACGCGACGACGAGCGGGAGCGCGAACGCGGCCGACCATCCCAACACACCGTAGTGTTCCGGCAGCGCCACCTGCTGCCAGGGGGCACCGGATGGAAAGGAAGGCAGGCTCGCCGCAAGCGGGATCAGCGCCAGGCCGCCGATCCACATCAGCGCCTTGCGGGTCGACGTTTCCTTGGCCGGCGCGAGCGCCGATAGATAGGCGATGCTCAGCAGCAACAGCCCTTCAAGCAGAATTTTCTCGCTCACGGCCCAACCGCGCGTGGCTTCCAGCCACTCGCCGCTGAGCCACATCGGCGTGAGCAGGGCGGCGAGCGCTGCTTGCGGCCAGTCGCGCAACAGCGCCCATACGATCCATGCCCCCAAGGCCCAGAGCATCACGCCGCCGGGCCAGTGCTCTTGCAGGTTAAAAATCTGCCCCGCGAGGAAGATTCCCGCACCCAGGCAAATCGTGCCGACGGCGTGCAGCGTCGTGGCAAGCGCTGGAAATCGCCCGGCGGCCATCGCTCCTGAGACGTGAAACAGCGCCACCAGCGCCAACACCAGGCCGAAGCGTAAAGAAGGTGAAAGCGTGTCCCAGTGCGCCGCGACGAACAGCAGCACGCCCGCGCCCAGCAGCAGGCCGCCCAGGCTGATCACCAGCACCACCGGCCAACCCAGCCCGCGCGCCTTATCCTGCTCGGCCTCGTAGGCGCGAATGCGCTCGGCGGCGGAAGGCTCGATCAGCCCCTCCTCCGTCCATCGCTTCAGGTAATTTTCCCAGCGCGCGGCCATTTCATCGTCTCCTCAGGAGTCCGCAAGAAAATATCTACGCCGACCGGACTACTCCCCCATGATCTTCTTCAATCGCTCGACGGTGTCGGGAGGTTGGGAGACGGCCTTCCTGGCGATCGCCTCCAGCTCTTCGCCGGTGATGCGCTCGACCTCCCAACCCCGTTTCTTGGCGGCGTCCAGGAAATCCGGGTCGCCGAGCGTCTTCTGATAGGCGTCGCGCAGATGCTTGACCCGTTCCGCCGGCAGAGCCGGCGGCGCGATCATGGGACGGCCGCTGGCGCCGGGAGACAGCAGAACCGGAGCGACACGCTTGATTTCCTCGGGCGTCCTGTACTTTTCCATAAGCTCGTAAATCGTCGGGACCTCCGCCATGCCCGCGTCACGGCTCGATCCCCCCTGGACCAGCACGCGAATGAATCCTCTCTTCAACCAACCTTTGGACGGATCGCGGGTCAGGATTTCCTTGGTCTGGCCGTAGCAGTGAACCTCGCCTCGTTCCATGGCGACTTCAATATCTCTCGTGCCGGGATAGCCCGCAACCATGTGAAACTTTATTCCAAGCGCTTCCTCCAAAAATTTCGGGAAATAGTAGCTGGTGGTGCCCGTGCCGGTGGAGCCGCATTTTGGAGGCTGCGCGGCTTTGCGAATATCTTCGACGCTCTTGAATAGCGTGTCCGAGCGCACGGCGAAAATCTCGTAATTGCGCACCGGAGAACCGATCCATTGGAACTTGGCCCAATCGAACTGGACCTCTTTTTTTCCCGCCAACTGATCGAAGTAAAGCGCGGTCGAGATCATTCCCAGCGTCAGACCGTCGGGTTTGGCGAGGTTGTAGAGGTGGTTGGCGGCGATCATGGAGCCGGCGCCGCCCATGTTCTGGACGATGACATCGGGCTTTCCCGGAAGATGCTTGCCGATGTGCATCGCGAGGAGGCGTGCCCACGCATCCACGATGCCTCCGGTGGGGAAGCCGACGACGATCCTGATGGTTTTACCCTGGTAAAAAGGCTCCGTTTGGGCCTCAGCGCCGCAGACGAACGAGAGGCTGCACCCCAGGGATGCGATCAGAAGCAAGACGAATTTTTTCATCGGTTGACCCTCCTCCGCGCAGGTCGCTGCGAGCTAGCGCTTGTAGAGACGGTCGAATAATTTTTCATCATCCAATTTTTTGACGAAGCTCATGTCGACAAAGTCCTCGGGCCTTGCGGTCTTCAGCTTGGGATTTTTCACCGCCAGCTCATCGAGAATCGTCTGGATGCCGAGCAGCGTCGGATAAGGTTTTTCCGGCACGACTTTCAGACTGACTTCGCGATAGGTCTCTTCCAGCGCTTCGCGATCCGCGGTCTGGAGGTACTTGCTCAGGATTTTGATGCTCGGCTCTTTTTGCGTTTTATAGAAATGGATACTCTCGACGGCGGCTCGCATCACGGACATGACGGTGTCCGGATGTGATCTGACAAAGGCCCTGGAAGTGACCAAGGCCGTCAGTTGATAGGGGATGTTGAGCTGGGCCATGTCGATCAACGTGTTGTAGCCGAGCTTGCGCGCGGTCAACGTGAACGGCGGCGTGATGATCGTCGCCTGGACGCTTTTCGACTGAAGCGCGACGACGCGGGCGGTCTGGGCGCCGACCTGCAGCAAAGCCACATCCTTCTCGGCGTTCAGGCCGACTTTGGCGAGCGCCATTTTCACGCTCAAGTCGGTCGCGCTGCCGAAGCGGCTGATGGCGATTTTTCCTCCCTTGAGCTGCTCGACCGTCTTTATCTCCGGCAGGGATACCAGGCTGTAGGGGAAGGTATTCAAAAAACTCCCGATCATCACCACGTCGACTCCGGCGATCGCGGCGGCGACCGAAGCCGAACCGTCCGCCTGAGTCATGGGCACGTCTCCTCCCACCATGGCCTGAATCCCCAGCGAGCCGCCGGCCATAAAGATCAGCGATACATCAATGCCGTGCTTGCGGAAGATTCCCGCCTGTTGGCCGATGATGAGGACCGCTTGATAGGGGCTGGTCGCAGTGTAGGAGAGGTTGAGCTTCTTGAGCTGCGCATTCGCGCGCGGAATCGGCAGCGAGAAAACGACTAAACACAGCGCGAGACCGAGGAGCCGCTTGTTCGTTCTCATGTTCTCTCCTTGTCACCCGCCTCGTAGACTAAAGCCGACTTGATCGCGGCGTCGATGTTTCCGGCCATCGGATTGCGGATCTCCTCGCCGATGTGAGCCATGGCGCCCAGAGTCCTGCCGATGATCGCGAATGCCTTGGACATGGGCCACGGGAGTCCCAGGTCGGAAGCGATCGCGGCGATCGCGCCGGTGACGTTCACCGGCAGGCGGCGTCCGCGCCGCGACTCCGCCGCGCGGGCGATGCGCCGCAAAAGATCGCAGTAGCGGCCGTAGACTTGAGTCTCGCGAGCGATCTCAAACAGGCGGTCCGCGCGCGGGTCGCCCTCTGCGTGAGTCCGATGGCCGATACCGGGGACTCTCTGCTTTCTCTCTTCATAGCGCTTTACCACGGATGCCGCGAGGGTGTCGAGATCGGCGTCGTTGGTGTGCGGCGGGAGGGCTTCCTGGAGCATCCGCGCGCACCACTCGGAGGAGCCGAGATGAACGCTGCCGGCGCCCAGAATGGCGGTCGCCACGGCGGCCTGAATCGCTTCGGGAGCGGTGTGGTAAGTCAGGCGGGCCGCGACAATGCTCGAAACCATCCCATGCTCGACCAGAATGGTGAGCAGGGCGTCGATCATGCGGGTCTGTCCCGCCGTCGGCATGCGGCCCATGAGCATCAGGAAAGTCATCTGGCTGAAGGTTATCTTGCCGACAAGCTCCTCGGTCAGGTCGTAGCCCCGAACCAAAATTCGATGGAGTTCGGCTTTGCCCAGGCCGGTAACGATTTTCGCCTGCTGGCTCATGTCACTCCTCCTTCTTGCCCCAAGGCAGACATATGAAATACGAGGGGCGACTGTCAAGACATACTATTTTGGATTGCCGATTTTGGATTGAACGCCGATTTAAATCGAAAATCCAAAATCTAAAATCGAAAATCGGGGAGCTATTGCGAGGGAGGGAGGATTTACGCTAGAGTCGCGGCAAAGAGATAAGGGAGGTCAAGGAAATGGTTAATTTCGCGTCGCAACTCACCTTCGGTCCCGCCACGGCGGACTGGCAGCAGCGATTGAACGTGGAGCGCATGCGGCAGTATCGCGCCGAGCGCGCCAGAAACATCATGAAAAAGAACGGCATCCCCGTTCTGCTCGAAGCGAGCGGCGTCAACGTTCGCTATCTCACCGGGCTGCGAGGCTTCGCTTATCCGATGTGCCGCTTCGTGCTGTTTTTCGCCGAGCACGATCCGGTGATGTACGAGCATGACGGCTACTACCACATGATGCCCGATCAGGCGCCCTGGATTAAAGAGTGGCGTCCGGCGCGCTGCTGGCTCACCGGCGCCTGCGGCCTGGAGGCTTCGCAGGACGAGGCGAAACAGTTCGCCGCCGACATCAAGAGCGAGTTGGAGAAGCGCGGCTTGCTCGGAGAAAAGCTGGGGCTGGGCGGGTTCGACGGGATGGGTCGCGAGGCGCTGAACGCTGCGGGCATCAAAAACATCGTCGATACCCGGGCCACGATGCTCGAAGCCCGATCGATCAAGAACGAGGATGAGATCAATTGCTTGAAGACCGCCGCGGCGATCGTGAGCGGCGTCTGGTACCGGGTGTGGGAAAATTTAAAGCCGGGCATCAAGGATACCGACTTGGCGACCGTCGCTTCCACGGCAGGGTGCGAGTACGGCGCGGAAAACGCGATTCCCGGCGGCTGGCGCACCGGGCCCAACACCTTCGATCGCGCGTTTCATCAATCCAGCCGGATCATCGAAGTCGGCGATCTGGTCTATGGCTCGCTGTGCGGCCTTACGTACATGGGCTACGGGACCTGCACCTATCGGACTTTCATTGTTGGAAGAGAGCCGACCGCAAAAGAAAAAGACTGGTACAAGCGGGTCGTCGACCGGATCAGCGCGATCATCGAGGAAATCAAGCCCGGCAGGACCACGGCGGACGCGGCGAAGCACTTTCCACCGGCGTCGAGTTGGGGGTATAAGGAAGAGGTCGAGGTGCTGGCGAGCGAGATCGGCCATGGGTTGGGGTTGGGGGGCGGTGGCAGCAGCGGCTACGACATGCCGATCATCAACCGGCAGTGGTCGTTCAAGTACCCGCAGGTGTTCGAGCAGGGGATGACGATTGCCGTCGAGGGGCGCGAGGGCGAGCGGCGCGTCGGCGGCGTCCGACTCGAAAATATGGTGGTTGTGACGAAAAACGGCGCGGAGATCATGGACCGGTTCCCGAGAGACGAGATTCTAGTCGCGCCAAGATAAATAATTTTGAATTTTTAATCGTGAATTTTGAATTGAAGAACAAGGGAATTCTAATTCAAAACTAAAAATTTAAAATTCAACATTACGAAGTGGAGGTTTTATGCCACACTTACGATGCCTAACCATCGCCGCGAAGGAGCCGGGCCGCTTGGCCGACTTTTATCGGCAGGTATTCGATCTGAAGACGGTTTCGGAAGAGCCTTCGCTGGTTCGTCTGTCGGACGGGACTTTTACCCTGGCTTTCCTGAAACAACCGGCGGAAGGCGCGCGGGGTCTTTATGCGACCGGCTTTCAGGTGGAAGATTTGAACGGCGTGAAAGAGAAGGCCGGAAAGGCGGGCACCGCCTCCGCCTCGCACAGCCAGGCGCAGGTTGCAGACCCGGATGGCAACCGCATCGATCTCTCAGCCAACAGCTTCGGCGTGGCGCCGGAAAAAACTCCGTTCCCCATCCGGCACATCGCGCTCTATACATCCGACCCGAAGCGGCTTTCCGACTTTTACACCAACGTTTTCAAGATGAAGGAAGTCGCCTACTCGGATCGCTCCTCGATCTTCGTTTCGGACGGCTACTTCAACGTCGCCTTGCTGTATCAGCGCGTGGGCGAGGAGAAGAACGGCTTCAACCATTTCGGTTTTCACATCCACAGCATCGAAGAAACCAGGGACCGCGCGGAGAAGGCCGGCGTGCCAAGAGGAGCGAAGCGGCCGGACCGGATTCCGTTCGCGGAGTTTCGTCTGCATGACCCGGAAGGAAACGGCATAGATATCTCCGTCAAGGGATGGAAGACATGATGAGGATGGGGTTAGGGATTGGGAATTAGGAATTGGGGGAACAACGAAAATGAGTTCGACCGCTGGATTGAAACTTGTGGGTTTTCTCTTTTGCCTGCAGATAGGCCAGCTTAACGCGAACGCCGTGGACAAGATCGTTGCCGATTTCGGCGGGGTGTCCGGGTTCCAGAGCGCGTCGTGGGTGGCGAAAGATCTTAAACTGTTGGAGAAGCACGGCCTCAATGCCGATCTGGTGATGATCACCGGCGGCGCGCGCTCGGTGGCGGCGCTGCTCGGCGGCAGCACGCAGTTCGCCACCGGTTCGGGGACGGCGCCTTTGCAAGCCTACGCCCGGGGGTCCGACACCGTGATTCTCGCCGCATCGTATAACAAATTTCCCTATGCCTTCGTCGTCAAGCCCGATATCGGCTCGCCCAAGGACCTGCGCGGAAAGAAGATCGGCATCCTAAACTTCGGCGGCTCCAACGACATCGCGCTCCAGCTCGCTCTCAAAGAATGGGGAATCAAGCAGCAGGAGGTGAGCGTGATGATCGGTGGAGATGCGCCCACGCGCCTGCTCTCATTGACGGTAGGATCGCTCGACGCCACGATTCTCTCTCCGCCTCATCTGACCATGGCCGTAAAGGCCGGCTATCGGGTTCTCGCCGACATGGGGGAGATGCGGGCGAACTTTTCTCAGTCCACTCTCTACGTGAGGCGCAGCTACCTGCGCGACAATCGCGACATCGCCAAACGCTTCCTGAAAGCTTACGCCGAGGCCGTTCACGTCATCAAGACCGACCGCGAGCGGACGCTCGCGGTCTTCGCCAAAAGAATGCGCCTGGACGACGCCGCAATCCTTCGCGACACCTACGACTACTTCGCCCCGCGCTTTTCCTTTCCGCCGCGCGTGAACATGGCCGGCATCAAGGACACGCTGGATTTTTACGCCGCCACCAGCCCGGAGATGAGAAACCGCAAGCCGGAGGAATTCGTCGATCACTCGCTGCTGGATGAATTGGAGAAGGAAGGGTTTTTTAAGGGGTTTGGTTCGTGAGAGTTTAGCCCTACCTGAACAGGTCGTAGTCGTAAATCGAGTGGTGGTGGCCGATATATCGAAGTTCCGCCTGGCCGATGCGGGCTGAGGTTGCCGAGTGGTGGATGAAGCAGGGATTCTCCGCGAGCGCCGCTCCCAAGGGTCGCGCCGCCGCGGGGTATTAGAAAGGGCCAAGAGCAGACTTGCCTTCTTCCTTTCTGTCTCGTCGAACGAATCGATCGGCGATGATGTTTGTCCGGATCGTATTTCATCGCAGCCAGGGCGCAATAAATTGCGCCCCTACAGGAGATATTCAGGCGCCCGTATTTCGGCCGATGTAGGGGCGTGACTCATCACGCCTGATTTTCATCTACGGCACCAGAATCTCGCCGGATTCACCGCAGGTGCACAGTCGCACATCGCGGCGGATTGTTTCCCCGGTCGAAAAGGGGATATTCAACTTTTCCTCACGATTATGCTCGCGTCGCACGAATTAAAGCCGGTGTGCCTAACAGAAATCAGAATGTCCCTTTTCTCCACCCCCGCATTTGTGTTTGCTTAAGACTGTCTTCGAAAGAAGTCGTCTTGGTCTGTGATGCTTTTTAACACGCCTGGTAAAGGACGAAGCGCTCGAACGTTACAACAGTGAATTCGTCGCTTAGAGCGAAGTGCCCCACCGGATAGGTCTTCCACGAGCTTGCCAAGCGAGACTTTGCCGAACGTCAAATCGGCATACGTGATCTCGCTCAGACGGTCGGGAATCGGAAGTGACACCAGCGAGCCGTTTTTCTTTCAAGGCGTCTTCAACTTGGCTTGGTTGACAAGGCGAGGGGGCGGAACGTATGGTGAGCGCAAGGGGGGAGACCATGGCACGTCCGGAAAAAGCGAGAATGTCGGAGCTGCAAGTAAGCTATCGTGGGCTGCGGGATTGGCTGGCGCAGGTAGAGCGCATGGGCGAGCTGCTCAAGGTCAACGGGGCCCACTGGGACAGAGAGATGGGCTCGATGACGCAGATGTTGACGGCGAGCAGCAAAGGCAAAGCGCCGGCGATTCTCTTCGATGAAGTTCCCGGCTATCCCAAAGGCTTCCGCACGCTCTACGGCCAGTTCTCCTCGATCAAGCGCGTCGCCCTCACCCTCGGCCTGCCGCTCGAATACGAGCGGAAAGTCGATACCGTCAAAGCCTATCACGGCCGCATGGAGAAGATGGAGCTTATCAAGCCGAAGCTCGTCAAGACCGGACCAATTCTCGATCACGTTCTCGAAGGCGATCAGGTCGACGTTCTCAAATTCCCCGTGCCCGTGCACCATGAGTTGGACGAGGCCCGCTATCTTGGAACCGCCGATCTGGTGATCACCAAAGATCCCGACAGCGACTGGTACAATCTGGGCGCCTACCGCTGCCAGGTCTATGACGGCAAAACCGTCGGCTGCCAGATCACCGAAGGGAAACACGGCAGGATTCATCGCGACAAATATTTCGAACGCGGCCAGACCATGAAGGTCGCCGTGGTCTGCGGCCAGGACCCGCTGCTTTACATGTTGTCGTCCAGTCCGCTGCCGCGCGGCGTTTCGGAGTACGACTTCGCCGGCGGCATCCGAGGAGAACCGATCGAAGTTGTCAAAGGACCCTACACCGGCTTTCCGATACCGGCGGACGCCGAGATCGTCATCGAAGGTGATGCGGTGCCCGGCCATGTCAAGCCGGAGGGGCCGTTCGGCGAGTGGATGGGATATTACTCGGACGATGTCGTGCCGCGCCCCTACATCGACGTAAAGACGGTACTCTACCGCAACGACCCGATCCTTACCTGCGCGCCGCAGCACAAGCCGGTGGACGAGACAGGCTTGCTCAAAGGGATCGCCGGCGCGGCGGAGATATGGAAGGCGCTGGAGGCGTGCGGCCTGCCGGACATTCTCGGCGTGTGGAATCACGAGGGCGGGCCGGCGACGCGCTTCACGGCGATCCAGATTCTCCAGCGCTATCCCGGCCATTCGCGAAACGTGCTACACGTCGCCGCCAACTGCGCCGCTGGCGCTTACAACGGCAAGTGGACGGTCGTGGTGGACGAGGACATCGACTGCTCCGACCTCGATCAGGTTCTGTGGGCTATGTGCACGCGTTTCGATCCGCTGACCGACATCGACACGATTCAAAAAGCCTGGTCGTCGGGCCGGGACCCGATGTTTCTGCCGGGAAATTTCAACAACCGTATCCTCATCGACGCCTGCGTTCCGTACGACCGCAAACTCAAAGGCAAATTCCCGACGGTCGTCGATGTGAGTCCGGAGATGCGCGCGAAGCTGAAGGCGAAGTTCGCGAAAATTCTTCAATCGGTTTAACGGAAAGAGGAAGAATGCTGAAGGACGATCGCTTCCAGGGGCTGTTCGTGCCGCACGTAACACCGTTCACTCCATCGGGAGAATTGGATCTCAAGAGCCTCGAACGGTTGGCGCGCCATTTAATCGCCTGTAAAGGAGTCGCAGGCCTTGTCTCGTGCGCCAGAATCGGCGAAGGGCCGGTGTTGCGGCTGGAAGAAAAACGCGAAGTTTATAAAGTCGCCGGCGACATCGCGCGAGAGGCCAATAAGATTCACATCGCGGCCGTTACACCTCAGTCTACCGCCGAGGCGATCGCGGTCATGCGAGAGCTGGAAGGGCTTCCGGTAGACGCGGCGATGATCTTTCCTCCGCTGCTCTTCGCCTGGGGGAAAGTCGGTGGAGAACTGAGATGCCGTTTCTTCGAGGAAGTCGCGGTCGCCTCGAATCTTCCGATAGTTCTGTTCCAAGTCCCGGTTGCCAGCTATGCGTACGATCCGGAGACCGTCTGTCGAATCGGACGTTCAGAGAAGGTCGTCGCCTACAAAGAGGCTTCGTTCAACATCAATCTTTTTACCGAGACCATGAGGCAGCTCGAGGCCGAGCGGAGCGAGATGGCGGTGCTCACAGGCAACGACCGCTTTGTGGCCGAGAGCTACATGCTCGGGGCGCGCGGGGCGCTGATCGGAGTTGCGAATCTGGCGACGGCAAAATGGGGAGAGATCGATCGCGCCGGCCGGGCGGAGGATTACCGCGAAGCGATGAGGATACAAAGGGAACTCGGCGAGCTCAAGGAGCTCGTATTCTCCGAGCCGATCGTCGAGGCGGTCGCTCGGATCAAAATCATCCTGAGGCACGAAGGGCTGATTGCAAGCGCGGCGGTCCGGCGGCCCCAGCTCGGCGTCACGGAAGAGGAAGAGAAGCGGTTGGTCGCGAGCTATGGCAGGATGCTTGAAAAGGTGTCCGCTTCCGAGCGCGGAGACCACGGCAGGGGCGCTTTATGAAACGTCTCTACGGCGTGTCGGATTTCATCGCGGATATGCAGCGCGTGACCGGAGAGGAGAGCGCGCTCGAAGCGATCATGGAGCGCGGCAAGCCCTTGCTGCGAAAGTTGCTCGAAAATCCCGACTGTATTCCCGCCGAATTCAAGAAACGCGGCGCGATGGGCCAGGGTCGCTACATGATTCACCGGGAGCAAAAATTCAACGTCAATGTCGTGGTTTGGGGGCCGGGAGACGGGCTCGGCCCGCACAATCATGACACCTGGGGGCTGATAGGGGTTCTGGAAAACGAGCTTCAAGAGAAGCGCTTCCGCCGCCTCGATGATCGCGCCACCGTTACCGCGGCCCGTCTGGAATTCATCGGCACTTTGCGCAACCGGGTCGGCGACATTTCCTGCCTGCTGCCGCCCGACGACGTCCACGCGGTCCTGAACACCACGGACCGCAACACCGTGGACATCCATGTTTACGGCAAAGATCTCACTGGGCTCAACCGACTCAAGTTCGACCCGGACGAAGGGACGATTACGACCTTCGCCAGCCCCAAGTACGATAACTGCTGAGGCCGGCTGCCGCGCGGCTTGACTACCCAAAGGTCTTGCCGGCTCGCGCCCGACCCGCTCTCACTTTTTCTCCGTCTTTCCCGCCAACTCGATCTCCCAATCGAGATACCGCCGCATCGCGCGCTTATCGCCGCTCATCGAGGCGGATAGAACAACGTCGTTCGGCTCGATCAGCGGCTTCGTGAGTCCCGTCTCTATCGCTCGCCCGCGCTCGATCAACTTTTGCGTCCCGCCTTCAAGGACGCTGACATCGCTGTAGCCCATCTCCACGAGCGCGGCTCCCGCGAGAGCGGATTGACGTCCATCGGGACAGGTCACGAGGATGGGTTGCCGGCGCTCGGGGTAGAGCGCGGGAATGCGCTCTTCGATCCAGTCCCTGGACAGCCAGACGGCTCCGGGGAGATGCCCCTCGGCGTATTGCCTGCTCAAGCCGACGTCTACGATAAGGAGATCCGGTTTGCCGGTCGGCAGCGACTCCGCATGACTTGAGCCTATGCAGCGGACCGAAGAGCGGGCGCGTTCAAGTCCAATGGTACTTTCTTGAACATCGCCGATCTCAAGCTTTCGACCGTGTTTCACCCACGCGTAGATCCCGCCGCGAAGCACAAAAACATTCTTGAACCCCATCTTGCGATACCAGTATGCGGCCATCGTCGCCCTCGCCGCGCGGTCGCACGAGAAGACGATCGTAGCGGTTCGGACGGCGACGTAGTCGTCCGCGCGTTGCACGGCCTGGCCTCCCGGAACCGAAATGAAGCCTGGAATGTGTCCGCAAAGATATTCTTCGAAAGAGCGGACGTCCATGGCATAAAGTGTTTTCCTCTCCCGCCGGCTCAGCAAATCTCCCAGATCCAAAACCGACATGAACGGGATTTGTTCCTCTTCTGCAACCTGCGAGGCCAGCTTCTCAGCAACGGAAACGCTTTGTTCCGACGGCTGCGCGAGATTTCGCTTCGGTTCCCGCTCTAAATCGAATCCCGCCAGAAGCCAACCCATGGTTCCGTTTCGCAGGGCGAAGACGTTCGTGAGGCCGAGCCGCCGCAAAGACTGCGCGCCGATAATGCCGCGCGTGCGCCCTGCGCAGTTGATGACGACCGGGATGTTCGCGTTGTTTTTGAGTTCTTCCGCCCAGAGGATCAGATCGCCGCCCGGGACATTGAGTCCGTTCGGAATGCAGAAGCGGGCGTATTCTTCCGGCGTGCGCGCATCGAAAATAAGAAAAGGTTCACCGCGGTCAATGCGGCTTCGAAGATCCGCGGGCTCAATCTCCGGGACGTTAAACTCGCTGTGGACCCGCTCGCCGGACTCTTTGCTCGGGACGTTGACTCCGGTTTCCGTGGCATATCCGGCTTTCGACCAGCCGGGAAACCCGCCTTCCAAGATTTTGACTTTGCGGTAACCGCCGGCTTCCAAAGTCGCGGCGGTCAGGAGTTCGCGCTTGCCGCCATCGCCGACAAGGATTATCAGGGTATCCCGTGCCGGAATCAGATACCTTATCCGAAACTCGATATCGCGCCGCGGCAATAACGTGGACCTTGCAATGTGGCCCAGGTTGTATTCGCCCGGCTCGCGAATATCGAGGAGCGCATATTCTTGTTCCTTATCCAGAATCCGCCGGAGAGTGTCGCAGGAAATACTCTGCATGGTATGGCGCTCAGTAAAAAACAGTTCGGTGTTGAATATAGAATGTTTCGGCCGGATTGGAAACCGACCTTGGACTTTGCCTTTGGTTGGCGTAATATTCGAATCAATCATCGGTCCAGAAGGAGGAACCATGTCTTATACCAGCTGGCGCGGAGTTGTAGGTCTGATCAAGCCGACGCATCGGCCGGGATCGCTGGAAGAACTCATCCGGCTCCTGCCGGAGGGGATCGGCGTGATTCCGCTGTTCGTCGGCTTTCAGCGCGGCGACGAGGAGGAGTTTCGCGCGGCGGTGCAGGCTTATGAAGATCGGGTGCAGGAGCTGGCCAAATTGGGCGTCGATCTGATCCACCCCGAAGGCGCGCCACCGTTTATGGTCCACGGCTACAAAGGCGAAGAGAAGATCGTCAAGCAATGGGAAGAAAAGTACAAACGCCCGATTGTCACAGCGTCACAGACTCAGGTGGAAGCGATGCGGGCGCTCGGCGTGAAAAAGATCCTCGGCGTCACTTACTTCACCGGCAAGATCAACGATACGTTCACCCGTTACTTTACCGAGGCGGGCTTCGAAATCCTGGCGATGGAAGGGATGTCGGTCGCGTTCGAGGACGTCGGCCGCCTCGCCTCGCAAGAAGTCTACGCCCACACGCGCAAGGCGTTCTTGCGTCACCCCGGCGCCGACGCGATCTACATGCTGGGCTCCGGCTGGCGCACGCTCGACATCATCAAGCCGCTGGAGGAAGACCTGCAAGTCCCCGTCATCCACCCCGTTCCCGCCCGCGTCTGGTCGCTCCAAAAGCGCCTCCATGTAAGACAACCCGTGAAAGGCTACGGCCAACTGCTCGAAGAGATGCCGTAGCCCCTGCGCCATTTGCCACCGGCGGAGCTCAATAAAACACCGTCCCGCATAACTAAAAAATAGTCATTGACATAGATGACGCCGCTGTGGTAGTCCCGCACCGGTATCCCAAATCAAGTTTATAGAGTTTTGTAAGCGCGCCCGAAGCCCGAAGGGGCGCCACGGCAGGTCGGCTCCGGCGCCGCTCGCTATGAATCCATGGATGGATTCCCAGCTTGGTTAGATCCGCCTTAGCCGAACCTTCGTAGCAGGGCGCCCTTCGAGAAAGAGATGACAGCCTTTGCCAATCCGGATCGCAAAGCTCGTCTGCGGAAAGTCGCATGGGCGACGTTCGCCGCGCTCCTTTTTTCGCTCCCGATCGTGAGCCTGATCAACACCAGGTTGCGGGTCGCAACCGACTATGAAGCGGAGTTGGGGCGGATCGATCAAGAACTATCGGGCCTGAAGGACGCCGCGTCGTCAACCCCGACCGACACCGAAAAGGCCGTCCGGCTGGCGGTCCGGCTCTATAACCGCGCCGCGCTTACCGGCAACGCCGCGGAGTTCATCGGGGCGGAAGGCGCGCTGAAAAACGCGGTTGAACAGCTCGGCCCCGCGCCGGAGCTGGCCCTGCTGCAAGCGAATATCGAGTTCCGGCTTCATCGCGTCGCCGACGCCGCGCGCGGCCTCGAAGCGCTCTCGCGCTCCGCCAGCGGCGCGCAGATCGAGGCGTTACGGGCCGGTATCTTATTTCAGAAAGGCCGGTACGAAGAGGCGAGAAAAGGATACCTGAGCGCCATCGCGAAGAGTCCGACCTGGGACAATCTGGCGCGGCTTGCCTATTGGGAATCGAAATTCGGCGATCCCGATATCGCCGACCGCATTTACCGCCAGGCGCAAGAGGAGATCTGGGTCAAGGAGATGCGCTCCTATGCCTGGGTGGAGTTGCAGAGAGGTCTGCTCGACTTGCGGCGCGGCCGGCATGAAGAGGCGCTGGCCCATTACCGCCAGGCCGGGAAGGCATACTCCGGCTTCTGGCTGGTCGACGAGCACATGGCCGAGCTGCTCGCGGCGCAGAGAAAATTCACCGAGGCGGCGGCGCTCTACGAGCAAATCGCGGTCCAGGCGCCGCGGCCGGAATTACAGCAGGCGCTCTGCGACCTCTACCTCTTTATGGGCAAAGCCGCGCGAGCCAGGCCGTGGCACGACAAGGCGCTGGCCGGCTATCTCGACTCCGTGGGGCGCGGCGGGGTTCACTACTATCACCACCTCGCCGGATTTTACGCCGACGTGCGTCGGGACGGGCCTGAAGCGGTGAATTGGGCGCG
>MGSS01000001.1 GCA_001798595.1 Deltaproteobacteria bacterium RIFCSPLOWO2_12_FULL_60_19 | reverse complement strand
CTTTCCTGAGCGCCGCGAGATTCGCCGCTCCGACGCACAGCATCGCGATTTTGATCTCGTAGATGATCTTCCGTAAAAATTCTATCACCTTGTCCGGCGATTCCAAAGCCGGCGCGAGCAGGGGCTGGCCGATAGCGGCGATGTTCGCTCCGAGCGCGACGGCCTTGGCGATGTCCAGGCCGCTGCGAATGCCGCCCGAGGCGACAAGCTCCATTTCCGGCGCCGCCCGGCGCACCTGGATCAGGGTCTCTTCGGTCGGTATGCCCCATTCCGCAAAAGTGTCTTCGACGGGTTTTCCCTTCTGCGCCGCGCGTCTGGCCTCCACCGCGTACCACGAGGTCCCGCCGCGGCCCGCCACGTCGATCGCTTTGACACCGGCCGCTTTGAGGCGCAGCGCGACGTCCGCCGAGATGCCGAAGCCCACCTCTTTGGCCACCACCGGTTTTCCCAGCTCGCGGCATACTTGCGCGATGCGGCCCGTCAGCCCCTTGAAGTTACGATTGCCCTCCGGCTGAACCGCCTCTTGCAACACGTTGAGATGGAGAATCAGGCCGTCCGCTTCGATCATGCCGACGGCCCGCCGGCACTGCTCGAGACCGTAGCCGTAGTTGAGCTGCACCGCGCCGAGATTTCCCAGCAGCAGGATATCCGGCGCCAGATCCCTGACTTTGAAAGACTCCGCGGCGCTGGGCTCTTCGAGCGCCACCCGCTGTGATCCGACGCCCATGGCCAACCCGAGATCCTGCGCCGCGGCGGCGAGGTTGCGGTTGACCTTGCGCGCCACGTCGAAGCCGCCGGTCATCGAAGAGATCAGCAGCGGCGCTTTGAGATGCTTGCCGAGAAAAACGGCGCTCAGATCGATGTCGGCGATGTCGAGCTCGGGAAGCGCGTTGTGGAGGAAGGCATAACGATCGAGTCCGGTGCCGGAGGGAGCGGCAACGGGGCGCGTGTCGAGACAGAGCTCGAGGTGCTCCTTCTTCCGGCGCTGCGTGGGGGACAGGGATTTTTTAGGGCTGCGCGGCATGTTGCGGCAGAGTCTCCCTGCTCACTCCTTGCGCCTCACTTTTTACGGCGCGAGCCGCCCTTGGCTTTCGGATGGCGGCTCATCTGCTCATCGCTCCAGCGCTCGAACAGGTTCACATCGATGTTGAACTGGTCGAGAATACGGGTGACGGTTTGGTTGATGACGTCGTCGAGCGTTTTCGGCCGATGGTAGAAGGCCGGCACAGGCGGGAATATCACCGCGCCCATCCGCGTCAGCGCCGCCATGCTTTCCAGATGACCCAGGTGCAACGGAGTCTCGCGCGCGACCAGAACGAGCCTTTTTCGCTCTTTCAGAATAACATCGGCCGCGCGCACCAGGAGGTCCCCTCCGATCGAATGGGCGATCCCGCCCATCGACTTCATCGAACAAGGGGCGATCACCATCCCTTCGGTGCGAAAAGAGCCGCTGGAGATGCTCGCGCCGACGTTGTTGATGTCGTGCACGACGTCCGCCATCGCCTCGACCTCTTTCGCCGAGTGAGGCGTCTCGACCTGGATCGTCATCTTGGCCGCGCGCGTCATGACCAGATGCGTCTCGATATCCTCGATTTTCGAGAGAACGTCCAGGATCCTCACGCCATAGATGGCGCCCGTGGCGCCCGATATGCCGACAATTAATCGCCTCATAGCACCTCAACCCCGAACCAAAATTCTGCCTATGTGCAAGACGCTCGTCAAAAACTGCCTCGCCGCCCTAACACCCGATGAAACGCTTTCTTTCTCAAGCCCCTTGGATCGGGGTCAATCCACGAACTCTATTGTCACTCGCTCCCCGTCCTTGATCCTGAGTTCATCCTTAAGCCGAACGGGAGCGATGACTTCAATCTTGTCCTCCGGGTAGTTCGCCGCCTCGGGAAGGACGACCGCGCCTCGATGCTTGCCTTCAATTTCCACCAAGAAGCAGCGCGCATGGCAGTGTGCCGGATCCTGAGAGACGATCTCGATTCCGCGCCGCTCGCGCACCTCCCGCCAGCACTCCATCGCCTCATCCGTTTCCAGCCTGAGATTCAGCGTCCCCGGATAGGGAGTAAACCCGACTTTCCGGCGCAACGTACTCTGCACTCGCTCCACGGAAAGAAACGACGCCGCCCGACCCAGATCGGTGAAAACCACCCCCGTAATCTTTGTCCCCTCCGCCGTCTGAGTCATCGAGATCCAATGCAAAATGAAAAATGCAAAGTGAAAATTTTAAATTTTGCCATTTGCATTTTGCACTTTGCAATTTCCAGCACGCTGGACCTACTTTCCCGACAACGATTTCGCCGTTCCTCCGCGGCGCACCTTGACGATCTCCGCCATGATGGACAGCGCGATCTCCTCGGGTGTTTCCGTCCCGATGTCCAGACCGATCGGGGCATAGACCCGCTGGATCACCTCTTCGGCGATCTTCTCCTCCTCCCGGAATCGCTGGAAGCAAGCCTGGATGCGCCTCCGGCTGCCGATCATGCCGATGTACTTAGCCGGGCTGTAAATTGTCTCCCGCAGGCACAGCTCGTCGTATTTGTGACCCCGCGTAATGAGAACGATGTAGGTCGAAGGCGTGATGGACATCTCCTTCAATATGGCCGCCATGTCTCCGACTCGAACCTCGTCCGCGTCGGGAAAGCGATCGCGATTCGCAAACAGGATGCGGTCGTCCAGCACGGTGACGTGAAAGTCCAAAACCTTCGCCAGCTTGGCGAGCGGCACGGCAATGTGACCGCAGCCGACGACGATCAGCTTCGGCGGCGAGGGGAGAACCTCGAAGAAAACGTCAATCTTACCTCCGCCCTGCGGAAGCTCCAGAGAAACCATCTTCGATTTCTCTTCTTTAAGACGCGCCTCGGCCTCTTTGAGAACGGCGTCGAGCAGCCTGGCATGGCGAATCTTGCCGCCGGCCAATTTCCCGTCGCGGACGAGACAGTTATCGCCCGGTTGAACTTCCCCGTTGCGCTCGACTTCAACGACGGTCGCAAGCACTCCGGCGGCGCCCTCCTCCTGGACGCGTATGAGCTGGTCTACCAAGCTCTCCATCTTCTGCCTTCTATCCTCTATCCTCAGTCTCTCTCTGCTTCCACCACGCTTCGATAAATACGTTCATGATGCCGCCGCATACCGCCGGGCTGTCGGACGAAATGTCGTCCAACAGATCGACGCGCACGGTTCTCGGCCGGCGCGTCTGGATCACCTCGATCGCCTCGCGCTTCACGTCGGCTTCGCCGCACCCGCCGCCGATCGTTCCCAGGATCTCGCCCCACGCCGTCACGATCATTTTCGCGCCGACCTCTCGCGGCGTCGAGCCCTTGGTCGACACGATCGTGGCGACGGCCAGCGTCTCCCCCTTGTCGAGAAACTCCTTGATCTGGTGATAGATCGAATCTTTCTTCGCGCCTTTGATATCCCGATCCTCATGACACGCCCCTGGTCCGGCCATGGCTTTATCTCCTCTCTAATAAACCCTTCACCGAGGGCGCGATGAATCGCGGTCCTACAGCCTATTTTTATGCCACCATTTTTTGCAGCGTCCGTCCGAGCGTAACCAGACTATTCAGATTATGCACCGACAAAAAGACATCCAGATACGGCAGCGCCGCCTGCATTCCCTTGCACAGCGGCTCGTAATTCTCGCTCGCCAGCAGCGGGTTAAGCCAGATGATTTTATAACATCTGCGCCTGAGAGTCCTGATCTCCCGCTCCAGCAATGTCACGTCTCCCCGATCCCAGCCGTCGCTGATGATCACGACGACCGTGCGGTGCGTCACGAGGGTCGGCGCAAACTCGCGGTTGAACGCGGCAAACGAGCGGCCGATATTGGTCCCGCCCGACCAGCCCACCACCGAGTTGGAAATTCTCTCCAGCGCGCCGGCGATGTCTTTCGATCGTATCAGGTGGGTGATGCGGCTCAAAGCAGTGCTGAAGACGAACGTCTCGACGCCCCAAAGCTCGTTCTGCAAGCCGTACATGAACTGAATCAGAAAGCGGCTGTAGCAATCCATCGAGCCGCTCACGTCGCAGAGCAGCACGACGCGGGTTTTCTTGATCCGGCGCTTGCGGGTCACCAGGTCGATCACTTCGCCGCCGTATTTGATGTTCTTGCGCATCGTCCAGCGCGGATCCACCTCGTCGCCCTTGACGGAGCGCTTCTTGCGCCGGCTCACCTGCGTGGCGATCTTGGTGGCGATCAGCAAAATCGCCCGGCTGATGGCGCGGCTCTCCTCGATGCCCAGGTCGCTGAAATCTTTTTTGGCGAGCGACTCGCTCGGACTGTAGGTGGGGATGGGGATTTCCTGGGTCTCTTCGTCCCCGCGCGCCTCCTGGCTGGACAACGACTCCAAAAGCTCTTCGACGTTTTCTCCCGAGCCGGTCGAATCTTTCTCGGGCTCGGTGGGTTGGAGCGAGGGAAGGTCGGACGTCTCCAGGGAAAGCTCCCCGGAGCGGCGCGTCCGCCAGAAGGCGTTGAAGGCGCGATCGAACAGCTCCAGCTCTTCCTTGTCGGAAATCAGATTGGAGCTGAGCGCGGCGCGAAAATCACCCTTGCGGGCGACATCGACGAATTCGAGCGCCCGGCTCGCGTCCATCGCCTGGCTGAGTCCGATCTTGACCCCCAGCTCTTTCAGCACCCGGCCGAAGGCCAGGACATTCGCCACGGTCCCCTGGCCGCGCACGGGGGCGAAGCGCTCCACCGCCCGGCCGATCGTTTCATCGGAGATTTCCATAGCTCACGCGGAATGGGCCGCCGCCTCTTTCATAATATGCTCCAGATCGAGCTTCTTTCCGACCAGCTCTTCCTGGAGATGGTGCAGATCTTCCCGGTATTTAAAAACGCAGCCCATCGTCTCCTCCACCGTCTTTTCATCCAGCTCGTGGCGGTTGAGCGTGAGGAGGGCGGAGGCCCAATCGAGCGTCTCCGCCACGCCCGGCCGCTTGTAAAAATTCATCTGCCTCACCTGCTGCATGAAAGCGCAGATGTGCCGGGCGAGCTGCTCGCGGATGTGGGGGAACCTGGTCATGACGATCTCGTATTCTTTGTCGAACGTCGGATAGTCGATCCAGTGGTAAAGGCAGCGCCGCTTGAGCGCGTCGTGAATCTCCCGCGTGCGGTTAGACGTCAGGAAAACATAGGGGCGCTGCTTCGCGCGGATCGTGCCGATCTCGGGGATGGTGATCTGAAAGTCGGAGAGCACTTCGAGCAAAAACGCCTCGAACTCCATGTCGGCGCGGTCGATCTCGTCGATCAGCAGCACCGGCGGCGTCGAGCCGTCGGTCTGGATCGCCTCCAACAACGGCCGCTTGACCAGATATTCCTCGCTGAAGATCTCCGTCTCCACCGCGTCGCGGTCGCCGCGGCGCACCTCCTCAAGCTTGATCCGCAGCATCTGCTTTGGATAGTTCCATTCGTAGAGCGCGGTGTTGGCGTCGAGTCCCTCGTAGCATTGGAGGCGGATCAGCTTCGTCTCCATCACCTCGGCCAGCACCTTGGCGACTTCGGTCTTGCCGACCCCCGCCTCGCCTTCGAGCAGCACCGGCTTGCCCATCGCGATCGACAGATAGACCACGGTGGCGAGAGCGCGGTCGCAGATATATTTCTCCTTGCGCAGCGCCTCCTGAACTTTCTCGATCGTCAGTTTTTTTGGATTCATCCCACCCTCAGCGTATCAAAGATCATTTTGACTTTTAGTTTTTGCAATTTGCATTTTGCACTTCGCATTAATTGAGACTGTTTAAGGAATGCAGAATAGCCTCAAGCACTCCTCCCGCGATGGCGCGCGCCTTGTCGGAAATCAGGTAACAATACTCCGCTTCCCCCCTTGGATCAATGTCCCCGGCCTTGATCCCCTGTTCGACGGCGATGCCGTCTTTGAGCAGGCCGCGCAATATGCCGCGTATCTGCGCGCGGACGGGCCGTCCGTCCACCTGGGCCACGATATCCCCGACTTGAACGCTGTCGCCGATTTCATGCTGCGTCGTGAATAGCCCTCTTTTCGGCGCGCGCAGCACGCGCTCTTCGGTGTAACCCGAAACCGGCGCCGGAACGCCGGTATCCCGCTCCGCTTGCCCCTGCCACAGGACGCGGCCGAGGTTGTGGCCGCGATTGGTCTCGACGACGGCATGAGCATGAACTCCCGCGACGAAGCCGGGGCCGACGCCGATCACCAGCGGAGCGTAGGACTTGTTCGTTCCCGTTTCCCGCTTCGCCATAATCGCGTCCACTACGACCTGCGGATGGATCGCTTCCCGGACCCTGGCATCGGGGTCGACAAACAGCGGGATCGCGCCCTTTTCCCAGACGGCATCGGCATCGGCCGCAGAGTCAACCCGCACCGCCTCGACGCCTTCGATCGTGTGCCGCCCACGGTAAACCGCCTCGGCAAAAGCCACCGTGCGGCGCACCGTCGTCGGCACAGCAACCTCCGTAATGAACACCTTCATGTGGCAGCGGTGGAGCCGGTAGGCGATGCCGCTCGCCATCTCCCCGCCGCCTCTCACTAGAACTTTTATATCCGGCAAGCTAAGGCCCATACTGCCCTCTGATTCATCATAACAAACCGTGCGCCCCTATGAAAACCCTCCCCTTTCCCCATTATTCTTTTTTCAGCAGCCTCCCCCCGTACTTCACCCACCCGCTCTCTATTCGCCTGCGCAGCTCTTCCGTCGCGCTCTCAAAATCCTCCGGCCTTATCGCCATCTCGACAAGAAACCGCACGGCCCCTTCGACGTCCTTGATATGCACTCCCTCGGCGCCGATCCGCGTCGTTCCCTGGTTGTGATAGTTGCGGAGCGGGATCGCGACGCCGCCGGAAACGTGGCCGCTTAGTTGATACGGCGTCGCCTCGCACGTCCCGCCGTCCATGACTCGGCGTTGAAAGCGAAAGCTCTTATCTCCTTTTTGCAGCTCGCGCGCCACGCGATCCATAAAGACCACCATCCGATGGTCGAACATGCTCGCCCGGTCGCCCAGGCGGATCACCGGCCCGCCGCCCAGGACGACCCCCGGCAACGCCTTGCTGGTCTCCACCGAAATGATCTTCGCCGACTGCCGCAATGCGCCGCCGCGGATCATTCCGAGCGTCCCGATGAAGCCCTGCTCTTCGGCCCGCGTGAAAACTGCGCGGATGCCTTTTTTGAGGCCGCGCCGTTTAAGCTCCTTGAGCATCGTCAGAATCGCCGCGCATCCCACGAGATCGTCCGCCCCTTTGGTGTGGATCAGTTCTCCCTGGCGCCGATAAGGCGCCAGGTTCCAGGTCCCGAAGTCTCCCGTCTCGACGCGGCCGTTGACGCTGAGCGCCATTTTTTCCACCCTGCCCAGGGGATCCTTGGTGATCGTGGCGATGGTCCCGCGCGCGCGGATTGCGCCGGAGGCTCGATCGTAGATCACGACGCGGGCGCCGATGAAATACTTTGCATCCACGCCGCCGTACCAGGCCGCCTCGGCCGTCGTCGCCGTAGCGTGGATGATTTCGAATCCCGGATGATCCATGTGCGCGACGCAGGCGAGCAGGCACTCGCTCCCGCCGTCGGTGGCGACGATGTTGCCGTATTCGTCGAGCAAAAAGTCTATGCCGCCGGCCTTAAGCTCGGCACAAAGAAAGGAGCTGACGAAGCGCTCATGAAACGGCGCGGTGGGTAGGGAGAGAAGCTGCTCAAGGAGACGCAGAAGGTCGGACTTGGCTGCCATACGCGCTCAAACACCTATCACCCGCGGGGGGGAATGTAAAATTACCGCGACGGCAAAGTAGACTGTGACCGCGATGGAAGTTGCGGCAGGACACTAGCAGGATGTTGAAAAAAGCCACTCGTGCTTCGAGAGCCTCATGCTTCGACGAGGCTCAACAGAACGGAAATTTTCCAATGATTTCAATCCATCCTCCGTTCGTCCTGAGCTTTGTCGAAGGATGAACGGAGTTTTTCAGCATCCTGCTAGAGCAACCCGAAGGAAAGGACCTTCAAAATGGACTTCCACACGCCCTGATCGGGCTGCGGTTCGGCCGGCGCCGACGCGCCGCTCGAAGAACTTTCCGGAGACGGCTTCGACTCATCCGGCGGCGGCTTCGGCATAAACGACGGCCCTTTGTCCTCCTCGCCCTTCGTCCGCGCGATCTCGCGCGTGACGCGGGCGACCTTGTCTTTGAAGTCTTGAGTAACGTCTCTGCTTTCCTCCACGCTGCGGATCACGTGCGGCGTGATGAGCAGGACCAACTCCCGCCGCTTCGAGTCTTCCTTGGTTATACCGAAAAAGCGGCCTATCACGGGTAGGTCCTTGAGAAAGGGGACACCGGTCCGACTCCAACCCCTGGTCTCGTCGATCAGCCCGCCGATCACTAAAGTCTCTCCGTCCTGCACCACGGCCGTCGTCTCGGCATCGGTGGTATTGAAAGACGGGAACGTGTTGGATGAAGACGATGCACCCACTGATCCTGCTTCGCCCCCGTCTACGGCCGCCGACTTTGATGTAGATCCAATCTGCACGTCTGCGCCCCGCTCGCTCACTTCCGCCTTGATCTGGAGAATGACCAGCCCCTTGGCGTTGACCTGCGGGATGATCGTTACAATTTTTCCCGTGTTCCGATATTGAATCGTTGTTTGTTGCGAGAGCCCTTCCGTAGAGGTTTGGTTGCCCGTCGGCACCGGCTCCTCGGTGCCTACCTGAATCCTCGCCGGGCGATTGTCGGTTGCGAGGATGCTCGGCGCAGCGAGAACCTTGGCTCGCCCATCGGTAGCGAGGGCAGTGATCATACCACGAACGTAACTAGCACCGGTTCCAGCTAAGACCGCTAATCCCGCCGGCCCAGCAAGAACCGGGTGGGGAATGGGCGTTATGGTTGTGACTGGCGGTGTCCCGCTCGTACTGCTGCTTGAGCTAGCGAAGCCACCCGTAAAAGTATCTCCCCGGTTCCGGAGAATCTGCCAATCAACTCCGAAGCTGTTGGAGTCGCTTAGATCTATCGACGCCACCAACACGTCCATGAGCACCTGGCGCGGCATGATGTCGAGCTCTTTGAGAATATTTTTGATGTTCTGAAATTCCTGCTGCGTCCCGTAAATGATCAGCATGTTGGTAGCCGGGTCGGCGATGATGCGCAGCTGCTCCTCCGGTTTGGCGTCCGGTTTTGCGCCGGGAGCAGGCGCTCTCGGCGCCGCCCCCGGCGGCTGGACCGGCTGAGGCAATGGCGCAGCTTGCGGCCGTTGCTGCTGCGCCTGCTGGGCGATCATCCCCGGCAGGTTCTCAGGGACCGCACCTTGGTAGCTCCCAGGCGTATAGCCGAACCCGCCGCCCTGTCCGCCCTGCATTCCCTGCTGTCCGCGCTGCCCGCCCTGTCCTGAAGGCTGCGAGGGCATGGCCCGATGGAGATCTTGCAGCGAGCGCGGCGCTTGGGCTCTCGCAGCAGTGGCCAAGCCGAGCGCCTGGCTCAGGATATCGGCCAACTCGATCGCCTTGCTGTTCTCGACCGGATAGACAAAAATCCTCCTGCCCGGCCCGCCGGCGATAACGTCGATCCGTTCCAGCCACCTCTTCACGTAGCTCCACGCCGCTTCGCTGTGCGCGATCACCAGGAGCTGATTGATCCGTGGAATGGGCAGAAATTGCGCGGCGAAGCCTTCCGCTTGCGGGCTTGAGGCGGCATAGGCCTGCATGACCTTGTTCATCTCCGTCGCCAGCTCCTCCGCGCTCGCGATTTTGGGTTGATAGATTTCCGTGCGCGTGCCGGCGAAGGTCTGGACGTCGATCAGGTCCCTGATCTCCATCAGCCGCTGGATGTTGGAGGGGAGATCCATGACCATCAGGAAATTGCCGCGCGGGTAATCCATAATCTCGCCGCCGGGCGTGACGAAGGGCGACAAGAGCTTTTTCATCTCCGCCACGGAGAAAAATCTCACCGGCACCACCTGGACGGCGTAGCTGTCCACCCTGTCCGGACCCACCGGCCGGGCGATTCCCTTGCCCTCCTTGATCGGAGCGATGCGGTAAAGATCGCCGGTCTTGACGGCCACCGCGCCGTTCATCCTGAGGATCTGATGAAAGATCGGCAACAGGTCTTCTTTCTTCAGCGGCTCGGCACTGTGGATCGTCACCGTCCCTTTGACCTCGGGATCGATGGTGTAGGTGAG